>JACRCC010000048.1 GCA_016234405.1 Deltaproteobacteria bacterium | reverse complement strand
GAAGTAATCGAGAAAAAAGAGCGGCTCGGCTCCGCTGACCAATATATCGTTTACGCTCATGGCAACGAGGTCTATCCCGATTGTCGAGTGGATGCCGGTCATGAACGCGACCTTGAGCTTGGTGCCAACCCCGTCGGTCGAGGACACGAGCACCGGATCTTTCAGAGCTTTGAATCTGCCTGAGAAGAGCGCGCCGAACCCGCCGATGTCGCCAATAACTTCTTTTCTGTAGGTGGAACGGACTGCGGCCTTGATATTGTCAACGAGACGTCCGCCTTCGTCAATGTCAACTCCTGCCTCCGTATAGGTAAGTTTTTTTGTCATGGAATTTGTCCGATGCGGGTTATTCCCTCTGAAAAATATCTTTGGCCCTACGGCTGTCGTTCATAGACTAAACCAATCATCGCCCAAAGTCAACGCCGTAATCCATGCTGCGCATCATGCTTTTGGTTACATAAATTACACATTTTTTTGTGCAAGTGCACGTAAATTGATGCATAAAATTTAGCCGGCGTAAGCTATTTTTACCTTCCTATAAGTTAAACTATTCGATTTGTAAGTCTAATTTATTAGTCTTAATTTTGGCATCACCATTGCATAGTTAACGGATACCAATAAAACAATTCAACGGACGTTTGGGTATTTTTAAACCCTTCAATTACATCAAAAAAGGAGGCGCACATGAGAATCACGGAAGTGAAGGTGCTACCGGTGGACGGGGATGAAAAGCTCAAGGCATACGTGACCGTAAAGCTCGACGACTGCTTCGTCATCAGGGACATGAAGGTAATTAAAGGCACGACCGGTTTTTTTGTCGCCATGCCCGCCAAAAAGATGAAGGACGGGACATACAGGGACCTCGTGCATCCGCTTGACAAACCCACGAGGCAGATGCTCGAAGACCTCGTGATGGACGAGTATAAGAAGATCCAACCAACCGGGCACTCCGATACAGCGTATTCAAAGGCGGTCTGACCGCATAAAGGTATTGCGTTCCTTCCCAAAATCCTCCCCAATAAACGCGGGGACTGAGGTTGAGATGCGTCAAACTCAGTCCCCGCTCGCCATTTCACATCTCTCTATACTTGTTGACACCGCGCCCGTAACGATATAAAAGAGGGGACAGCCCTTTTCATCGGCTCTACGGGTGATTTCCTTTGGGGGTTATTTTTTTTGAAAGTCGCAATTGACGGCCGCATGATAACGTATACCGGCATAGGCCGCTACATCCAGAACCTCGTCATAAACCTGCCCGCGATATCTGCCGGGGATTCCTTCGCCGTGCTGCTTGGTGAAAAAAACATCCCGCTTCCGGATATCGAAAATCTCAAAATAATAAAGGCCTCTCGGAATATCCCGGTTTATTCAATGGGCGAGCAGGTGTTTTTGCCGTTTGAGATGAAAGGCACTGGCGCGGACATCCTCCATTATCCGAGTTTCAACATGCCTGTCGTGAACTTCAAGCCCTCGGTTGTTACCATACACGACCTTATTTATTATTTAAACCCCGCCGCTTGTCCGAGCAGGGCAGCGTATATCTATGCGCGGGTCATGTTTAAAATAGTTTCACGCGCGGCGCGCAAGATTATCACCGATTCCGAGTATTCCAAAAATGACATCATCGCGCATCTTGGCGTTGACACGGCGAAGGTTACGGCCATCCCGAACGGGGTGGGCGAAATGTTCAAACCTGAGAAAGACGGCAAAAGGCGCTCTGAGGTGAGGGAGAAGTACGGAATTAAAGGAGAATATATCTTTTACGCCGGCAGCCACCAGCCGCGAAAAAATCTCGTGCGTCTTATCGAGGCGTATTCACGCCTCAAAAATGCGCACGGGTGCGCCTTTGTGCTGACCGGGAAAGTCGAGGAGAGACGGGCGGATGTTTACGCATCAGTCGAGAGGTTTGGCGTAAAGGGCAGGGTGCAATTCATCGGAGAGGCCGAGGAAGACGATTTGCCCGTCCTCTATTCCATGGCTCGAGTTTTTGTCTTTCCTTCGCTCTTCGAGGGCTTTGGCCTCCCTCCGCTCGAGGCCTTTGCCTGCGGATGCCCGGTCGTAAGCTCGAACGTAACGTCCCTGCCGGAGGTCGTCGGGGACGCCGGTATTATGGTTGACCCGACGGACACCGGCGCGATAGCAGGGGCGATTGACAGGGTGCTTGGCAGCGAGACGTTAAGGAGCGAGATGCGCGAGAAGGGTTTTACGCGGGCCGCGCTCTTTTCGTGGGCCGCCTGCGCGGAAAAGACGCTTGCCGTCTATAGGGATGCGCTGGATTCGTGATGACAAAACTACCGGGAAATGATAAGATTTGGTGGAGTTAACGCTAATATCCGTAATTGAAGGGGCTGAAATTTGAGGATCAATGGAATCATCTGGATTGATGATATCGTTGAAAAATTACTGCGAAAACACAATCTCCATCAAGATGAGGTCAGAGAGATATTATCCAACAAACCATTGTTTAAATTTGTCGAGAAAGGGCACCGCCCGGGTGAGGATGTTTACGCGGCAATGGGCAAGGCCGACGGCGGCCGCCGCTTAATCGTTTTTTTTGTCCGTAAGCCTGATGGACGCGCATTGATACTTTCGGGCCGCGATATGACGAAGGCGGAAAGGAGACAATATGAGAAAGCATAGGAGTTCAGTATCACAGGCTTCATCGTATAGGGAAATCGGCGAGTTCTGGGATGCCAACGACTTGTCCGACTTCTGGGATAAGACAAAGGACGCGTCTTTTGAAGTAGACATTAAGTCCGAGATTACATATTTTGCGGTGGACAAGACGCTCTCCGGGCGCATTCAAGATGTCGCCCAAAGACGCGGCGTTACCGCCGACACCCTGCTCAATCTTTGGGTTCAGGAAAAACTTCAAGAAGAGAAATTATAGGCAGAAAAAAAGGCGTAGCCCACCCTACAACCTGACAAACTCACGTTAGATGTGAAGGCATGGAAGAAAGATTTTCGAGAGTTAAATGGTGTTCTCTTTTAGCGGCCATGTTTGTATTGCCGAATAAAGCCGTTGCCGAGGGACTCTGGCCCGGCTTGCCGCCGGACTGCTGGCCGGAGGCGCGCGTGGTTCACAGCGCGGACGATTGGAAGAGACTGAAGGAAAATTTCAAAATCGAAAAAATCAAGCTGGAAAAACCCGTCAGGTTTGAAAATGTATCGCCAAACAAGGCATACTCCTTTAAAACCGAATGGTTCAGACTCGAAGCACGGATATCTATTTATGCCGAGAAGGACAGTCTAACCATAATCAAGATAAGCGACGAAAGAGGCGTCTCTGATGTAAGGTGGGTCAATGAAAAATTGCTGTTCATGAGGATATGGTGGGGGCGCATCGCAATTGAGGATGTCATATTCGACGTTGAGCGCGATAAGGTCGTATACACGGAACCTGCCATGGACGGCTATCTGGCATACCAGCAATATCAGGCTCAATGTAAAGGACTCGGCGCCCACCAAGGAGATCGTAGCGGGTGTAAGTGCGTCGGGAAGGAAGACCCTCCTGCCCGGCCATGAGCCGTATTGACGCAGTGGTGTGCCGCCCCTGTCTCCCCCCATCAAACACCTTTCTTTTTCCCGCCGTTTAGTGTTAAAATATCCGACTAATATCCGTTTTTTTTGTTGAAAATCGGCGGGGTTACAACGGAATGTGATGGCGCGTTTACCTAAGATTGCCATAGTGCACGATTACCTCAATCAAAGGGGCGGGGCCGAGCGCGTGGTCGCGGTCATGCACAAGATGTTCCCTGATGCGCCTATTTACACCACGATAGTGGATTACGATAATCTCTGGCCTGAATTAAAGGACGCGGACATCAGACCCACGTGGATGCAGAGGCTTCCGGGAATAAAAAAGTATTTCAAAAAATATCTGATGCTCTACCCAAAGGCAATCGAGACCATAAAACTCGACGGATACGACATTGTCATAAGTTCATCGAGCGCGTTTGCGAAGGGCGCGAAAAAGGGGGCGGACGCGCTCCATGTATGTTACTGCTACACGCCCATGAGGTTCGCGTGGGATTACGCGAGATACGTCGAGAGGGAAGGTTTTGGGACGGTAACGCGCAGCGCCTTGCCGCTTTTGATAAAAAGGTTGAAGGCGTGGGACGTCGCTACAAAGGACAGGCCGGATTATTACGTCGCAATATCTAACGCGGTTAAAAAAAGGATAGAGGATTTTTACGGCACGGATGCCAACGTTATTTTCCCGCCGGTGGATGTTTCACGTTTCAAAATATCGCCGAGGCCGCAGGGTTATTACCTTATAGTGTCGAGGCTCAACCCGTATAAAAAAATCGAGCTTGCGGTGGAGGCCTTCAATAAACTCGGCCTTCCGCTGAAGATTATCGGAGACGGGCCATACGCCGGAGAGCTTAAAAGACTTGCGAAGCCGAACATCGAATTCCTCGGACGCTTCAGCGACGCCGATGTGGCCGGGTATTATTCTAATTGCCGGGCGCTTGTATTTCCAGGCGAAGAGGACTTCGGCATAGCCCCGCTCGAGGCCAATGCCGCAGGCAGGCCGGTCATAGCATACAAGGCCGGCGGCGCGCTCGATACCGTAATCGCCGGGACTACCGGGGTCTTTTTCAATGATGCGACGCCGGAGGCGCTTGCCGGGGCAGTAAGGCGCGTGGAAGACGGACGGGACAACTTCGACCCTCAAAAGCTTCGCGCCCACGCGCTCAAATTCGACACGCCGGTGTTTATGAAAAGATTAACGTCTTTTATCATGGACAAATACGCCGCCTTGAATTCAAAAGGCAATAAGACCGCGGGGCACGGCCGTGGTTAAAAAGAAGTTAAAATCCGCGGCCCTGACCCTCTATGTGTCGGACATCGTCTTTACAGCCGTCTCTTTTTACGCGGCCTACCTGATAAGGGGTCAGTGGTTTTCGACGTATGAAAGTCTCTTCCCGTTTTCCGAGTATGCGTGGCTCATGCCCTTTATCGTCCCGATATGGACCGCCGCTCTTTATTATTCGGGGGGCTACAGGATAGGCTACAAGTTTTCCCTTACTAACGAGACCGCACGGATGCTTGGGTCCTCCGTTGCCGGCGTCGTTGCGCTCACGGCCGTAATATTCCTCACCAAGTCAATCTACTTCTCCCGTCTTTTCCTGATTATATTCGGCGCAGTCAACTTTGCGGCGCTTGTATTGGGCAGGGCGCTCGTGAGGCCGCTTGTTCACGCATGGATGAGAAGACCCATGAACGTCAAAAACGCCGTCGTCGTCGGCGACTCTCCACAAGCGGTCAGGATGGCGGAACTCATAAAAGGGCACAAGGCTCTCGGACTAAACTTTCTCGGTTTCATATCGGAGGGGAACGCGCCTGAGACACGCGGCCGCGTCCCTGTTCTCGGCGGCATATCCACCATCGAGGAAGTTATCCGCAGGCACGTGGTGGACGAGGTTATATTCGTGGTTTCGCGCGAAAAGGCCGCAGGACTCGAAGACGTTTTTTTGATGCTCGAGGACCACGGGATAAACGCGCGGATGGCCTTGAGCGTATTCCCGCACATGATAGCCAAGGTCCAGATAGAAGAGTTTGAAGACACACCTCTCCTCACCTTCACGACGCTGCCCACGGACGAAGCCGCGCTGTTCATGAAGCGCGTCATTGACGTAGTCTTGTCGTTTGTTTTTCTCGTCGTAGGCGCGCCCTTCATAGCCCTGATAGCGCTCATCGTCAAGGCCGACTCAAAAGGGCCGGTATTGTTCGTCCAGAAAAGATGCGGGATAAACGGCAGGCCTTTCAGCATGTATAAGTTTAGGTCAATGTACATTGACGCCGAAAAGAGGCTCCCGGACGTGAGGGGCTTGAACGAGATGGACGGACCCGTCTTCAAGATGAAAAACGACCCAAGGATAACCCGCGTGGGCAGGGCGCTTAGAAAGATGAGCCTTGACGAACTGCCGCAGCTCTGGAACGTGCTGCGCGGCGACATGAGCATAGTGGGGCCGAGGCCCCCCATCGCGCAAGAGGTCGCCAGATACGAGAGGTGGCAGAGGAGGAGGCTTTCGATGAAGCCGGGGCTAACGTGCATATGGCAGGTCAGCGGCAGAAATGAAATCGCATTCGAGGACTGGATGCGGCTCGACCTCCAATACATTGACAACTGGAGCCTCTGGCTCGACTTCAAGATACTCGTCAAGACCATACCTGCGGTCATGTTCGGAAGGGGCGCGCGCTGAGACCATGAGACGTTTTTCTGCCGATAAAAAAGAGGCTTTGTCCTTAGCGGCGATTACCGCGCTCTGGCTCGCCTTGAACGTCTCCCTTTTCGAGAAGGAGATAAAGGCGGTCATAAAAATCCCGGCCAATCTTTCCATGACGGTTGAAGAGAAAAAGCTCGCGGTTGACGGGCCGGTCTACAAGTTCGCCGTTGAGTTGACTTCCAAAACGCCCCCTGACGCCTCGGTGCTTTTTCTCTTTGAGAGCGTCACGCGCTTCAGGAAGGCCGTTTATTACACATATCCGCGCAGGATAACGCCCGTAAACAATTTCAACGACATCAAAGACTCAGAAATTCTCAAAAACGGCTATTTGGCCGTTTATCTCAACGAGGGGGGAATTACCGCATTAGGCGCACCTGCCGAAACCTTGCATAAGTTAGACAAGAACCCCCTCCTCGTGAGGATTTCCGGCGCAGACAACTGGGCCATATACAAGATCAAGGGGGTTATTCCCCCGTCGAGGGCTTGGTCGTGATGGGGATATTCGGCCTTGCCCTCTCGATAGCCGTTTTTTTTGTTGCCGGGGCCGCCCTCGGCGCGCTCTTGGGCCTGCCGCTCAGGATGCGTCTTTTGACGGCGTATCCTTTGGGGGTGAGCGCGGTAACGCTGCAGATGTTTTTCTATTCGCTCACAGGGATTCCATTCGGCTTTTTTGCGATTTCCGTTCCGTGGTTCGCCGTATTTGTCGTCGTATCCGCCTTCAAGTCAACGGCGAGAGACAACGAGACTCCTTGTAAGTCGCAGGGGCGCCTCGGCGCGTTCGAGTTTTTCCTCATATTCGTTATCGTCATTCAGGCCGTCTTTTCCGCCGCTAATTCCGTCTCGCTTCCCGTGCAGGGGTTTGACGCATGGGTTATATGGTTCATGAAGGCCAAGGTTTTTTTTGCAGACCGCACGGTTGGACACGATTTTTTCCTTAATACGGTCTACAGCAACGGCAACCCCGGCACATACACGTATCCGCTTACCATACCGCTTGCGGTTGCCTTTTCATGGACGACGATGGGCTATGCCGACGATCAGGCGGTTAAATTCATCTTTGTCCTTTTTTACTGGTGCATGCTTGGGTCATTTTATTGTTTTTCGAGAGAGATAATTTCGCGTAAAACCGCGCTTATATTGACCGCGATGCTTGCCACTGTCCCGAGGGTGATGGAGCAGGGAGGGCTTACCGGCGTAGGTTATGCGGACCTTCCTCTTGCGGTCTATTTTTTATGCGCCGCAGGGTTTGGCTTGGCGTATATGCGAAGCAGGACGAGGCGGGATTACCTTCTTGCGGTTTTGTTTTTGACCTTTGGCGCTAACGTCAAGAACGAGGGTCTGACATTTCTCCTTGCGGCGTTTGCGCTTATCTCCGGCTATGCGGTTTTTAAAGATAAAAAGATTGGAGCGCGGGGTGTCTTTTACGGTCTCTTGCTCTGCGCCGTTGTAGTCTTGCCGTGGCTGGCTTTCAAGGCGGCGCTGCCCAGACTCTCCGAGAGCCTCGTGTCGGATTTTTCCGCGGCAGCGGTTTTTTCAAATCTCGATAGGTTGCCGTTTATCGTAAAGACCATCGTCCCTAAACTCTTTACGGCCAACAAATACCATATCTCTTGGGCGCTTTACGCGGTTGGGACGCTTGTGAGTTATAGGTCGCTTCGTAAAAACGGGGAATACGCCTTCGTGCAGGCGCTCCTCTGGATACAGTTTTCGTTTTACATACTCGTCTATCTCGTAACGCCGCTTGAGTTGAAATCCAACATAGACACGAGTTTTGACAGGCTCACAATTCAACTGCTGCCTCTTGTGTATCTCTCTATCGCATTCGGCTGGAGGGCGTTTTTCAACGCGAGCGGCGCGGGACGGGACGGATTAGCGCCGGAGACCGAGCGATGATAAGGGCTATAACATTAACCATAACCGCCGCATTCATCGGAACTTTGCTTGCCTTTGCCGCCGACGTCCTCATCGCAGGCTACTTCGGCACGTCTTGGAGGAGCGACGCGTATTACCTTGCGTTCGTGATACCGACGCTCATTGCCGATATGTTTGTGCTCGGCATAAATTCAGTCTTCGTCCCGGTATACGCGTCGGATAAAAGCGCAGGCAACGGGGACGAGTTCTTCAGCGCAGCGGCAAACGTGATTGTAGTTTCGTCCGTTATCATGGCCGCAGCCGCCTTTTATTTTACGCCCCTTCTCATTGACGTCGTTGCCGGAGGTTTCACGCACGAGGCGCTCTCCGTGACAGTCGCGCTCACAAGGCTCATGCTCATCCTGCTCGTGCTGATTCCCATATCCACGCTTATGTCCAATAGGCTCAACGCGCACGGGCATTTCATCCTGCCGGCCCTCGGCAAGACAATTAATTATCTCTTTGTCATCGCGGCCATTGTAGTTTTGAAAGACGCCGTCGGCGTATTCTCGATGCCGGTCGGCTTTATAACGGGCGCTGCCGTCTTTATCATAATACTTGCATATCTTTTTTTGAGGTGTGGGCTGGGCTACAGGTTGTGCGCCCGCGTAAATAATCCAGCGCTCATGGAGAGCGTCGTCCTCGTATATCCTCTCCTCATCGTAACGCTCTTTCACTATGTGAACATCATGGTCGAGAGGGGGGTTGCGTCCGGACTTGAGGAGGGGAGCATCTCGGCGCTCAACTTCGCCTTCAAGATAGTCAATATGCCTGTCAACCTTTTCATCCTCGGGGCCATGCCCGTGGTCCTGCCGGCGTTTTCCGAGATTGCCGCCGCCAAAGACCCGGAGGCGCTCGGCGGCGCGGTCTTGAAGGGGCTTAGGTTCGTCTCGTTTTTCGCCGTGCCTTTTACGGTCGCGTTGCTCATCCTCCGTGAGCCGATAGTGAGGATCCTTTTTGAAAGGGGGGCGTTTGTCCATAGGTCTACGGAGGTTACTTCCAGCGCCCTGTTTTTCTACGCATTCAGCATATTCGGTTTCGCGGCGGTCAACGTCATGAGCAGGGTGTTTTATGCCCTTAAAGAGATAAAGATGTTGAGCGTGATAGCCGGTCTGATAATCGTCCTCAGCATCGTCCTCATAGTTACCTTTAGCGCGGCATTCGGTTTCATCGGCATCCCTCTGGCCTTTTCCGTCGTAACGACCTTGCACATGACTGTCCTTGGCGTTTGGCTCTTCAGGCGGCTTCGTATAGCTGTGTGCGCGAATATCTTAAAGGGGTTTTTAATCCATTGCGTGTGCGCCGCGATAATGGGGGTTGCCGTGCGGTTGTTCGCCGGATGTATTGGTCTATCGGGTTTGGGGAGGGTTTCAGGGGGAATTGGTCATGACTTTTCGGCGTTAGCCTTGACGGTTTTTTCCGGTGCGTTCGTTTATTTTATGTTATCTTATCTTTTTAAGGTTGAGGAGATGACCGTCTTGACGGACGCCGCAGGCCGCCTTGCCGCGCGTCTGAAGGGGGGGAAAGCCCCCTTCGCCGGAGGGGGCTTTTGACATGCCCATAAAGGAATATTCCATACCCATAATCATAACGCTTGCGGCAGTGGTTTTTCTCTCCGTCTATTCCATCCGTCCCTACGCCTACAATTTTTCGGCCATGATACGCATAAGTAAGACCGAAAATCCCGGCCCTGTTCAAAAGTATTTTCAGAAGGGCATGGTCGTATTCGGCGACAAAGGCGGATATGACGGACAGGCCTATTATCTCGCGGCCATGGATCCGTTCATGTCCGAAGGGGTTTATAAGGACGCATACCGGCAGCAGAGGATTTTATATCCCGTTGCCGCCCGCGTCCTTGCGCTCGGAAATGCCCAGTGGCTTCCCTACT
The DNA here is from genome assembly GCA_016234405.1 of Deltaproteobacteria bacterium. Classification (GTDB taxonomy): domain Bacteria; phylum Desulfobacterota; class GWC2-55-46; order GWC2-55-46; family GWC2-55-46; genus JACRCC01. The sequence goes on along the minus strand of JACRCC010000048.1, from coordinate 83,683 downwards.
CCATGTTCCTCGTAAATATCATCGCACTTGGAGCGGGCATGGTTTTTTTCATCGCCATCCTGCGGCACTACGGGGCAAGTTCCTATTGGTCTTTTTTTTACGGCCTTGCGCCGCCCTCTATCATGACCATCCAGTACGACCTGCCTTCACCGCTCTCCATCGCGTTGATTGTCTCGGCCGTATATTTCTACGTCGTCAAAAAGAGCTTGGTCGTAACGGCTGTTTTTATGGCCTTGGCTTTTTTGACGCGAGAGGACTCCGTTATGGCGCTCATCCCCATGCTCGTCTGGGATTATCAGAAGGAAAAAAAGTTTTCGCGCATCGCGGTCTTGCTCTCCGCGCTCGTCCCTTTTTTCCTCTGGCAGTTTTTTATCGCGTATCGCCTCGGAGACCTGCCCGCAGGCGCGTCCGCCACGGTCATAAATCCCATCCCGTTTTACGGGATTGTATCGTATTTCGGGGGCGTCGAGTTTTCAGGCGTTCGTGATTTTTTCAAGATATTGAGTTGCTTCGTAGTTTTGATTTTTTTCGCGGTAACGGCCGTCGCGGGCGCGGCGGCCTTGCGGGAGAAAAGAGCGTTTTTTTTATATGTCGTGGCGGCTTATGTCCTCCTCGTGCCGTTTACGGTTTCTTCGCAGTGGGACAACTTTAACGGCCTCCTGCGGATGTTTTACGGCATATTTCCGTTTCTCGTCCTGTCCTTTGCCGCGTATAAGGGAGGGAAGTTGAAGCCGTGCGTTTACGCAATCGCCTTTTTGAGTTTTCTGACGCTTGTAAGGGTGCTATTCGTCAGCCCCGTCTATCCGTTTGAGATATGGTGATGGAGTCATGAACGGCAAGGATAAAAATATAAAAATCGTTCTTTTGCTCGCGGTCGTCGTCCACGCGGCGCTCGTTGTCGCAGGCGTGTATTGGAGGTTCGTTGACGGCGACGAGGGCGGGATGCTCGTTACCGCGCGTGAGGTGATTAACGGCAGAGTTCCGATACTCGACATCAACGCGCACAATCAGCCGCTTCTGTATTATTTTTACGGCGCATGGATGAAGGCCTTCGGGTTTTCGATAGTATCAGGCAGGTTCCTCTCGGCCATTGCCATGTTTTCAACCGGGCTTTTGTTCATCTGGGCGGCAAAAAGATTTACGGAAGACTGGACCGCGACGCTGCTCCTGTATCTGCTCTATATTACAAATCTCACGTTTTTCAAGACAAACCTGCCCGTAAAACCCTTTGCCCTCTCAAACCTTTTTAACTTCGCGGCCTTTGCCGCGCTTGCCGGGGCGTATATCAGGGACAGGCGGTTCGGATACGGAGTCCTTATAATATCCGGGGTCTGTCTCGGGGTCTCCATGGGCATGAGGCTTATCTTCATACTGCCTTTTGTCTTCGCCTGCTGGCTCGTCTACGTGATGCTCAGGGAGCGGTCTCCCATCAAGGAAATCGTAAAGAACCTTTCCGTCTTTACCGTTGCCACGACCGTCCCTATACTCCCGGCCATCTGGCTTTTTTTAAAGGAGCCTGAGCGCGCATACGCGATCTGGGCCGGGATATACGCGCAGATTTACCTCGGCAGGGGCAATAACCCGGACTTTTTAGTTGACGTGAACGGGGCGGCCAAATACGCAATGATTAGGAAGGGCCTTTACGAGATAGTTACCGTGCCTGACAACTCATTTCTTATAATCGTCCTCCTCGCGTCGCTCGTCGTATTTTTTTACACTCGAAAAACCCGCATGATAGACGCGGTCAGGGGCAGGGTCTATCTCTTCTCCGCGCTGATATTCCTTGCCGTCATCTGGGTCTACGCGAACCTCTACGGAAATTATCTCGGTTACGTCAACCAACTCGTTCTTTTCGCAATTTTCCTCTGCGCTCCCCTGGCGATGACCGTCTCGCGCCGTCTTGGCTTGAAAAAACTCGTTATCGCGGGGGGAGCCGTCTCGGTTGCCGCCATTCTACTTTTTTACTGGCACTACCAGCAAAAATTGAGGACGAGCATCTTTTACATGTTCGGGTCAAAAGACGTGATTATAACCCCGGCCTACGTGACCAAGGAGTCCGAAGATATCGTAAAAAGATTCACGAAAGAAGGGGACGTCGTATTGGACAATTGGGGCATGTTCGTCTTTGAATCAGGCAGGCGTCCGGTGAGGGGTTTTGAGTATCCAACGGACAGCGCGCTTTTTTGGCAGCTTATGACCGACAAGACCAAGGCCGGGAAATATCTCTTTACGCCGGAGCCTTTACTTTTCGGCATGATTGAAAGAAAAGAGATTCCCCTTATCATTCTCGGCGACGGAACCGAGCTTGAGAAGCTTTTAGGCTTGGGTTATTCTCCATACCCATTGAGGGACGTTACGGAGCGTTACTACGACCTTTACAAAAAACAGTTCGTCAAGCCCACGAACGCGTGGGTGCTTTTTTATCTGCCGAAAAAGAACGCGGCAGGTGTCAGGAAGGAAAGATGAAGGCATGTCCCGTATGCAGCTCCGCTAACGCCGATGAAAGACTCGGTCTTTCCGGCGATTATACGATGTACAGGTGCGGCGCGTGCGACGTGGTCTATGCCGACCCCTTCAAAGCCCCGGGCGCGGGATGGTACGAGTCTTCGGAGGTCTACAGCGTCGGGCGCGTAATCACAAAGGACATAGAGTGGCATCATAGGCAAGTCCTCAAGATGAGGCTTCCGGGCAAGAGGCTTCTTGATATAGGCTGCGGGAACGGGGTATTCATAAGCGAGGCAAAAAAAACGGGTTATGACGCATGGGGGTTGGACTTCGATGCGCGCAATATTGCGATAGCAAAGGAGAGATACAAGCTCGAAAACGTCTTTTGTATGAGCGTCGAGGCCGCGTTGAAAACCCTCGGCAAAAACTCCTTCGATATAGTCACTTTTTTCGAGGTGCTCGAACATCTCGACGCCCCTGAACAATTTTTGGAGGACATCAAAGGGCTGCTCTCGGATAGAGGCGTAATCGCCCTTTCGGTTCCAAATAGAGAACGGGCGCTCGACACCCTCGGTGAAGGCGACGCGCCCCCGAACCATCTCACGAAATGGAACGCCGCGTCGCTTAAATCTTTTCTGGAGCGCATGGGCTTTACGGTTATAAGCCTGATTGAAAAGCCGCTCGACCATGAAGACTTGAACATCTACCTCAAGGGCAAGCTCAGATTGAGGATAGCCCACAACCTCGTTAAAGAGGGGCTTGACGCCGATGACGGGGCGGCAATAGAAAAGGCGCGGCGTCTTATGAGGATAAAAGACGCGATATTCGGCGCGCTCACGTATCCACCGGGCATGTTGCTGAGGGTTTTCAACTTGAAGGCCGCAGGCATGGTCTGCACGGCAAGGTTTAATTCATGAGCACTTGTGTTTCATGCGGCGCTGTGAACGTTAGGCCTTTAAAGAAGCCGGGGACTCAGTATAAACAATTTCTCTGTCTCGCGTGCGGTCTTGTTTTTTCCGAACCGATGAAGGGCGCGGACCCGGCGCTCTACAGGGATGCGGAGTCTAACGTTGATTACTGGACATGGAACTTCGAGATTTCGTGGCACCACAGGCAGTTCCTTGAAGAAAAAAATCTGGTCGGAAAGACGCTCCTCGACATCGGCTGCGGCGTCGGGGAATTTTTGGTCGAAGTAAAAAAAGCCGGTTGCGACGTCTACGGAGTGGACTTCGTGGCGGAAAAAATCGTCGTGGCAAAGAAACGGTTCGGCCTCGAAAACGTCTTTTGCGCGTCTGTCTTCGATGCCGCCGATACATTTAAAGGCATGGGTTTCGACTTTGTCACGTTTTTCGAGGTGCTCGAACATCTCGAAGACCCGGTTGGTTTTATCCGTCAGGTAAGGACGTTGCTAAATCCCGGAGGCTGCATTGCCCTTAGCGTCCCGAACCGCGGCAGAACTATGGCCCGATTCGATACAGAGGACGGCCCGCCGCACCATCTGACGAGGTGGAACATAAATAGCGTAACCCGCTTTTTGGGCCTTAACGGCTTCAAGGTGATAAGATACGCCGAGAAGAGGCCGGACATCGAGGGTTTTTTGAAGTCGCGCTCAATGCACAAGGGCGTGATCCCGGCTCTGGCCTCGGCCTTGAAGCCCGTCGTCGAGTCTCTGCCCTTGTGCGGCAGGGGGCTATACGTGCTCGCTGGTATTGAAAAATGAGGATAGCGGTCCACGCAAAGATGATGAGCGAAGAGCGTCTTAACGGCATGGGGTATTATACCTATAACCTCCTCAGGGCGCTTGCCGCCATAGACCCGAAGAACACCTACGACCTTTATTCGAGCCACGAGTTCAGGCACAGGGTGGCCGCTAAGAATTTTCACGAAAAGGTTTTGGGGCCGCCTCGGTTCTGGATGACGTATCTCGCCTTTACCCGTGAGCTTCTAAATGACCCCCACGACGTAGTCTTCGTGCCGCACGAAAAACTTCCGTTTTTCGTGGGCGGGAAAAAGGTCTTGACGGCCTATGACCTTCATGCGTTAAAGGACTATTTCGGCAGCCCGGTCACCCTTACCGCCAAGCTGCACTTCCTAATAGCCATAAAGAGCGCTTTTAAGAGAGCGGATAAGATACTTGCCATATCGGAGGCCACGAAAAAAAGCGTCGTGGAGATTGCAGGGGTCGAACCGGATAAAGTAATCGTAACCCCGCTCGGTTACGATAAGTTGCTCTATAAGATATACGGCAACGATGAAAAGGACGCGGTCAAAAAAAAATACTCGCTCGACAGGCCGTTTGTGATAAATACGTCGTCCCTCCTCTGGTACAGAAAAAACATACCGCGCATTATACAGGCGTATGGCCGCAGCAAATTCCGCAAGGATTTTATGTTGGTCATAACAGGTAAAAAAGGTATGGCCTACGATGAGGTGGTTGGCGAAATCAGAAGGCTCGGTCTTGTTAGAGACGTAGTCCTGCTCGGATATATCCCGATAGAGGACATGCCGAGGCTGCTTGCCTCGGCCTCCGCGCTGATGTTTCCGTCTTTGCATGAAGGATTCGGTCTTCCCATAGTTGAGGCCTTTGCCTGCGGTTGCCCGGTCATAACCTCCAACGTTTCTTCCATGCCCGAGGTCGCCGGTGACGCGGCCATGCTTGTTGACCCAAAGGACGTTGATGGCATCGCTCATGCCTTGGATAAACTCCTTGACGACACCACCCTTGCAGAGGGTTTGAGACTCAAGGGCATTGAGCGCGCAAAGGGGTTTTCGTGGGAGAAGACGGCGCAAGAAACGCTAAAGGTCTTTGAAGGGCTTGTTTGATTTTTTCTGTTATTCAAAAGATTGGATTTTAATTTGGATATGGCTCTGATAGGCAAGACGGTTTCGGTATTCAGGGAAAAGGGCGCGCTTGGGTTTGCCGGCGCTTTTTTGCGAAAACTCGCCTACCTTGCCGACGGTTCAGTCGTATATTTTTATTTCACGGTCTTCAAAAAGGGGCGATTCGCGTTTGACAACAGACAGTATGATTATTTTTATCACAGGTACTGCACAACGTGGAAGAATGAACGCGCAATAGAAGTTCCTATAGTCATGGCCGAGGTTGAGAAGCGCTCCGGCAAACGGATACTCGAGGTGGGCAACGTCCTCAGTCATTATTTTAATTTCCCGCACGACGTGATAGACAAGTACGAAAAGGGCGCGGGGGTAAAAAATGTAGACGTGGTAGAGTTCAAACCGCCCGGCAAGTACGACCTCATCGTCAGCATCTCGACCATCGAGCACGTGGGTTTTGACGAGACGCCGAAAGACCCGGAAAAGATAGTGCGCGCCCTCGAAAACCTAAAGTCAATGCTCGCGCCGGGCGGGGTTCTTGTCTCTACCCTCCCTCTCGGCTACAATCCAAATATGGATTCTTTATTGAAGTCCGGCAGACTCGCCTTTGACGACAGATTTTGCCTCAGGAAGGCGGGTCCATGCAAGTGGGTTCAGGCCGCAGAGGATATCATAGGCGCGTCAGAATACGACTATGCGGCCACATCGGCCAACGGTCTTTTTGTCGGAGTCATCGGAAAACTCAAACAATGAGGCATTCATTCGGCAGACCGTATCTTTACCAAAAACCCTACATGGCGTTTTTGCAGGGGCTTGTTGATTCCATCGGATACGTTTTTTTAAAACCCTCCGGAAGACGCTCCGAGGACGTAAAAAAGATCCTCGTCTCGCGCATAGACCATTTAGGCGACGTGTTTCTCGCAAGTTCGGTTTTGCCGCATCTTAAAAAGGCATATCCCCAAGCGCGGATTGACTTCATGGCGGCGAGTTGGTCGTGCGTATGTCTCAAGGACAACCCTTATATAGATAGGGTTATCGTATATGACGCCTTCAAGCACAACAGGCGTCCGGGCGTATTCAAAAACCTCTCTGTTGCGATATTTGGTTTTTTAAAAGCCGTAAGGGAGATAAGAAAAGACCCTTATGACCTTTGTCTCATGCTGCGGGCGTATCCCTTCAACGGGATTGTGCTCGCGTATCTCGGCGGGTGCAAAAATATCGCCGGATTTTCCACGGGCGGTTTTGGTTTTCTCCTCGACGCGGTCGCGCCGTACAGGGAAGGCGTCCACGAATCTGCCCATCTTGCGGACGCGCTGAATGCAGTCGGCGTGAAGGTTTCGGAAAAAGATTTAAAACCTTCTTTTAGCGTGAGTAAAGCGGCGTCCTCGAAGTGGGCCTCGATGAAAAAGGGGCTTGGCGTAAGCGATAACGTCCCGTATATTTTAATCCATACGGGCGCAGGGAATCCGAAAAAATATTGGAAAAAAGAGGGTTGGCAGACGCTGATAAATTCAATGGCCGCAAATTTGGGATATAAAGTCTTTGTATATGACCCTGTGTGCGGCGATTTAAATGGTTGCATTAAAATAGACTCTTTGATACCTTTTGACGTGTTTGCCGCAGCCTTGAAGGGGGCAACGGCCTTTGCCGGTCTCGATTCCCTGCCCGCGCACCTTGCGGCTTCATTCGGTATTTCTACGGTTGTAGTCTGGTGCGGCATTAACGACCCGGTCAAGTGGCGGCCTGTCGGAGAGAGGGTTGCAATAGTCAAAAAAGACCTTTCGTGCGCCCCGTGCTCATTGAAAGACGGGTGCGCGGGCATGGCTTGCATGGACATAAACGCGTGGGAGTGTTTCGAGCGGATGAAGGGCTTGTTGAGGTCTACGGATTTTAAGGGGTCGGGTTCATGAATATTTGCGTTATAGGAAGCGGGTACGTCGGTCTTGTTACGGGCACGTGTTTTGCGGACTTCGGCGTCAACGTCGCGTGCGTTGACAAGGATTCGGCAAAGATTGCGATGTTAAACCGCGGCGAGATGCCCATCTATGAGCCGGGCATCAAGGAACTCGTTGACAAAAACGTCCATGAAAAGAGGCTCACGTTCACGACCGGCCTCGCAGACGCCATAAGAAAATCCCTTGTGATATTCATCGCCGTGGGCACGCCTCCGAAAGAGGACGGAAGCGCGGACCTCGTCTACGTGGAGGAGGTCGCAAAGACCATCGCGGCTAACCTTAACGGCTACAAGGTCATAGTCACCAAGAGCACGGTGCCGGTCGGCACCGGCGCGCTTATTGAAAAGATAATAGAAAGGGAGCAGCCAGGTTCGCACAAGTTCGACGTCGCTTCCAACCCGGAGTTTCTGAGGGAAGGCTCGGCCATCGAGGACTTCATGAGGCCGAATAGAGTCGTCATCGGCGCCCGGAGCGCCGAGGCCGTTGCCATCATGAAAGACCTCTATTCGCCGCTGTATCTCATCGAGACGCCTTTTGTGATTACGGACATCGAAACCGCCGAGCTTATAAAATATGCTTCTAACGCATTTCTCGCCACGAAGATTTCCTTTATAAACGAAATGGCCAACATCTGCGACAGGGTCGGCGCCGACGTGCACATGGTGGCAAAGGGCATGGGCCTTGACAAGAGGATAGGGCCAAAGTTCCTGCATCCGGGGCCGGGCTATGGCGGGTCGTGCTTCCCAAAGGACACCTCCGCCGTAACGCGGATAGCCAAGCAAAGCGGATACACCTTTAAGATCGTAGAGTCCGTCATAGAGGTCAACCGTTGTCAGAGGGAAATCATGCTCGACAAGATACACGCCGTGATGGGCCCGGTTCGCGGAAAGACCGTCGCGGCCCTCGGCCTCACATTCAAGCCCAACACGGACGACATCAGGGATTCTCCGGCCACAGACATCTTGAGGATGCTCATCAAGGAGGGGGCGAAGATAAGGGCGTATGACCCTGCGGGCATGGAGAATACGAAGGCCGTGTTGCCGGAGGTCGTATACTGCAACGACGAATACGAGGCCGCCCAAGGCAGCGACGCCCTCGTTGTGCTCACCGAATGGAACCAGTTCAGGAAACTCGACATGGAGAGGATAAAGGGGCTCCTCAAAGCCCATAAGGTGATTGATCTCCGCAATATCTACGACCCGGCGCTCATGTTGGAATCCGGCTTTGACTACGTCTGCGTCGGGAGGACGGCGAAGAAATGAAAAGATACTTAAAAAATCTGTTGACTGCAGGCGTTTAAAGATGTATACCTTACATACAGTGTCAGAAAGATTGCGTCTGAATAACCGCGGTTCGATAAACTTCAGGGTCATCTTCTGGATATTGTTTCTCGCGGCCGCAGGATATGCTGGGTATATGATTGCGCCCCCTTATGCCGTCTATTACATGTTTAAGACGGAGGTGGAAGCAGAGGCCAAAACCGCTCACATGTACTCGAACGAAAAGATGCTCGACCGTTTGATGGCTAAGGTTGAGTATTGGAAGGTGCCGATTGAGCGCGACGATATAAAGATAAGCAGGATAGACAACGAAGTGTTTATAACCGTCCACTACGAGGTTACGTTGAACTTACCCGGCGGAAATTCAAGGACTCTGTACTACGACATAAATGTAACAAAACCGTTGATGGAATCCACCGGCGCGTTGCATTGACCCGCGCCGTAATGAACCGCCGGATATAAAACAAAGAACCCTTTTAATTTAATCCTGAGAGATTAAAAATGGGGAGTGAGATGACTGATATTCGTATATATATTTTTGCGGCCTCCACAGCCTTTACGGCTGCGGGGGTTTTTTATTGTCCGACAAAGCGGGGTATGCGATGAAAAACAGGCTCGTGATGGACGCGGTGGCCATTGACAGGGCGCTTGCGAGGGTCGCGCACGAGATAATCGAGCGCAACAAGGGCGTTGAAGATATCGTCATACTCGGCATCCCCACGCGCGGGTATCATTTGGCCTTGCGGCTTCAGGCCGCGATAGAGGCGATTGAAAAGATGAAACCGCCCGTAGGCGCGGTGGACGCGACCCTTTACAGGGACGACCTCACGATAAAAAAAGACCAGCCGCCGCTTAAAAAAATGGACATACCCATCTCCATTGACGGACGCACCGTCATCATGGTTGACGACGTGCTCTTCACCGGGCGCACGGTGAGGGCGGCCTTGAACGCGCTTATGGATTTTGGTCGTCCGCACTCCATTCAGCTTGCAACGCTCGTTGACAGGGGACACAGAGAGCTGCCCGTAAAGGCCGACTACGTGGGAAAGAATATCCCGACCGGATTGAAGGAAGCCGTCTTGGTGCATCTTGCGGAGATAGACGGCGTGAGCGAAGTCATTGTGGAGGCCGCCCCGTGAGACTTAAACGAAAAGACCTCCTCGGCATCGAAGACCTCACGAAAGACGAGCTTGAGATTCTCATCTCAACCGCCGCTTCTTTCAGGGAGGTCTCCGAGCGAGAGATCAAAAAAGTTCCGACCCTGCGCGGCAAGACGATAATAAATCTTTTCTACGAGCCGTCCACGAGGACGCGGACGTCTTTTGAGATTGCCGCCAAGAGGATGAGCGCCGACGCGGTTAACATCTCCACGTCTTCAAGCTCGGTCGTAAAGGGCGAGACCCTGAAGGACACGGCAAAAAATCTCGAGGCCATGAGGCCCGACTGCATCGTGATACGGCATTCCTCGGCGGGCGCGCCTTTGATGCTCTCGCGCTACGTCGGGTGCTCGGTGGTGAACGCAGGGGACGGCAGCCACGAGCATCCGAGCCAAGCCCTTCTCGACATCCTGACGGTAAAGGACAAAAAGGGGGGCGTCGAGGGGTTGAACGTGGCTATCGTCGGCGACATCGCGCATTCACGTGTAGCCCGCTCGAACATATACGGTTTCACCAAACTCGGCGCGCATGTAACCGTCGTTGCCCCTCCGACCATGATGCCAAAGGATATCGAAAGCCTCGGCTGCGCGGCCACCTATGACATGCCTGCGGCCTTGAAGGACGCGGACATTATAATGATGCTCCGTCTCCAGCTTGAACGCCAGAAGGAATCTTTTTTTCCGTCGGTTCGGGAATATTCGCGTCTTTACGGGCTGGACGCCGCAAAGTTGAAACGCGCTAAAAAAGACGTGGTAATAATGCACCCGGGACCCATTAACAGGGGCGTGGAGATATCATCCGAAGTCGCCGACGGCCCGTTCTCCCTCATACTCGATCAGGTAACAAACGGAGTTGCCGTTAGGATGGCGATATTCTACCTGCTGCTGGGCGCGGCAAAGGAGGAGGCGGCTTGATGAGCGGGCTTGTCATAAAAAACGGCCGCGTCCTCGACCCGTCTTCCGGGATTGACGGCCTATACAACGTCTACGTCATGTCCGGCAGGATAGCCTCGGTCAAGTCCATCTCGGAGGATACAGGAGAGATAATGCCGGGCGTTGACGTGCTCGATGCAAAAGGGCTTCTTGTGATACCCGGCATGGTTGACGCGCACACGCATCTGCGAGAGCCGGGTTTTGAATATAAAGAGACCATCGAGACGGGAACGAGCGCCGCCGCTGCCGGGGGGTTTACTTCAATCCTCTGCATGGCCAATACCAACCCCGTGAACGACAACGAATCGGTTACGCGCTATATCCTGAAAAAAGCCGAGGGATGCGGGGCAAACGTATTTCCCGTTGGCGCGGTAACAATGGGACTAAAGGGTGAGAAGCTCACGGAGGCCGCGGAATTGAAGGCGGCAGGGTGCGTTGCCTTGTCAGATGACGGGATGCCGGTTGCGAGCGCGGCCGTAATGAGACGCGGCCTTGAGTATTCGCTTATTGCCGGACTTCCGGTCATCACTCATGCCGAAGACCCTGCGCTCTCCTCATGCGCGGTAATGAACGAGGGGCGCGTTAGCACGCTGCTCGGACTCAAGGGAATCCCCAACGCGGCAGAGGACGTAATAGTCGGCAGGGACGTTGCCCTTGCCGAGCTCACTGGCGCGCGTCTGCATGTCGCGCACGTGTCCACCGCCTGGGCCGTTGATATAATAAGGAACGCCAAAAAACGCGGGGTCAAGGTAACGGCCGAGGCCTCGCCGCATCACCTGACGCTCACGGATGGAATGGTTGCCGGGTATGATACTAACGCCAAGATGAACCCGCCTCTGCGTTCCAAGCAAGACGCGGATGCCTTGATGCTCGGTCTTAAAGACGGGACGATTGACTGCATTGCAACGGACCACGCCCCTCAGTCGCCGGTTGAAAAAGACGTTGAGTTCGACAAGGCTTCAAACGGCATCATCGGCCTTGAGACGGCTTTTGCGGTAATATACGGTCTTGTAGAGTCCGGCGCGCTGACTCTCGATGAGATGGTTTCCGCCATGACGATAAAACCCTCAAAGGTGTTTTCGCTCGACAAGGGTTCTTTAAAGGTCGGGGCAAGCGCGGACATTGCGCTCATTGACCTTTCAATGAAGTGGGTCGTTGAGCCGGATAAATTAAAATCCAAATCAAAGAACACACCGTGGCTCGGCAAGACCTTGAAGGGCAGGGTGGTCAAGACGTTCCTCGGCGGCCACGTGGTTTACGAATTGGAAGGTGCAAAATGAAAAAGGCATTTCTTGCGCTCTCCGACGGGACTGTATTTGAGGGGACTTCATTCGGCGCTGACGGAGAGACAATAGGCGAGGTGGTTTTCAACACCTCCATGACCGGGTATCAGGAGGTATTGACCGACCCTTCGTACAAGGGTCAGATAGTCACGATGACCTACAGCCATCAGGGTAACTACGGCATAAACGAAGAAGACATCGAATCCGGCAGACCGTGGGTCGAGGGTTTTATAGTAAAGGAGCCGTGCCTTTATCCGAGCAGCTGGAGGTCGTCTGATGTATTGCTCGCTTATTTAAAAAGGCACGGCATCGTCGGAATATCGGGCATTGACACGCGCGCGCTTACGCGCATAATCCGCGATAAGGGCGCGATGCAGGCTGTAATCTCTACGATTGACGGACATCCGTTGAGGCTCGTAAAAAAGGCAAAGGAATCTCCGGGCCTCGTTGGCGTAGACCTCGTAAAAGAGGTTTCGTGCGAAAAGCCCTACGCATGGTCGGAGGGACTTTGGACCATCGAAGACGGCTATAAAAAAAGACCCTCCAAAGGCAAGCGTTTCAAGGTCGTCGCGTATGATTACGGCATGAAGCGAAACATTCTGCGGAGTCTCTCCAATGCAGGTTGCGACGTTACGGTCGTTCCGGCCTCGACATCGGCCGAGACCGTGCTCGCCATGAACCCTGACGGGATATTTTTATCAAACGGCCCCGGAGACCCTGACGCCGTGCCTTACGCGAAAGAGAGCGTCGCAAAACTCATCGGCAAAAGGCCCATATTCGGGATATGCCTCGGACACCAGATATTGTCCCTTGCGCTAGGAGGCAGGACTTATAAATTGAAGTTCGGCCACAGGGGCGCGAACCAGCCCGTGCGGGACTTGACCACCAAGAAGGTTGAGATAACCGCGCAGAACCACGGCTTCGCGGTTGACATGGAATCTTTGAAGGGGGTCGCCGAGGTTACGCACATAAATTTAAACGACAGGACGGTCGAGGGCCTCGCGCACACGAAGCTCCCGCTCTTTTCCGTGCAGTACCACCCGGAGGCATCGCCCGGGCCGCACGATTCGCAGTATCTCTTCAAGAGGTTTGTCGAGATGATGGGGAGGGGGTAGGCGGTGGGCGGTGTCCACCATGCAAGACTAAGGGTGAGGGAATGTGGTTTTAACCAGTTAAACGGGGAAGCATATGCTCAAAGATAAAGATGTTCTTTACGACTTTACAGTGTTTGCTATGAATATTATGATAGCTTTCGCATTGCTGCTTGTTGGAATACATTTCACAGCCTATTTGTCAGCCCATCATGACTTTTCTTTATTCGTTGGCGAATATCGCCACCAGATACCCGGCAGACCTTGAAAAATTACAGAGCGATTAGACAATGGACGCAGTGCGTGAAGTTCTTGATGTCGCCAAGGAGGTTATCCAATGGATAAAAAAGCAGCTTTAACCGCTGTCGAAAGGTTCAAAACGGCCCTTGAATCAAGGGGCATCAGGATTTCAAAGTTGATCCTCTACGGGTCTTATGCCGCAGGCACGTTTAAAGAGGGGAGCGACATAGATGTCGTCGTAGTGTCCGACGATTTCGCTGGCAAGGGATTTTGGGAGAGAATAGAAATCCTCTCGGAAGCCATATACGAGGTCTTCGAGCCTATAGAGGCGGTTGCCATGACGCCCGAGGAGTGGCGAAAGGGCGATTCTTCAATCGCCGAATATTCAAAAAACGGCGAGATTGTTTTTGCCGCTTAATGCTTGCGATTGTTCGTATAACCTCAAGGAGCCTTTCCTTTGCCTAAACGCATTGACATCAAAAAAATCCTCATCATCGGCTCAGGGCCGATAGTCATCGGTCAGGCGTGCGAGTTCGACTACTCGGGCACGCAGGCGTGCAAGGCCTTGAAGGAAGACGGGTATGAGGTCATACTCGTCAATTCCAACCCGGCGACCATCATGACCGATCCGACGCTTGCGGACAGGACTTACATCGAGCCGATTACGCCGGAGATGGTGGAGAAGATAATCGAAAAAGAGCGGCCTGACGCGCTCCTGCCCACGATGGGCGGGCAGACGGCCCTGAACGTATCGGTGAAATTGGCCGAGTCCGGCGTGCTTGATAAATACAACGTAGAGATGATAGGCGCAAAACTACCGGCGATAAAAAAGGCGGAGGACAGGGAGCTATTTAAGCTCGCCATGCACAAGATCGGTCTTGACGTGCCAAGAAGTTTCGACGTGAGAACTTTTTCCCGCGCCATCGAGGTTATCGAGCAGATGAACTTTCCCGTAATCATCCGTCCGTCCTTTACGCTCGGCGGAACCGGAGGCGCCGTAGCGTATAACAGGCTGGAATACGAGGACATGGTGCGCTTCGGCCTTGAGTGCAGCCCGGTCAACGAAGTCCTCATAGAGGAGTCCGTCATCGGCTGGAAGGAATTCGAGCTTGAGGTCATGCGCGACGGCAACGACAACGTCGTCATAATATGCTCCATCGAAAACTTCGACCCAATGGGCATCCACACCGGGGATTCCATCACGGTAGCCCCGGCGCAGACCCTGACCGACAAGGAATATCAAATTTTAAGAGACAGCGCGATTAAGATAATACGCGAGATAGGCGTTGACACGGGCGGCAGCAACATCCAGTTTTCCGTAAACCCTGACAACGGAAAGGTCTACGTCATAGAGATGAACCCCCGTGTGTCGCGCTCATCCGCCCTTGCGAGCAAGGCAACGGGTTTTCCCATAGCGAAAATCGCCGCGAAACTCGCGGTGGGTTATACGCTCGACGAGATACCCAACGACATCACGAAAAAAACCCCCGCGTGTTTTGAGCCGACGATAGATTACGTGGTCGTCAAGATACCGAGGTTTGCCTTCGCCAAGTTCCCGAACGCCGACACCACGCTCACCGTGCAGATGAAGTCCGTGGGCGAGGCAATGGCCATAGGCAGGACTTTCAAGGAGGCCATGCAAAAGGCCGTGAGGTCTCTTGAGACGGGGAGTTTCGGGTTCGAGAGGAAAATCAGGATAGACCGGCAAGAGGTTACGCTCAGGGCAACGGAAGCCGAGCAGGACGTCTTGCGGCAGATGCTTAAAACCCCCAAGGCCGAGCGGCTTATGTATATATGCGAGGCCCTGCGCTCAGGGATGCACGTTGACGATATATACGAGTTGACCAAGATTGACAGATGGTTTTTAAATAATCTACGCGACATCGTTGAACTTGAAGAGGGCATATACTGGCAATCGAGGCGCGTTGAAGGGCTCTCCCCGCAGCTTCTCAGAAAGGCAAAGGAAAACGGCTTTTCGGATAAGATGATCGCAATCATTTCAGGGTCGTCCGAAGAAGCAATTAAAAAATCCGCAAGAGATGCGGGCATCGAGCCGGTATTCAAGACCGTTGACACCTGCGCCGCGGAGTTTGAAGCGCACACCCCGTATCTATATTCAACATACGAGACGCCTTTTTATAAGGTCTCGGAGGGAAAGGGGGGATTACCACCTTTGATTGAAAAGGTGAGCGCCTGCGAGGCAAACCCTACTTCAAATAAGAAGGTGATTATCCTCGGCTCCGGCCCGAACCGCATCGGCCAAGGGATAGAGTTCGATTACTGCTGCGTGCACGCATCCTTTGCGCTCAAAGAACTTGGCGTCGAATCTATAATGGTGAACTGCAACCCTGAGACCGTTTCAACCGATTACGACACCTCGGACAGGCTTTACTTCGAGCCGCTTACCTTCGAGGACGTAATGGCCATAATCGAAAAGGAAAAACCCTTTGGTGTTATCGTTCAGCTCGGCGGGCAAACCCCTTTAAAACTCGCGGTCCCCCTTGAAAAGGCGGGGGTAAAGATACTTGGAACTTCTTCGGATTCGATTGACATGGCTGAGGACAGGTTCAGGTTTAGGGAACTGTTAGACAGGCTGAAACTCAAATACCCCGAAGGTTTTGATATCAGGCCGGATAAGAAGGCGTTTGAGGCCGGAATTTTTGAAGGTATCAGAGGGCTTGTCTCACGGATAAAATATCCGATAATCGTAAGACCGTCTTACGTCCTCGGCGGCAGGGCCATGGCGATAGTCTACGGCGACGCTGAGCTTATCGAGTATCTGAAAAAACTCTCGGTCTCACCCGACCGCGACCTTGACATCTATGCCGACCATTTTCTCTCCAACGCCGTGGAGGTTGACGTGGACTGCATAAGCGACGGCCAGACCTTCGTCATAGGCGGCATCATGGAGCACATAGAAGAGGCGGGCGTTCATTCGGGCGATTCGGCATGCTCCCTGCCGCCGTATTCCCTCGGCAAAGACACCCTCGACGAGATACGCAGACAAACGAAGCTCCTTGCGGCCGGGTTGAAGGTCAAGGGTCTTATGAACGTCCAGTACGCGGTGAAAGACGGCGCCATCTACGTCCTCGAGGTAAACCCCCGCGCATCGCGCACCATACCGTTTGTCAGTAAGGCCATAGGTGTGCAGCTTGCCAAACTCGCAACAAAGGTCATGCTGGGCGAAACGCTTAACGAACTCGGATTTACCGAAGAGGTGATTCCGCTTTATACGTCCGTGAAGGAGGCGGTCTTTCCGTTCCTGAGATTTCCGGGCGTGGATACGCTTTTAGGCCCTGAGATGAAGTCAACCGGGGAGGTCATGGGCATATCAAAGGATTTCGGCGGGGCGTTCGCAAAGGCGCAGATAGCCGCGGGCAACAGGCTGCCATCCGGAGGCAGGGTCTTCATAAGCGTGCGCGACGACGACAAACCCGAAATAATCGGAGCCGCCCGCGAGCTTCATGCAATGGGTTTCAAGATAATCGCAACAGGAGGCACGGCGCGGTTCCTCAAGGAAAACGGGGTCGAGGCAGAGGGCGTGTACAAGGTAACCGAGGGCAGGCCCAATATCGTGGACAGGATAAAGAGCAGGGAGGTGGATATGGTGATAAACACATCTTTCGGCGCGAAGTCGGCGGCCGATTCGTATTCCATCAGGAGAAGCTCCATAGAGATGGGGCTGCCGTATTTCACCACTATAGCCGGCGCAAAGGCGGCGGCTATGGCAATAAAGGCGGCCATAAAAGAAGGTCTTGATGTGGCGCCCCTTCAGGAGTATCATAAACGGTTATCCGGTCAATCCAAAGGGGCTGCAACGGGTATTACTCTGAAATGAACAAGATTATAAAATCCCTCGGTCTCGTCTTCGGCGAAATCGGAACGCCCGCCTCGAACGTCGCATGGAAGATTTTTCGTTCATCAAAAAACTCACCCCGTCGTTTTTGCAGTTCTACAAACTTCCGCCCAACAAGCTGCACGGGGTCGTAACCAGGGTTGAAATGTAGCAGTCGTGAACGGACTCAGTCATGCGCGATACCGGCGGACAAAAAAATCCCCTTCAAGAGATAATAGCCGCAATCCGCAAACCTCTCGCCTTCGCGTCCAAAGACGGCTTCACGCACATAAACGTAGTAAAAGGACTTGAGTCCACCGTTGCGCGTTTGTGCGATAAGGGCGCGGAGCACCCTTGCCCCGTTGAAGCACAGGCGGGTTTTGCGCGTTTAAAATCGGCTGTTTCAGGCATAGACGCCCTCAGCGTTGAATCTAAAAAGGACGTTATCCTTAGGTGTTTGGATATCCTTGATGCAATGGCCGCGCCGCGCAAGGAGATAATACCCTCTTACGCCGCAAACCCGGTAACGGAGGTATTGCCCCCTTCGCATGAGGAACTTGACAAGCGGCTCAACGCCCTCGATACGCCGCTTCAATTCGTAAAGGGCATCGGGCCTAAGCTCGGTGAAAGGTTGGCGGCAAAGGGGCTAAAGACAGTCGAGGACGTTTTGTATTTTCTGCCCATCAGATACGAGGACCGGAGGAATTTTACAAAAATCCGGGAACTGACGCCGGGGAGTAACGCCGTTACCTCCGCAGAGGTGCTCGCCTCGGGCGAGGCGCGCTACGGCAGACGCAAGGTCTTCGAGGCGGCGGTCTCAGACGGCAGCGGCATCTTGAAGCTCAAGTGGTTCAACTATAAGATGTCTTACATGAAGGGCAGGTTCAAGCCTGGCGCGCGGCTCGTCATCTACGGCAGCGTAACTCGGTTCGGGCATCAAGTTGAGATTATCCATCCGGACGTCGAATTATCCGGCGAAGAGGACGCGCAGCCTTTGCCGTCATGCGGCATTGTGCCGATTTACTCGCAGATAGAAAATTTTCATCAGAAGACGATCCGCAAGATAGTGCGCGAAATTGTTGGGCGTTATTCGGACTTGTGCGTTGACGGCGTTCCCGGCGGCGTGCGCAGGCGCAATTCGCTTTTGCCGCTCTCCGTTGCCTTTAAAGAGGCGCATATTCAAGGGGGGCATAACCCCCCGGACAACGGAGGAGACCGGTCTAAGACCGTGATGGATTCCCTTACCTTTGACGAGCTTTTCATGTTGGAGATTGGCCTTGCGCTTAAAAGGGACAACATAAAAAAGGAACCGGGAATTGCGTTTAAGGCCGCTTACCCCAATGCCTGCGCCCTTGAGAGTAAACTTCGAGGGCTGCTGCCTTTCAAGCTGACAGCCGCGCAGGAAAGGACGCTTACGGAGATAAAGTCCGACATGTCTGCGCCGCATCCCATGAATAGACTCATTCAGGGCGACGTAGGCTCAGGCAAAACGGTTATAAGTTTCATCTCTGCGCTCATGGCGATTGAATCGGGGTATCAGGTGGCCATCATGGCGCCGACGGAGATACTCGCGGAGCAGCACTGCCTCACCATACATAAATACGCCCAAGCCCTCGGCATAAAGATTATCCTGCTCAAGGGCGGCGCTGCTAAGGCCGCAAGGGGCGCTGCCCTCGCTGCGATTAAAAACGGCGACGCCGGCCTCATTATCGGCACCCATGCGATAATCCAGAAAGACGTCGAGTTTAAAAGACTTGGGCTTGCCGTGATAGACGAACAGCACAGGTTCGGAGTGGCGCAGCGCGCTGAGTTGAAGAAAAAGGGCGGCTTTTCTCCCGGCGACGTCTCGCCGGACATACTGATTATGACCGCAACCCCGATACCGAGGACTCTGGGCATGACGGTCTTCGGGGACCTCGACGTGTCGGTCGTTGACGAACTCCCCCCGGGCAGGACGCCCGTCAAGACCGTTGTCATAAGGGAGTCTCATCGCAAGAAGGCCTACGACGCAATCCGAAAAGAGCTGATTAACGGCCGGCAGTGCTATATCGTCTACCCGCTCGTCGAAGAGTCAGAGGATCTGAGCCTCAAGGACGCAACGCGCATGAAGGCGCATCTCGCAAAAGACGTTTTCCCGGATTATAAGGTCGGCCTCCTCCACGGCAGGTTGAAGTCCGCCGAAAAAGAGGCGGTTATGAAGGAGTTCAAAGACGGCAATATCGCCGCGCTCGTATGCACGACCGTTATCGAGGTCGGCGTTGACGTGCCCAACGCAACGGTCATGCTCGTGGAGCACGCCGAGAGGTTCGGGCTTGCGCAGCTGCATCAGTTGAGGGGCAGGGTCGGCAGGGGGGATAAGGCGTCTCTGTGTTTGCTTCTCGCCCAATGGACAAACTCGGAGGATACCTACAGGCGTTTAAAGGTGATGGAGGAGACAATGGACGGTTTTAGGATTGCCGATGAGGATTTGAAGCTCAGGGGGCCGGGCAGTTTCCTCGGCACGCGCCAATCAGGACTGCCTGATTTCAGGACGTCTTCTGCCTTTTCGGATTTAAACCTTCTTAAGACCGCGCGGGATGAGGCCTTAAGATATCTGGCGGAAAACCCAGGCCTCGATGGCGACGAGGGCATGGTTTTGAAAAAAGTCTTAAAGGCCAGATGGGCGGGGCGTCTTGAGTTGTACGAGGTCGGATAGGCGAAGGAGAGTTAATCCGCTTTTACGGTAACAGACTTTTGTTGTGATCCGCCAAAGTAATAATGTCCCCTTTTACCAAATCACGAGTAAAACCAATCCGCTGGGCGAGACCACGACCATCGAGTATCGTTATCAGGGGAAGGGCGTGGCGCAGCGGGTGCTCGACGCAAAGGGCACGGAACTGCTAATGGCCGGAAGTCCGACCGCCGGGCTAAAGCCCTGAGCTACGCCGGAGGCATCTGGGCCGGTTTGAGGTCGTATCTTGTCAGGTGGTATTCGAGTCTTTTTACGAGCTTTTCGGCGTCCGCGAGCAGCCCTTTTGAGGCGACGTATATGTCGAGGAATACCATGCCGTCGTTATCGTCAATCCGGTACGCGAGAATATGCCAAGAACCCCAGAGGCGCAGCGTCATGGCTGCGAGCACGAATATGCCGCTTGCCCACAAAAGCGGCACACCGGGGTCGTAACGGTAGCTGATGACCGCGCCTTCCTCGAAGTCCGACAGGGTTATCCTCTTGCCCCCCATCTGGATCGACCCTCCGGCCGCTATCGCGCCCGCGTCTTCGTATTTTCCTGAGACGTCCTTTGCGGCGGCCTTGATTTCCGTGTATGGTTTTATCTCTTCGGTCTCGCCGTTCAACTTAAAGAGTTTGCCGTTTCTCAGGGTGTCGAACCTTATGGCGTGGTCGAGGCCGGGGATATAGACGTCCTCGTTTGTCTTGACTATGAGCGGGATGGGGTTGGAGTCAATCCTGACGCTCAACCTCTGCTCGAACCCCTCCTGATAGAACGTGTAGCCGCCGAACTTCATGGGGTCGTTCACCTCGATAACCTTTTGGTCGAGCATCCGTATCCCCTGCATGACCCTCACGGCCGACTTCCAGTCCTTGGGGAATAGCGTTTCGCCTTCGAGAATATAGGCCGGCGGGTTCCAGCCAAGCCCCGTTGCAAGGCGGGAGAATTTGTCCTTAGGGTAGTCGAGTTTCGGGGACCGGTGGTATTCCGTCATAAATTCGTCGAGGATTAACACCCAGTCGCCCCTCGAAGGCTTCATCCCTAAGAGATATTGGACCCGTCCGGTAACCGAAGGCGCCACGGAGTTGCTCTTGCCCGGCCAGAGCGTAAGTTTGTCTTCAAAGGCAAAGAGATAAGTTAGAATAAAGCCCAAAAAGAGCGCGATTATGCCGAGGTGATAGAGCCACGTAAGGAGTTTGTACGGAAGTCCCCGTTCCATCACTATCCACGAACCGTCTTTGCTGATGAGTTTAAATCCGAGATCTGCCCGTAAAATCCCCCTTACCTCGCCGTGGGCGTCTGCTATGTCGTGCGTGAGAAAGAACGTGTGCGTGGGTTTGAATTCCGCCGGATATGGGCCTTTTGAAAAAATCATCGGATACCGGTCATACGCGCACACGACGAGGTTAGCCAAAAGTATGAAGGCGCAAACGAGGAAGAGCGGAGAGGTGAAAAAATCGAGCAGTTCAAAGGCATCCACGGCCCAAACGAACCTGCCCCCGGTCTTTGCGTATTCGGAGTAGTTGCCGCCCTGCGGAAATATCGTGCCTATGAGATACAAAAAGGCCGTGGCAAGGAGGACGTAGACCGAGGTGGTGATGGAGGCGAGCCTCCGGTAGACCCATCTCAAGACCTTGAGGTCTTTAGCCTTTTGAAAGGCGGCCATTATTGAAGTCAGGGCAAGGATGTTTTTCCGGTCGTATGTCATATTTGGGATATGTTGGCGTTAGTAAAATTTCCGCCTTAACGGTCACGGTTCACGCCCAGCGCCGCTTTTCCGCACCATCATTATTATCCTGCGCTGCCTCGGCGGCAAAAAGTGGCGCTGGGCACGGTCGTTAGGTTACACGGCGTAGACATGCAGGGACGGGATGCCGAGGAGCTTTGCAAGCCAGTTCACGCCGAGGAACGTCATCATCATGCAGACGAACCCGATTAAATTAAAGACCGACGCCGGAAGCCCCTTCATGGCCGGTATGGTCTTGGAGTGGAGGTAGACGGCGAAGACCGTCCACGTTATCAAAGACCATGTCTCTTTCGGGTCCCAGCTCCAGTACCTGCCCCATGCCTCGTTTGCCCACGCCGCGCCGGAGAGCACGGCGAAGGTAAGGAGCGGAAACCCCAAAAGAACGAGTTTGTGCGCGAGCGTTTGCAGTTCATCAACGGCGTTTATCGTCAGGCCGTAGACGCGGCGGCCTCTTTTTACGAAAGGCATCACTATAAGGCAGATTGCCTCGATTGACGCGCTTACCACAAAGACGGCGTAGGAGAAAAACGCGAGCGCCACGTGCCATTCGAACCAATAACTCTGAAGCGCGGGGGCGAGAGGCTCAACCGCAGGGGAGCGCGCGAGGAGCGCATAGAGGCACGCGCCAAGGGATATTCCCGACACGATACCCCCGGGCAGGTGGATATCCTCCCATTTTCCGGAGACATAGAGATATGTGAGGGCAGCCGAGCAGGCAAACCACGAAAGGCTTTCATAGAGCGTCTGAAACGGCGCCCTGCCAGCCTCTAACGTGCGGAGCACAATGAGGGCTATATGCAGGGATACCGCGAGCCACAGCAGCATCCGGCCTATCTTTCCGGGGGCGGATTGGCGCGTTGCGCCGTGTATTATGAAAAGCGCAAAAGACATCCCATAGACGAACGCGACGAGCCAAAACAGCCTCAACTCCGCGTAAAGGAGGTAAGAATCGCGTGAAAGTATGGTATTTATCTCCGGCATCCGATAGAATTTAACACAGACCCATTTGATTTGACAAGGGGCATGTTTAGGGTTAAGATAAAAAATCTCCGCATATACCGCGGAGATTTTTACAAGCAGGGTTGGCTGCGCGGACAAACATGCCCGCTTAAAGCAGTGCGCCGCATTCGGCCTTATGAAAGGATTATTAACGATGCACAAACTCAGGTGTAACGGTTGCGGCAGGGAACTTCCCAAGGGCAGCCTAAAGTATATAGTCGAGATACGCACCTTCGCGGATTTCGACGGCTATTTGGAGGATTACGGCGATAACGTGGACCACGACATAAACGAGCTGCTCTCGGCAATGGAGGATATGGACGCCAAGGCGCTCGAAGAGGACGTCGTAAAGGACTTCATATATATCCTGTGCAAGAGATGCAGGGACAGGTTTGCCGACGACCCGCTCAAGGGCGGCATGGCCGCATTCGAAGGGACGGACGTAAAGGGCAGGGTGCATTGAAGAGAGGATATGATATGGCAACATCCGTAAGCGTTCCTTCCTGCGTGGTCATGCGGCCGCGCCCTCTTGTCCCCTCCGCCCATACACCCACAATACAATAGATGCGATACGCGATAATCTCAGACATACACTCGAACCTCGAGGCCATTGTATCCGTGCTCGAAACCATTGCGAAGCTCGACGTCAAAAAGACCATCTGCCTCGGCGATATTATAGGGTATAACGCCAACCCCAACGAGTGCATTTCTCTCGTGAGGTCTCACGGGGTCAAGTGCGTCATGGGCAACCATGACGAGAGGGCCGCCGGGCTCGCCGACACCTCTAATTTCAACCAACAGGCCGAAGCCGCGCTTTTGTGGACGCGGACGGTGATTACGGATGAGGGGAAAGAATTTCTGCAAAACCTGCCCAAATTTCACAAGGAGGGGCGCAGTTTTTTGGCCGTGCACGGCAGCATAAATTCCCTTGACGATTATATCCAGTGCGCGAGGGACGCTGCGCGGAATTTTATGCTCCTTGGGGAATTTGAAGGCTTTAACGTATGTTTTTTCGGACATACGCACATCAGTATGGCCTATCTCAGCGTAGAGGGCTCGGTGTTGTTGAACATGGATAACTCGATAAAGGTTGAAAAGGGGATTAAATATCTCGTGAACCCCGGCAGCGTAGGGCAGCCGCGCAACCGAGACCCCCGCGCGTCTTTCGTCGTCTACGACACGGCTGAGAGGCTCATAACTTACCATAAGGTCGAATACGATATACAGACTGCCGCCGGCAAGATAATAGCCGCCGGACTGCCCGAGAGGCTCGCCGAAAGGCTCAGGCTTGGATGGTAATTATGAATCTAATCTATCCTTAATCTTCAATAATATATAAATATGATGAGCAAGAAGCGGATTTCGCCCCGTTCGCGGAGTTTACACTGAGCACATTCGCAACACTTCAGTGTAAACTCCGCGAATGTGTTCAGAATGACAATAAGTGAACATACTCAGGGCTAAGGGCTTCACTTCGCTCAGAAGGCTAAAAATCCGTTTTTTTTGAGGAGACGCAGTGAATATCAAGTTGTTCTTCGCGGCGGTAATTTTCTTCTTCGCGTCCGCGGGCGTGGCATTGGCGGGGCTTGTGAACGAAAAAGCGCCTGACATAGTTTTGCCGGACTTGAGCGGTAAAACTATTTCGTTGTCGGATTTCAAGGGTAAGGTGGTCTTCGTTGATTTCTGGTCAACCTACTGCGCCTCCTGTAAAATAGAACTCCCTGAGATAAACAAACTTGTTGATAAAAACAAAGGCTCAGTCGCGGCGCTTGCGATAAGTATAGACAAAAAGAGGTCGCACGTTGACGACTATCTTGCAAGATTACCTAAGTTTTCCGAGTATTTTCACGTGCTCCTTGATACTGAACCTAAGGTAATGCCTGCGTATAACGCGCTCATGCCGTCTGCGTTCATCATAGATAAGGACGGTTATGTGAGATACGTCCACTTTGGTTTTAGGGAGAGCGATCCGCAGCAATGGGCAGGGGAAGTCGAGGAACTTCTGAGAAAGGGAGATGGCAGATGAGAAGGATTTTTTGGGCGGTCTTTTTTGTGTCAGCCGTTGGCTTGGGGTTGTCCGGATGCGCGAGCGTAAAACCGTGGGAAAAGGAGTATCTTGCGGACCCCATCATGCAATCCGATTACAACAAGGAGGAAAAGGGCGTTCGAGAACATTTCCTTGCGACCCGCGAGGGATCTGCCGGCAGTTTCGGGGTGAGCGGAGGCGGCTGTGGCTGCAATTAAATTAGCCGTCATTGTCGGTGCGGCCGTACTTTCTTTGCCTGCCCTTTGCGTTGTTGCCTCGGCCGAGGATTATGCCGCGACTCAAGCCTACATGCACAGCTTCAACAACGGCGTTACGGTATATTCCGGCGTCTTCGCGCTCAATAAAGACTTGAATCTCCAGACCTCGACGTATTTCAAATATAACATAGACCTCATAAATCCGAGCTTCGGGGAAGGGGGCGAAGGCGGCGGAGGTGATTCCGTAAATAAGGGAGGGAATCAGACTCTTCGCGGCAATTCCTCCAGAGGCGTTGCCGCGGCCTCAGGCGCCTCAAGCGCGGTGTCTTCGGGCGGGAATTCCGCAAAAGACACGCGCCACGCCTTTACGGCGGGCCTCAAGCACGAGTTCAAGGACGTTGTGGGCGTCGAGGCGTATTACGACTACAGCAAGGAAAAGGACTACACCTCTCATACGCCCACGTTCACGCTCAAAAAAGACCTCTTCAATAAAAACACCACCATCACGGCCGCGTATTCAAAAAACAACGACCGCGTGAAGGGCGTTTTCATGGACGGCGCAAAAGGCAGGAATACGGATAACTACTTTGCCGGCGTTACGCAGGCGCTCACCCCTTATACGCTCGTGCAGGCGGGTTATTCGAGGAACAACTCAAACGGTTACGAATCCGAGGGCATCAGGCTCGTGCCTCTCTCCGGCACGCCGTCTTCTTCATGCACGGCCAAGTCCGCGTCATGCCGCGAAGAGTCCTTCCCTTCGAAGCGTTTCAGGAACGCCTACATACTCGGCGTAAGCCAATACTTCAACTACGACGGTTCCTACGCGTTCAACCGTTCGGCCGTAAGGCTTACCTTGCGTTACTACGACGATTCTTGGGGCGTGAATTCCTACATGTCCGAGGTCGAGTATAACAAATATCTCTCGGAGCAGGTAGTCATGCGGCTTAATTACAGATACTACACGCAGGACAAGGCCTACTTCGCGCTCGACAATTACGACGGGCCTGAGCAGTATAAATCCTCCTCACCGCAGCTCCTGAAATTCGACTCCCGTCTTGCAGGCGTAAAACTCGGCTATAAGTTCAAGGATACAGGGAAGGGCGCCGGTTCGTTCCCAATCGGCGTTAGCATTGCCGAGGCAAAATACGAATACTACACCCAATCCATAGGCGTTAACGCCCACGTCGTGATGGCCGCGCTCAGACTCTTTTTTTAAGCGCCTGCAAGCTCTCCGTGAAGAATCCGCTTTTTGTGTTATATTCACTCCATGCGAACCTTCCTCTTTTTCATAACCTTAATCCTTACAGCGCTTTCTTCCACGTCGTTCGCCGCAACCGTCAAAAAGACCGCCGTTGTCATGGGAACGGATTTTGAGATGACGGTTGTCGTGGATGACGTTGTCATGGGCGAAAAGGCATTTGATGCGGCGATAAGCGAGATGCGGCGCATCGAAGAGGAGATGAGCGAGTGGATTCCGGGCAGCCCGGTCTCAAAGATAAACAAAGATGCCGGCATAATGCCCGTAAAGGTGTCGAATGAGCTTTTTAAGGTTATTGCCGCGGCTCAAGAAGTCTCAAGGCTGACGGAAGGGGCGTTTGACATTACGTGGGCCGGAACAAGGGGTCTGTGGGATTTTACAAAAGGGAAAGAGAGAGTTCCAACCGATGAAGAAGTAAAAAAAACGAGGGCAAACGTTGACTACAGATTTATAGAACTCGACCCGGACAAACTAACCGTATTCCTCAAAAAAAGGGGGGTTGCCATCGGCCTCGGGGCAATAGCAAAGGGGTATGCGGTCGACAAGGCCATGCAGGCCGTCGCTGCGCTCGGCATAAAAAACGTTATCCTCAAGGCGGGCGGCGACATGCGCGTGCAGGGCGGCGACACCCTCGATGGGTGGAAAATCGGCATAAAGCACCCAAGAGAAAAAGGCAGACTCATTGCGAAGCTCGAACTCAAGGACATTTCAATCTCCACCTCCGGTGATTACGAAAGGTTTTTTATAAAAGACGGCGTTCTCTATCATCACATCATTGATCCGTCAACCGGCTATCCGGCCAAAGGCGTCATGAGCGTAACCGTAATCGCGCCGGACACCATGACGAGCGACGCGCTCTCCACCGCCGTATTCGTCCTCGGCCCAATTAAGGGCATGGCGTTAGTCAAGAGGCTTAAAGGCGTTGAGGCGGTCATCGTGGACTCGGATGGGCGCATTGCAGCATCCGCCGGCGTCCTGATAAACAGGGAGTAATACCGCTTGACAAAAATCCCTTTCAGCATTATAGTAAGCGCTTACTAACATGGTTGGCAAACCCAAAGGAAAAAAAACGGTTAAAAAACGGCTTGCGGCAGCCGACAGGAAAGACCAGATAGTCAAGGTCGCCATGTCCCTTTTCGCGCGAAACGGGTTTAAGGGCGCCACTACGCGCGAGATAGCCTCAAAGGCCGGCATAAGCGAGGCGGTCATATTCCGGCACTTCAAGAAGAAAGCAGACCTCTACAGGGCTATTATTGATATGCAGTGCGGCGACAAGAGGGGAGAGGCGACCCTGATAAAGAGGCTTGACGGCAAGAAGGGCAAAGACATCTTTTCCACCGTCGCGTCGCACATAATCACGGAGCACCAGAAAGACGACACATTCCTCCGGTTACTCACCTACAGCGCCCTTGAAAGGCAAGACCTCTCAAAGATTTTCATCAGGACAAAGGCGCTGGAACTCCTCGCGTTTCTCCAAAAAGAAATTATTAAACTCGTAAAAACAGGCGTCTTCAAGCGCGTTGACCCGGCGCTTGCGGCAAGGGCGTTCACCGGTATGACCGTGCATTACAGCGTCTCTCAGGAACTCTACGGTCTCAAGGCGTATTTTAAGAGGCCAAATAAAAAGGTCGTTGATACGTTCGTTAACATATTTTTCGACGGTATGATGATTCCGCATTCCACTTATCCCTCCCCCGGCGCCGCTTTCCGGCATCAGCCTTGTTATCCTGCACGGCCTCGGCGACGGAAGGCGGCTCTGGGGGAAGGCAGGGTGGGGGCGATGAGGAGATAGGTATGCGTATGCAGCGGCCGCTTCCGATAAAGTATTTTATTTTTCTCTCGGCGTTATTATTCCTCGTGTCTCCCGTTGCTGGACTTGCGGCGGCAGGTGAGGGGGAATTACCCCCTTCACGGAGCCTCACGCTTTCCGAATCCTATAGACTCGCCGTCGAGAGCCACGAGGCCGTAGGTATGGCGAGGGAGGGGATAAATCAGGCCGAGAGCGGAGTAGACAAGGCCGTCTCTCAGCTTCTTCCCAAATTGACGGCCGAGGGCGGATACACGGTATACAGCGAGCAGAAAAAATCAGGCGGCTTCGTTATCCAGCCGGACGACGCATCGAGGGTGGACGTAAGGCTTACCCAGCCGGTCTATACGGGCGGACGCGAGTGGGCCGCAAAGCGCCAAGCCGGCATAATCAGCGAAAGAAACGCGGCAGGGCTTGATTGGGCGATGGAGAACGTCATAAGGGCCGTAGGCCGCGCATACTACGGAGTACTCAAGGCGGAAAAAGAGGTTGAGATAAAAGAGGCCGCGCTTAAAAGGGCAGGGGAGCGCAGCAAGGTTGCCTCAGCGCGCCTTCGGGTAGGAGAGGTTACGAAGAGCGCGGTTCTCCGCGCCGACGCGCTCGTGGCCGGAGCCGAGGCCGAGCTTATAAAGGCGCGCAGCGACCTAAAAAATACGGCGGACGTCCTTAAAAGACTCACCAATGTAAATGACGATGTAAAGGTGTCCGAACCTCCCGTCAAACAGGATTTGAGTAACGACGTAAACGAGATTTTAAAACTCGCTTACGCCTACAGGCTTGATTACAAGCAGGGCGCGCTCGACGAGCGGGCCGCCTCCGAGGGGGTCAGTTACGCAAAGGGTTTTTTCCTTCCATCCTTGAGGCTCGAGGGCATCTATTCGTGGAGGGAGCAGAACCCCCGGACGACCTTTTATCAGAAGGAGAGCGTATCCGGCTCAATAATCCTGAGCGTCCCGATATTCGAAGGCGGGCTGCGCTATGCGGAGTTGTCGGAAGCCAAGAGCAAGTTAAGGGAATCTGAACTGAGAAGGCTTCTCCTCAAGCGCGACATCGAGCTTCAAGTAAGGGCGGCGTTCAACGGTTTAGAATCGGTAAAGGCGGCGCTCGAGGCGTATAGAAAGCAGCTCTCTTTAGCGGAGGAAGATTACAATATGGTTTTTGAACAATTTAAATTCGGGCTTGCGACGACCGTTGACGTGATTGACGCGGACGCGACGCTTATCTCGGCGCAGAGGTCTTTGATGAATTCCACGTATGATCTTGCGGCTGCCAGACTCGAACTCCGCGCAGCTGCGGGCGTCCTGCTTTTGGAGTTGAAAGACGTTAAACCCCTTGAGGGTCAAAAATGAATATGAAGACGCTTAGGCCGGCCGTATACCTTCTTATAGCCGTAGTTGTCTGGGGCATTGCCCTTCTTGGATGTTCAAAGGATTCCACTACGGCCAATACGGCATCTCAGGTATTAACCGTAAAGACGGGCGTTGTCGAGGGCCGCGCCGTGGAGAGGAGCGTCGAGGCCACCGGCGCCTTGGCGCCGTGGGAAGAGGTCATCGTGAGCAGCGAGGCCCCGGGCGCCGTGGCGACAATCGCAGCGGATCTCGGAGACACGGTAAAGACCGGCGTAACGCTTGCCACCCTCGACCAGAGGGAGGCGAAGCTCAATCTCGCCGACGCTTCGGCGTCTCACCTCACGAACATCAAGACCCTTGAAAAAGAAAAGGCCCGCGTTACGGACGCAAGGACGAATCTCAAGCGATACGAGGACCTCTATAAGAACGCAATGGTCTCTCAGAGCCAGTTCGATTCGATAAAGACCCTCTATGCCGTTACCGAGGCCCAGTATAAGGAGGCCGAGGGCCGTGTCGGGCAGTCGGCGGCAAGGCTCAATCTCTTCAAGAAGCGCCTTTCCGACACGGTGATAACCGCGCCGATTGACGGGGAGATAAAAAAGCGTTTCGTCTCGGTGGGCGAGGCGGTCAGGGACAAGTCCGCGATGTTTACGGTCGTGTCCACCGGAAGACTCAAATTCCGCGCGGCAATCGCAGGGACCTCGGTGTCCGATATAGCGGCCGGTCAAACCGTGCGCATAACGGTTGACGCCTTTGCCGGCCGCGTATTCGAGGGCGCGTTAAAACGCATCTCGCCTGCAATTGACGCCGAGACGCGCACGCTCGAGGTGGAGGCGGTTATACCGAACCGCGACAGGGCGCTCAAACCCGGGTTTTTCGCAAAGGGCGTCATCATCACGAAAAAAGAGTCAGGCGTGCCGTTCGTGCCGGAGGGGGCAGTGTATTCCTTCGTAGGCGTAAATAAGATATTTGTCATCGCAGACGGTCTTGCGCGGGAGCGCAGGGTCAACATCGGCATGAAGTCCGAGGGCATGCTTGAGGTGCTCGGCAATATAGCGCCCGGCGAGACCGTGGCGATATCCAACCTCTCGACCCTCTTTGACGGGGCGCGGGTTAATGTTTCAGGGAAGTAATATAAAAAAGTTACCGGTGAAGGTGAAAGAATAATTATCCTTAAACCGATAACCAACTTATTATGTCTCTTTATGAACTCTGCATAAAAAGGCCGGTCTTCACGACGATGCTGATATTGAGCCTCGTGGTGCTGGGCCTTGCGTCTTACAGGGAGCTTGGCGTTGACATATTCCCAAAGGTGGACCTCCCGACCGTAACCATCACGACCCGGCTCGACGGCGCCAGCCCCGAGGAGATTGAAAGCCAGATAACCAAGAGGGTCGAAGAGGCCGTAAACACGATAAACGGCGTTGATGAACTCAGGAGCACCACCATCGAAGGCCAGTCGCAGGTCTTCGTCACGTTTCTCCTTGAACGGAGCATAGACGCGGCTGCCAACGACGTTAGAGAAAAGGTCGGCGCCGCGTCGGCCGCGTTCCCCCCTGGCACAGACCCCCCGATAATCGAAAAATTCGACCCCGACTCCGCCCCGGTCATGTCGCTCGTGGTCTCCGGAAAACGCAGCGCGAGGGAAGTAACCGAGATTTCCGAAAAGAAAATCAAGCGCCATCTCGAGGGCATTAAAGACATCGGCGCAGTTGCCGTCGTGGGCGGCAGAAAACGCGAGGTGCAGGTCTTCATAGACCCGGAGCGCCTCAACGCCTATAACCTTTCAATTATAAATGTCAAGGACAGCCTCAGGCGGCAAAACGTAGAGGTCCCCGGAGGGCGAATAACGTGGGGCGGCCATGAAGAGGGGCTGCGCACGATGGGCAGGGTTGAAAGCGTGGAGGGGTTCAACGGACTCATCGTAGCAGATTATAAAGGCGCGCCCGTGCGCATCAAAGACGTTGGACGCGCCGTTGACGGCGAGGAAGAACCGAGGTCTTTATCCCGGCTTGACGGCATGAACGCCGTTACGCTGTTTGTCCGCAAGCAGTCGGGCACCAACACCGTCAAGGTGGCCGAAAGCGTAAAAGACGCGCTTAAATATATAAAGACCACGCTGCCCCCGGACATACAGATTCAGATCGTAACCGATCAATCCAAATTCATAAAAAAATCCGTGGCTCAGGTCGAGGAACACCTCATATTGGGGTCAATCTTCGCAAGCGTCATTATACTCTTTTTCATCCGCAACTGGAGGGCCGCGCTCATCGCCGCGCTTGCGATACCGGCGTCCATCATAGGGACGTTTACGGCAATGAGGTTTCTGGGCTTTACGCTCAACAACATGACGCTCTTGGCCCTCTCGGTCTGCACAGGCATAGTCATTGACGACGCGATAATCGTCATCGAGAACATCTTCAGACATATTGAGGAGGAGAAGAGAAGCCCGGTTGACGCGGCCATCCACGGCACAAGGGAGATTTCCCTTGCGGTCATGGCAACGACCATTTCGCTCGTGGTGATTTTCCTGCCGGTGGCCTTCATGTCCGGGCTTGTGGGCAGGTTCTGGAAGAGTTTCGGTCTTACCGCGACGTTTTCGATTATGATATCCCTTCTCGTGGCCTTCACCTTGACGCCCATGCTCTCGTCCCGCCTCCTCAAGGAAAAGAAGACCGAGGCCAAGGACTCGTGGTTTTACTCCAAGATGGAGGGGGCATACCTCGCTCTTCTCAGGTGGTGTCTCAACCATCGCGCTATCGTCGCCGTTGTCGCGGTCGGGATATTCCTCTCCACGATATTGCTCGGAGGCATCGCTAAAAAAGAGTTCATCGTGGACGACGACATGAGCGAATTTGAGATAGTCGTCGAGACACCCGCAGGCTCGTCCCTTGAAAAGAGCGCGCTCCTCCTCACTGCCGTCGAGGTCGAGGTAAAAAAAATTCCTGAGGTCGAGCGTCTGTTCACCAACATCGGCGTGCGCGGACAGTATCTTTCCAACGTTACGGACGCCTCCATATATGTCGGCTTGAAGCACATGAGCGCGCGCAGCCGCACCCAAAACGAAATCATGCAGGACGCCCGCAGCGCCATGCTGAAGTTTCCGGAGCTGCGCGCCGGCGTTCAGACCATCAGCATGATATCCGGCGGCGGGTTCAGGGCCACACCGTTTAACTTCGTAATACGCGGCCCTGAGCTTTCCAAGCTCGACGAGTATTCCGCCGCCATGATAAAAAAACTTAAATCAATCCCCGGCTTCGTTGACACGGACACGGGTCAGGCGCGCAGACACCCTGAGGTGCAGGTGCATATTGACAGGCAAAAGGCCTCTGACCTTGGCGTCAAGGTCGAGGCGATAGCCGCGTCGCTGCGCACTTTTGTCGGCGGCGAGAGGGTGTCGTTTTACAGGGAAGGGGATGAGCAGTATAATGTGCGGCTGCGCGTCATGGCGGACTACAGGAAAGACGCGGCAACCATATCGAGGCTGACGGTGCCGGGGAGTCAAGGCAGACTCGTAAGGCTCGACAACCTTGCTGCGCTCTCCGAAGGCATGAGTCCCGGGCAGATTGACAGGTACGCGCAGGAGCGGCAAATCACCGTCATATCGAACCTCTACAACCTCCCGCTCGGCTCGGCAACTGCCGCGGCAAATAAAGCCCTCGTTGAGCTAAACCTTCCGCAGGAATACGGCACGACTTTTATAGGAAGGGCCAAGATAATGCAGGAGGCGTTTTTCAATTTTGCGGTAGCGTTTGTCCTGTCCATCATATTCATTTACATGGTGCTTGCGGCCCAGTTTGAGAGTTTTCTACATCCCGTAACGATCATGGTATCCATATTCCTCAGCATACCGTTCGGGATCTTGAGCCTCATCATGGCCGGCAATTCAATCAACATCTACAGCGTGATGGGGCTATTCATCCTCATCGGGGTCGTAAAGAAAAACGCGATACTCCAGATTGACTACACCAACACGTTGAGGGGCAGGGGCATGGATAAGTTCGCCGCCCAGATGCTGGCCAACAAGGTGCGTCTGCGCCCCATACTCATGACCACGCTCGCGATTATCGCGGGGATGCTGCCGGTAACGCTCGGACAAGGCGACGGCTCGTCGTCGCGCGCATCCATGGCGATAGTCGTAGTCGGAGGGCAGGCCATGTGCCTTCTCGTTACCCTTGCCGTGGTGCCGGTGTTTTATTCTATCCTCGACGACATAGGCGCCTTAAAGATTTTTGGGCGCAAAGGGGTAATTTCCCCTAAGTCCGTAGCTGCGCAGGAGCAGTCTTCGGAAATAATCACTGCCAAATGAAACGTCATCGGCAAGGTGGACATGGTAACCCCATTGATTTTTTATGATGAAAATCATATAATCTAAAAAGGCATCGGGATATACTCTACCAATGATGCCGATAATTCGTAGAAGGAGGGTCTTAGATGTCAGAGATAAATATAACGGGCGACATGACTACGGGCGAGGTTACGACAAGGTGGCCTAAAACCAAAGAGGTTTTCAGCAAGCACTTCGGCACGGGTTGCTTTACCTGCCCTGCCTTCGGCGGCGAACCGATTTCGATGGCGTGCACCATGCACTCGACGGACGTCAATGTGTTCGTCGGAGAGCTTATCGAGGCTGCCAAGAAGAACTGAAAACAGATGAGCGGTGTGCCAATCCTTCAAAGATGTTCATTTCAGGTTTAAACGTTAGACGCTTAGGGCTTATTTACGATGGCCCTAAGCGTTTTTTTTGTTTGATTTTTCACGGGGACTTGACAACGCCTTTTCCACCGCTATAATTGCATCATGCTCAACGTAGCGCCGTCAGCGCGTATGACCAGCCTGCAGTTCAAATAAGATGAAAAAAGGCAATGCCGCCGAATGAGGCCGTTTTGTCGCAGCCATGTTCAAGTTAACTTGATTAACTCGGCTCTTTGTTCAAATTCCATGTTAAGTATAGACGTATCTCGCAACGTCACCGCATAGGCACATCAACAAGAAACTCACCTTAGACGCTCCTCCAAGAGACACATCTCCGCACCATAGCGCTCCTGCGCGGTTTACATCCTTTGAACTTCACCATGAATGACGGCCCGGTTTGACTTGCGCGTTCATCATGAATGCGTTTATTAATCCTGCAATGGAGGATTTAATGCACGACGTCGTCCTCGTGTCGCCGTTCAACGAGCAGCTTGGGAGGTTCAAGAGGTTCGTGCCGAGAAGCGTTCCGATAGGTATAGGCATCCTTGCCGGCTTTTTAAGGTCAAAAGGACACTCCGTAAGGATTGTAGACAATGAGCTTGTAGACCTTGACAGGGCAAGTATCACGGAGATACTCAACGGCTGCAATCGCCCGCGGGTCGTAGGCATAAGCGTGATGACCGCTAATGTCGCGAGCGGGTATAGGATAGCAAGGCTCGTTAAATCGGTTGACAAAGACGCCGTCATTGTCTTCGGCGGCATTCACGCAACGGTCATGCCTGATGAGGTGTTGCGAAGCGGCTGCGTGGATTTCGTCGTAAAGGGCGAGGGCGAGTATACCTTCCTCGAACTTCTTAATCAGATAAAGGGCGGGAACATAGATAAAGACAGGCTTGAGAACATCGGCTTTATCGAACCGGCCGACGGTCGCATCGTCTATGCGAAACCGTCTGAGAGGACCGTAAACGTAGACGACGTGCCGATATTCCCGTACGACATGTACGACCCGACCCGTTATAACCTCGGCTTCATCCTGACGTCGAGGGGATGCCCTTTTGATTGCATATTCTGCTCTCAGAGGGTCATAACCAAAAGAAGGTATAGATATATTTCCTCGGAAAGGGTCATCGCGGAGCTCGACTACCTCATCAACACGCTCAAACAGCCAAACATTACTTTCTTTGACGACTATTTTACCGGGAACAGGGAGCGCGTGTTTGAACTGTGCGAGCTTATAAAAAAGAGGGGTTTTCACAAGAAGGCGTCTTTCGGGGTTCAGACGCGCGGCGACAGCATAGACCGTCCTTTGATGAAGGCGATGCGGGAGGCCAACTTCGGAAGCCTTATGTTCGGCGTCGAGACCGCCTCCGAAAATCTCATGCTGCTCATCAACAAAAAAGAAACGGTCAAAGAGAACGTAGACGCAATAAGGCTCGGGAAGGACATGGGTTTTGCGGTTGAAGCGACGTTTATATTCGGTTTTCCCACCGAAACTTTCGATGACAGGCTCAAGGCGCTGAGGTTGGCGCAAGAAATCGGTCTGGACAGGGCACGCTTCAATAACGCCACCCCGTATCCCGGCACCGCCATGTATGAAATGGTCAGGGATAGATTGAAGGTCGAGCCGATGTGGGCGAACTTCAGCTCAGCCGGGGCTGTCACCGGCGGGCTTTTTAAAAGGTCTCCGTTGCCTTATGTGCCTGAGGGGTCTACGGATAAAGAACTCGAGGGCACGGTGCTCCTTGCGAATCTCCTTTTTTACCTGAATTGGACCAATCTGAAAAATCTTTTCAACCCTAAGCAGAGCGGGAGCGGCAAATGGTTCGAGGTCTCAAACAAAGACATGAAGTCGTTGAAGACGCTCATCGAGCTTACCCTCTTGGGCGGCACTGTTTTTTTTAGGGTGTTTTATTACCTCATTGCGAGTTCCATGTGCCGCAAGTTCTTTTTCAAAGGGATTAGGCAATAAGAACTCGAAGGCTTGCCAAAATCACCCATGATGGATTCCGGCAATAAACTCAGCAAGATATTTGACAGGCATACGCTCACAATAGAGTTGTGCGCGGCGGCGGTCTCGACCCTCTTTCTCGTCTATACGCTAAGGAAGATGCTCATCACCGGAGAGACAACCCTCATCCACGACAACCTCTACTGGAATTACCCGATATATCAATTTTTTGCCGAAAACCTCATGAGTTTGAGGCTGCCTTACTGGAATCCGTTCAGTCACGGCGGCGAGCCTTTCTATCCGGCGCTCGCACAGTTAAGGTTTTATGAGCCGGCCGCATGGCTGACGATTTTGCTCGGCAGGTTTGTGACAAACGACATCGTTATGCTCTTTAACTGGAATAGGTTTATCGAGCTGCTTGTAACGGCGTTTGGCGTTCATATCGTGTTGAGACGTTTTGCGCTAAACGTCTTTACGCGCGCGAGCATCATCCCCATACTCCTTTTTTCCTCTTTTATGCTAGGTTCTTTTAGGCAGGATGCGATACTCAACCAGTTCATCTGGGTCCCGTACATCACATACTTCTTCCTCAACATCATCTGGGAGAAAGACCACAGTTGGCACAACTATCTTATGCTCGGCGCGGTGACCGGTCTCAACTGGCAGTCGTACTTCTTTACGGGGGCATGGATTTTTTCCCTTTTTTTCGTTGCCGGGGTTTGCATCTTTAGGATTGACCTTTTGCGGGACTTCCGGAATACGCGGCCATCGGTTCTTAGGGCAGGCGCAGCCTTATTGATAGTCGTCATGATGGCCGCGCCCGACGTCGTTTTGTTCGCCGAAAAGGGCAAATTCGTCTTTCCTGCGCGGATGGTGGATGACGCGTATGAAAATAAGCCGCCTCTCGGAGGCCCTGTCCAGTATGAGTCAGGGCCGTCTTCGTTGCCGGTTTCCGGCATAATCATGCCCTATAAACTCATTGCTCACACCGGGACGTTTTCTCATATCAGCGACTTCATACAGCTGATAGCGCCTGACGGAAATGACCACATACGGTGGCCTAATCGGAGTTTGTGGGGGAAACCGTCAGAGGCCTACATGTATCTCGGTTTTCTGCCGTGGGCGATTTCCCTCATCGGCGTCATAGCAGGGACTCATGAACTCAAGCGAGTATGGTTATTTGTCCTTGCCGCGACCGCGCTTCTTATGCTCGGGCCCGCAGGCGGTCTGCACAAGGCGCTTTATTACGTCTATCCTCCGATGTGGTTCGTGAGGCACACGCACACCTTCGTGCTTTTCTTCATATTCTCCCTTCTTTTCTTTTATGTAATCGGGCTCAATCACCTTTTCAAGACATGGGAAACGGATATCTTTCCCGGTAAAACCGAAGTTGACCTCAAGAAATATGCGGCGCCCTCCGCCGTCGTAGTCTTAGCGTTAGGGGCCGCTGCATACATGATGTTCGGATATACGGCCGTGAAGGAACTCGCTAAATTTGTAAGCGAGTATCTATCCGTCTTTATTCCTTTGGGTATTCTGACTTTTCTGCTGTTGTGGAAAACGATCGGCTCCAAGCGGCTTTACGCGGGAGCGGTTGTCCTGCACGTCGCAGCCGTTTTAGTCTTTTCAAACAACGCCCATAAATTCCTGAAGTACATGGCGGTATCGCTCCTCATCCCTATTACGGTTTTTTTGATATTGAAAATTATCAACAAAAGATCGTCCTCTAAAGGTCTCTTTAACGGATATTTTTTTGCCCTCGCGCTTGTCATATTTTATATATGCCTGCTCCTCGACCTCACGTTCAGCCTGAGAAAGACATCATTTCTTTATGAGTCCGCAAAACACCCCGGCGGCGCCTACAAGGTGCGAACCACGCCGCAAAGACCTGATTGGTTTTGGCAGCGGTCGGTTTACATTGAGCCGTCTCAGTTGCAAGGGGAACAGTCAATGAGGTATCTGTCGGTACTGCATCGCAAGGCGGATGCCCTTTCAACGGTCATGCCCGATGAACCGATAGACTACACCGGCAAGAAAATTACGCTGGTTAAAACGTCGGCGTCTAAGAAGTTTTTCGACCTGCCTTTAACATACAGCCAGGACGGCGACGGCGGAGAGTTTAAAGAAAAAAAAATGTCCGACGGCTCAGTCATCATGAGTATCAGCCCTTCGTCCGAGGGTAATTCGCTCGTTCAGTTCAGAAGTTCATCCGGTTCGGTAAAGGACGCGTATGTCTGGTTTTCCGTAAAGGCCAAGAGCATGTCACAGGCGCCGGGCGGCGTCCAGATAGACGTTCAGGACGGCGTCTTGCCGGTTAAAACCGTTTCATACGGCAATTCCGGCGAGTGGGAAACCCTGACCGTGGAAAAACACATTGATGGCGGCGTTGATGCCGTTTTTTTTACCCTGAACGTGAAGTCGGAGGCAAGGTCTGATGCAATATTCAAAGACGCGGCAATTCAATACATACCGCTCAGGGAAAAGACATTTGAGTACGGTTTGAGAATGAAAAGATGGAGCAGTTTTCTTTTGACGAGCAATTATTACAAACTCATACACTCAGGGGCGCCTCATCAGGTCATTGAAAAAACCTTTGCGATAGGCGAGCCGCAGTTCCAGTTCAAGAGACATGCGCGCAGGGTTGGAGATGATGGCTTGCGGAATTTCTTCGCAAAAATGACGCCAGAGGAAGGCGTCAGATTTTTAGAGGATACCGTCATACTCTCGCAAGAGGCCGGCGGGGGGCAGCCGGCGGTTGTCCCAAGCGGCGGCCCCCTAAAAAATCCATTCAGATACACGGTGCATGACTACGATTACAACTCTATCCGGATTACTGCCGTGTCCGACGAGGACGGTTTCCTTTATTGGTCGGACGGTTTTGATAAATCATGGAAGGCTTATGTAAACGGGGTAGAGACCGGTATCTACAGGGCAAACGTCAATTTCAAGGCCATCCCGCTGATAAAGGGCACAAACGAGATAACATTCGTTTTTGAGCCTGCGCTCTTCAAAGCGGCCTTGTCTGTTTTTTACTCGGTTTTTTCAATGAGTGTTTTTGCCGCTGCGTTCTTGTTTCTTCATGACAAACGTAATAACCGGACAGACCGCACAGACGACGGAAAGGAGGGAGAAAGATGAAAGTTAAAGGTTTTTTTATCGCCGTGCTTTTCGCGGCAGTTTCTGTTTTTTCGACCGGTCAATGTTATGCGGCAGAGACCGGCCAACCGAAGAAAGAACAAAAAAATATCCTGTCGAAGGCGTTGGCGCATTGGGACATGGATGCGAATCAGGGAGACCTGTTCACCGACTCCAAGGGGATAAACAGCATGAGGACGTACCGGACGGAACAGGTTGAGGGGGTTTCGGGAAAGGCCGCGCATTTCAACGGCAGGGATTCGCATATAGATACCCTCGTCAATACCGCGAGTTTTGAATCCGGGGTTACCGTTTCATTGTGGATGAAACCCGAAGAGTGTGAAATGGATTCGAACTGCATAGTCTTCGATACGGACCATGACGAGGCAAGCAACATGGTATTCCAATCAACCGACAGGAAGGCGGAGAAGTTTGCGTGGTATTCGAGCGGAAACGTCGTAATTGTCAACGTGCCGCGCGAAAAATGGTCTCACGTCATTCTCATCATAGACAAAAAGAATAAAAGCATGAGCGCTTACGTGAACGGCAGAAAGTCGCGGGCGACCGCAAATTACAAAACCTTTAAATTCAACCCCGCGCCGATGACCTTCGGAAAATTCACTTCCAGCGACGCGAGATATTACAGGGGGGGCATTGACGAGGTTGCCGTGTGGACAAACCCGCTTACCGAAAAGGAGATAGCCGAACTTCTCAGTCTATACAATGTTTCCGTTGAAAACACAAAGTCCAAGGGGGCCGCGTATGATTTCAAAAGAACTGAAAACTGACAAAAAACATTGGAACAAGGCCCTGTCTACAATACGTCAGAGACTCGTATTCCCGTATAGGATAGTCCGCAATAAAGCCCTTGGGAAGAGCGAGCCGATTTCCGTCGTGCTTGTCGTGAACAACAGGTGCAATCTCGATTGCCATTACTGTTTCGGCGACTACGGCAATAGACGCGACAAGGATTATACGACCGAGGAACTCGTCAAGGTCATAGACGATCTCTACGCCTTAGGGACGAGATACATGGTGGTCCACGGCGGGGAGACGCTTCTCAGGAAGGACGTCGGTTATATCGTTGATTACATCAAAAGGAAGGGTATCTACGTCGGCTTCATCACGAACGGAATTTTGTTGGCGCAAAATCTTGACGTGGTCAGGAACGTTGACAGCCTCTGCATAAGCCTTGACGGCAATGAAGCGGGCAACGATCTCAACAGGGGTACGGGGTCTTTCAAGGCCGCCGTAGACGCCATCAAACTTGCGTCAAAAGAAAAATTTCGTTTGCGCGTATCGGCTACGCTCACGCGCAACACCATGCACGACATAGAATTCCTCGCAAAACTTGCAAAGGAGCATAAGTTCCAGCTCTACTTCAGCATACTTTACAAGCCTCTGAAAAAGGCTCTTGACATGGGGATGAGTCAGGAGGAGATAAGGGAATCTCTCTCCAAGATACTGTATTTCAAAAATCAGGGCTATCCCATCTTCACCTCGGACAGATGCCTTAACTACTCGATGAGCTGGCCATTCGATTACAACGTAAAACACCATGCGACCCCCCAAGAGCTTCCGGTTGGTTTCGAGCCTATCAGATGCTATTACGGGCGGTCGAAGTTCGTGGTGGAGGCTAACGGTTATGTCTATCCGTGTTTTCCCTTGAACGAGGAATTCAAGGCGCTCAACTTAAAGGAGGTGGGCGTTGCAAAGGCCATTGAACACGTGAGAAAAACCAACAGATGCGTGGCATGCCCGCATCTGAGTAATAACGACTACAATCTCTTGCTCGGACTTTCGGCAAGACAGCTCGTATACATCGTCAAAAGACAGCTTCAAGAGGTATTCCATATCTAAACACAAGGAGGGATGTGATGAAAAAAGACCTGTTCACTGCGGCAATTTCAATTTTGATTTTGGCGGTTTGCATGTCATGCGATTCAAGTGAAACCGCCTCTTCCGTCAAGACTCAAACAAAGTCCCCGGTA
Organism: Deltaproteobacteria bacterium; assembly: GCA_016234405.1. GTDB lineage: Bacteria > Desulfobacterota > GWC2-55-46 > GWC2-55-46 > GWC2-55-46 > JACRCC01. The sequence continues at coordinate 42,746 of JACRCC010000048.1, read as the reverse complement.
TTCGAAAAGTCTGGAGACGTCGTGTTGGGGGCAAAGAGCATATATTCGGAGTCGTTAAACCCCTTGAAGTTTTACGACAATGACGCCAAGACGTTCTGGCATTCAGGAGGCCCTGCCGGCGACTACGGCTGGATTTCGATGTCATTCTCAAAACCGTTCGCGGCCTCCGGTTACGCCATAACGCGGCGTTCCGAGATAACAGCTACTCAAGCGCCGGTTGATTTTATCCTTGAGGGCGCAGCCTCCGACAATCTTCCAAGTTCTGACGCCGATTGGAAGACCATCGAAGAAAAAAAAGGACAAAAGTGGGACGCCGTTAAAAATACGTATTCGCTCAAACAAACGGATAAGTATTCCCATTACAGACTGAGGATATTGAAGACCGTGTCGGATAAAAACCACACATCCATAGCTGAATGGGAGGTGAAATAGAGAAATTATGACTCAATTTTTGAATTGGTTTTTCTCAGGCGCGTGTGATTCGAAAAGCGTCAAGAGAGAGCTTTTTTTTATCGGGATTTTGCTTGCCCTTTACCTTTACATGGAACGGAGCATCATGCTCGGCAAAAGCACCTACGTGCACGACGGCATCCTCTGGTACGGCATGTTCCACTACTTCGTTGAATCGCTGTGGAGCGGTTTTTTGCCGACATGGAATCCGTATGTGCACGGCGGGGAGCCGTTTTATTACGCGTGGGGGATACTGCGCCTTCTTGACCCCGTTACGCTCTCGGTCATCGTGATTGCAAAATTTTTCAACCCGCCGCTTTTCGACCTCTATCATTACAATTACATAATCCGCATCGTCGTGACCCTTGCGGGGATATATCTGTTCTACAGGCGCATCTTCAAGAGGTTTCTCAGCCTCTTTGTGGTTATGGTTGTATGCCTTTTGCTGGCCGAGTCAACGCTTCTTTCCGTCGGCAATATTGACGTTTTTTCTTGGCTGCCATGGATGATGTATTTCCTCATGCGGATGCTTGACAGGTCAAGCAAGTATGACGTGATGGCCTTCGCCTACCTTTGCGGCGTTGTCTTCGGCGCATCCACCTATCATTGGGCGCTGCCGTTCTATTTCATCGCGGTCTTCCTCATTACCCTGGTCCTCAGGCAGAGAAAGGAACTGCGCAACGTCTTCACGCAGGATAAGAGGGTCGTAATAATCAGCGCGGCGCTTTTAGCCGCGCTCTCGCTCCCGATATTGTCCCTTATGCCGGAGAGGGCCAATATAGTCCCGATAGCAAGGGATTATTCACGCGTGGAGAAGAAGACGCAGGGAATCGCCGGCATCCTCGGGGTTGATTACGAGATGATGAAGAAAAGAGACCCGCAAATCGGCGTAGGCAATCCCGATTATCTGCTCGGTTTTTTGCCTTACGGAAGGCACTACGAATATCCTGAGATAAGCTGGGCGGCTCGGATACTTTTTGTCATAGGGTTGTTGTTTGGAGTTCATAGGTTCAAATGGAATTTCGCCGCCCTAACCGTGGTCATGTATATATTGTATATCGGCCCTTTAAAAGATATACGTCTTCTCCATCAGATACTCTACTTCTCATTCCCGCCGTTATGGCTCGTAAGACACTTTAGCATGTTTGAGCCTTTTGTTTTTTTTGCGGGTATATTTTTCATCGGACTCGGCGCGGACGCAATGCTCGAATATCTTTTAAAATCTGAAACCGCGGGAAAATCACAGTTCGTTCCATTGCCGGTTGATGGTGGACGCATAAGTCTGAGAGGCGTCTTTGTTGACCTTTCGATAGTCGCCGTCGCAGGGTGTTTTTTCTACTTCGTCGTCATGAACGCCAATTTTTTCAATCATTTCTTTCTAACATTTTCAAGGGATTGGTTCATCGCGGTTTTGGTTTTTTCCCTCGCGGGTATCTTTCTCTTCTTTCAATTCTTCAAACCTGCGGTAAAGTCCGGCGTGCTTTTGTCAGTTATGATGATGCTGATCATTTTGGAAACTATCGTTATATGCGATTATCACGGCGAGGACGGACACCATTTCAAACAAAACCGCGACGAATATTTTTCGGGATTTCAGTTCGGTAAAAACGCATCCGAATCATGGACGCTGTCTACGGAGAGGGTGGCGGGGCTTAACCTTAAAAAAACGTATCTTGCCTACAGTCCGACAATCCTCAAGGTGAACGCTTCATTTGACGACCTCATCCCGTCCAAGAGAAACGGCCAGCCCACGAATATAACGGCGGACTTCAAGATGAATTTTTCGCAGGGCCTTTATCATTTTTGGCTGAAACCGTATTTTATTCTTTACGAGGTGGCTGAGGAGAACACCCCGATTTTCAAAAAGCTCGCCGGTATTCAAGCGCCCTTGATCGCCTATTTTACGAAGGCGGTTATGATGGCTGTGCCTGCGCAGTTTCAGACGTTCAAAAGCGGAGTCATAGAATATCCCCCCGCTCCATCGGCGGGGGGATACGAAAAGACCGTTTTAAACGGCTCATTCGAGACATGGGTGGACGGCGCGTCTCAACGTCCGTCATCATGGGACTACACACAGGGCGGCAAAAACGGTTCGGTGCGGATGGAAAAAATCGCGCATTTAAAAGGCAAGATTGGAGCGATGGTGGCGCCGTCGTCGGAAGGCAATTCAATGCTCCGGCAAAGCGTCAATCTGAAAAAAGGAGACGCCGGAAAACGCGCCGTATTCTCAATTTGGGTAAAAAGCAACAACGGCGAGCGTGACGTGGTGCAAATTGACCTGCAAGACGGCATTGGGCCGCCGTCAATATCGTCATTTTCAAAGACCGGAGACTGGCAAAAGATATCGGCGTCCGCAAGAATAAGCAAAGGGGCGAAGGTCTTGCACTTAACCTGTAACGTCTCATCACGCGCAGACGCCCCTGCGGTATTCGATGACGCATCCCTTACCCTTATTGACGAACAGTCAGGATGGGGTATGCTGACACGCGACCCGGCCGCCTTGTCAAAGGCGCTCGATAATGCCGTATTTGTATCCGGTGAATTAGACGGTGATTTTGCGCATCTTTTGACTACCGTGCCCTCAGCGAGCGGCGCGCCTAACGGCGAACCAAAGGACGGTGTTTTCAAATACGCCGTCAGGTCTTACATCCCCACGCGGCTCGAACTCGACGTTGAGGGGCGCGAAGACGGCGTGCTCCTTTACAGGGATATCTATGACAGCCACTGGGAGGTCTTTGTGGACGGCATAAAGCACGGACTCCACAGGGCAAACCTCTCGTTCAAGGCCGTGCCTCTAAAGAAAGGCGAACACACGGTCATATTCCGCTACAACCCTTGGTTTTTTCTTCTTGCCGTTAAAATATACGTTGCAGCCAATCTCATCTTCGGAGCGGCGTTTATCATAAACGGGGTCATAGTATCAGCGAGAAAAAAGGATAACGGAACTAAAGAATAAAGGAATGGTGAAGGATGAACGTGTTTATAACGGGCGTATCGTCGGGTCTCGGAAGGGCGCTGACAAACGAGTTTTTAACGGAGCGGCATAAGGTCTGGGGCGTTGCGAGGAGGAAGATTGAGGCATGGGACAATGATGGGCGTTTAACGTCTAACGGGTCTTTCCGTTTCAGCGTTTGCGATGTCTCCGTAATGGCCGACGCCGAGCGCGTGCGGGCGCAGATGAAGGAGGCGGGTTTTGTGCCGGATATTGTGGTATTAAACGCCGGGGTCATGGAAAACGACCTTGACGGGACGTTTTCTTATGACGTGTTCAAGAAGACCTACGCGATAAACCTCTTTGGGGCCGTTGCGTGGCTCGACCTTTTTTTACCGGTCTTCGTGGAGAGGGATGGAGGGACTTTCGTTGCCATATCATCGCTTTCATCTTATCGGGGATTAAACAACAAAAAAATAGCTTACAGCGGCAGTAAGGCCGCGCTCAGCATGACGTTTGAGTGCATGAGACTGCAGATGACGCCGTCGAAGGTGCGTTTTGTAACCGTTAATCCAGGCGGAATGTCGCCTGACGAGTCAAGGACAGGACTTCTTAAAATCCATTACAAAAGCGCCGCTCAAAAAATTGTCAGGCGTCTTGCGTCGCCGGGTTTAAACGGCGTCTTCGACTTTCCGTTTCTTAATGCCTTCATAAGCAAGACAATGAGATTTTTACCGGATTTTTTAGTCTCGAGGATCGTCAAGCGCTGCGCCGGGAGCTAAGTAATGCTGCGCATGTCCACAAGAGGAGACATCACGATGATAGCCGTCAGCGCGGCAGTTGCGGTTATTTTTGCCGTTCTTTACTATAAGCTGCTTATTTGCAGCGAGATATTCATCCATGATTCGATAATCTGGTATGGGAGCTTCCACTACTTCATAGAGTCGCTCGGTAATCTGAGATTCCCCTATTGGGACCCCTACCTGATTTCCGGCACTTACTTCTACCCCAATATATCCCACATGGGGCTTCTCGACCCCGTTGTCCTTATAAGCGCCTTCTCGGTAAAGGTCTTCGGTATCTCTGCGCTCACCGCTTACGTCTACTTCAGGCTTGTCAGGCTCTTTATCTTCGTCATCGGGGCGTATCTTCTCTTCAAACATCTGACTAAACAAAAGTCTGCGGCTGCGCTTGCCGCCGGAGGCGTCCTCCTTGCCGTTACGCCGTCTTATCTGAGACAGATGGGGGTCATTGACAACGTCTTTTTGACGCCTTTAGCCATGTTTTTTCTTCTGCTTTTTTTTGAATGCATCGAGACTCGGCGCAGGTATCTGCACCTCGCCGTGTTTACGCTGATAACGGGCGTCACCATGAACGTTTTTATCCCGTCGTTTTACCTCTTCAATATCGTCTTTTTTGCGTTAGGGCTGTTTTTGTTCAAGATTGTAGACATGAGGAGGGTTTTAAAGAATCTTGTCTCAACAAAACTTCTGACCTTCGTGCTTGGTTGCGTTGTGATAACGATGATAATGGCCGCTCCACCCGCGGCCGTTATGTATTTTGACGCATCCGGCGGCGGAGAGCTTTTTCCCATGCAGAGGATAATTCAAAAAAATAATCTCCAGTTCAAGAAGATTGCGGCCTCCGGCATCAACAGCGCATCCCTGTCCGGGGAGTTCACCGGGCAAAGGGGGGTTTTCAGTTCATACGGAAACGCGCTGAGCCTTCTATATCAGGATATGTGGAAGTCGTTTTCAAACCCCGGCGATTGGTTCTCGGACGAGAACCTGATATCCGAGACCTTTCAATATTTCGGCATGGTCCCGCTCATCTTGGCCGTGATAGGTCTTATCTATACAAAATCAAGACTGCGGTTCGTGTGCGCCCTCATGCTCGTCCTCGTGTCATTGAACATGTTCAGCGGCTCAGGCGTTGACGCAAAACCTTTCAACGCCGCGCAAAAGGCCTTTAACGCGGTCTTCCCGCCGCTCAAGATGCTGGAGGTGAGGGAGACGCTTAACAGTTTCATCTTTTTGTATTTGGGTCTTCTCATGAGTTTCGGTCTGTCGCTTATTTTTGACGGGTGCGGTTATAAGGATTTTTTCAAGGAGAAATATCACGGGGTAATAGTTATCGGGCTTGCGCTGATATTCGTGAAGGCCGGGTTAACGGCATATCTCTTCAAGCGGGCAGTTTTCAAATCTTCAACCGACGAACTCGTGATGCTCGCCGTCGTTTTTTTTGTTATCTCCGCGGCCATTTACTCGCGCGGTCTATTCGGCAAAAAGTTTTTTTTTGCGGTGATAGCGGCGCTTGTCCTGACCGACCTTTATTTATACAACGATTCGATCAAAGGCAGCGTCCTTAAAGACTCGGCAACCCTCTATGGCGTCATTAACGATGCGCGCCCGAAAGGGGGGAAAAACGAATTTGAATATCTAAGGGCGCCTTACGGTTCGCTCCCCGACGTGGCCTTCGGAGAAAGTTTGACCATGCGCAAAGGCGCGCTCTCAAGAGGCTATAACCACTCGTTATTCACCACCAAAAGATATTATGACCTCCTTACTAACGCGCCTCTGGCCAACCAATTCGTCTTAAACGGAGTAACGTCGCCTATCCTCGGTTTTTACCCGCTCTCAAAGGTGAGGGTGGCACAGGACAGGAATTCTCTTCTCGACCGGTTAGGCCATGCCGCGCCTGAGGAGCTTGACGGTTTTTTGTATGTGGAAAAAGACGGCAAACAGGCGAGGAGAGAAGGGTCGGGGCAAGCGGAGACCGGATTAGGTGACTTAAGCAAGTTCGAGGACGTCTTATGGTTAAAAAATAGCGCCGTGGACGAATACTGGAAGAGATTCAGCGAAGGTAACGTAAAGGCGTTTGCGGTATTGAAAGATTCCATAGCTGGCGGCGTCAAGGCTTTTGGCGGGGACGTGAAACTGATAGATTTCAACGTGAACGGCATTACCGTTTTGGTCAAAAATAAGACCCAAGGGTATTTACTCTACAACGACGGCTGGAGCAGGCACTGGAAGGCTTATGTCAACGGTAATGAAACGCCGATAGCAACGGCCAACTATAACGGAAAGGCCGTTTATCTCGAAAAGGGGGAGCATACAGTGGTGATGTCGTTTGAACCTCGGCTATACATGACGGCCCTTGTGTTGTATTACTTGGGTTTGGCCGTCTCCGTTGGCGTTATAACGGTGGAAGCCTTCAAAAAACGAGCGGGAGAAAAATCAGCTTGAAACCAGAGGCGCACGCGGCGCAGGCTGCGGCAGGGGCGGCCGCGCTATATCCGTTTATCGGGTTCAATGCCCTCATATTCGGCGCCGCGGTGGTTGCCATAGACCTCGACCATTTTATTGAGTACTGGCTCGATACCAAAAGCGTCAGCATAAGAGGCCTTTTCAAATACCACGACACGCTCTTAAATAACCTCGACAACTTTTTAGGTCTTAACGTATTTCACACGCTCGAGTGTTACGCCGTGCTCTACGTCGCGGGCTTATATCTTGACGAAGCCAATCTTGTCCTGATGGGGTTTCTCTTTCATCATCTCTTGGACCAGCTGCAGCTGAGTTATATGGGACGTCCTTACGCGAGGGCATTTTCGGTAGCGGAGTATTTAGTGAGGAGGAGGCGGGGATACTTCACCTCGATACGCGAGGTCGTTAAGGCGCGGGATACCTGATGACATCATGCGGCGTCTTGCTTGGCGTCTTGTTTCACGAGGGACTGCCCAAGCCGCGCCTTCCCGTTGGAGGCGGATTTCCTCATTGCAGGATACGGTATACTGAGAAGGGCGCCCCAGCCTGCAACGGCGGAGGAGACGGCAAAGATGAGCCTTTGATCGAGGAAGTACCGGTTGCCGCTCTGTTTTATCTGCCTCATCGCGACAAGCCTTTCAATCCTGTTTTTCACCATGACAGACGGGTTGTAAGACGACGCTATCTGAGACGCGCTTAAAACGCCGGTGGAGTATATCTCGTAAAGTATACGGATGCGCCTTGCCGTCTCGCTCATATTGAAGAGGTGGAAGTAGGAGTATGCAAGGGCGTTATAGACGATGAGACAATATAGCGCGGCGAGCGTCAGTTCAGACGCGGAGGCGATTTTTTGCAGATACACGGTCCAAAGGATTGCAGCTATTGGCGCGTGGCCGGCCGCACAGCACAATATCACGACGAGCTGGTTTGATATTTTTATTTTTAGCGCCTTTAAAAACCCGTTTGCCGCGAGTTGCATAAAAAACACAAGCATCGGCGCCGCGGAAAGCAGCATAAGCGCCGGAATTAGTCCGTCCATGAAATATCACCCCCCTCCTATCGGCAATCCGAGCGCGCGTCTTAAAACGATGAAAGGCGTTACAAAACTCTTTCCACGGCGAGTAAGCGAAAGGAGACCTTTCGATTCGCTCACCATGCCTGCGTCTTTCAAGTCTTTAATCCTCGGTTCGAGGAGAAACTTGCCGTCAAAGGTCGAAATAAGCTCTTCAATGGACACCCCTCGTTCGTTGGATCCGCCTATTATGAGCGCGAGCATGAGTGACGGCGAGACGGCTTCCACGGCCGGGTAACTCATGATATACGCGGCCGAGAGTGAAAAGTGCAGGAGGTATGCCCCGGTAAACTCAATGAGAGGAATCCCCCATGTTCCCACGTCAAAAGGCATAAAAACGGCAAAACGGCTTAACGCCGCTAACATTGACGCGGCAATTACAGGCAAAACAATAAAGATAAAAAGAAGCGCCGCGGGTCTGTTTTTAGGATAACGATTCCTCCACACCGCGACGTGTATGCACAGACAGAGCAGGAACATAATTAAGCCCAAAAAAAGAATTCGGTGGAACATTTAAACCCGAGAGTGTTTCGCGCTCGAGTTGCAAAGGCCTAAGATGCGTGGTTAAGAATCGAATAACTGCCGTAAATGCGGCCAGACGCAGCATCGAGTTATTGCCTTGATGAAATTCGCGGATGAGTAAAAGGACTTAGTGGGGCGTTCGTGGAGAGCCGAACTTCTATGTGTTGGATTTCCGAGGGGGAAAAACAGTGATGATTTCTCAGGTGAAGGCGCGGCAAACCTTTTTTGCCCTGTGCCGTTGACAAACCAAACTACGCCTTGCGCCCTGCATCAAAATTCATAACTGCGAGATTTCCTGCTATAATATCGTCGTCAAGTGTCTTAAGTATAGCCGCACATCTCATGTTGTCAATGGGCGAATGGAAAAAACTTTAGCGGGAAGCGCCCTTAAGAGGGCAATACCCTCCTTCGGCGGGGGAGGGGAATGAGACTTACGGAGCATGTCGCGCAGGCCGCGCTAACCAGCGCCATAGCATCCCTATTCTTAGGGCTTGCCGAAAATATCGCGCTTTTTTTAAGTATAATATTCATAGACGTAGACCACTACTTCGACTTTGCCTTCGTGTGCCGGAGATACGGCATCAGGGATATGTTCAAATTCCACGACTGGCTCTGGGAGAAACACAGGGACGCCATCTACGGGTTGAGCGTTTTCCATACGGTCGAAGTCTTTGCCGCGCTATTTCTGTTGGGTTTTATAACGCATTATTTCTGGATTGTATTTGCGGGATTTTTGACGCATATGTTCTTCGACCTGATATTTCTCCACTATCACGGCGTATTCCACAACAGGGCCTTTTCGATAATAGAGTATTGGGTCAGGAAAAGGGATCCGTCGTTTAAGAGGGGATATTGCGTCCCTGACGCCGATTTCTGGGGGCGGGGCGGTTAGATGCGCTTGCAGAGGTCAAATAGTCCTTGACACCAAAAACCTAAATGTTAAAATTTTGCAGTTAAGTAATCAGGCCCCCGTAGCTCAGATGGATAGAGCAGCAGATTCCTAATCTGCGTGCCGGACGTTCGAATCGTCTCGGGGGCGCCATTTTTCTACGGTAGTTGCCCTTCAACGCATCGTCTAAACATTACTAAAAAAAAGGCCTTCAAGTGGGACTTATTAAAGGTTTTTTAAAAGGCAGGAGGATAACCGTGGCCGTAACGGCCATAATAACCCTCGCTGCCGTTTACGGCGTCTACAGAACGGAGCGCCATATAAGCTCGTATAAGTTTTGCACGTCATGCCACAGCATGACCTTTCCCGACGCCGAGACGAAAAAATCATCTCACTTCGGAAGGCTCGGCATATACCCGGAGTGTAAGGACTGTCATCTTCCGCCGAGGTTCCTACAGAGGATATTCACGCATCTGACTGAGGGCGTGCATGACACTATCGGAAATTTCAAGTATGATCTGAACACAAAGGAAAAGTTCGACAAGCACAGGGCCGCATTCGCGCACATTGCGCGGGCTGCCATGAAAAAAACCGACAGCGTAAACTGCAGGAAGTGCCACAAGGCCCCTAATCCGGCATCCGACTATGGCAAGATGCAGCACAAAAAGATAGGCTCTAGCGGAACCACCTGCATAGACTGCCACCAGAACCTCGTGCACGAATACGTGCCTGAAGAGGATATTGCAAAGGGCATCGAAGAAGGCAGGATAGTCTTGCGTTAGACTTTTAACTCAGGAGGGTGGAATATGTCCGTAGAGGCTTATGTATTCATTGAATGCGAACATGCGCGCTCAAAAGAGGTTTTGGACAAGCTCGTGAATATCGGCGGGGTAAAAGAGGCGCGGATGGTAACCGGGCCTTATGACCTGATTGCGCTCGTGGCTGCGTCGAATTTCAAGGTTCTCGGAGACGTCGTCATTAGCAAGATTCAGGCGATAAGCCACGTAAAAAGGACGCTCACAAACGTGGTAATTGAGTAGAAGGCCGTGATTAGAAATAAGGAAACTCTGATTAATTGCCCTCTGTTGTCATTCTAACAGAGCGAAGCGAAGAATCTGCTTTTCGTTTTATTCGCGGAGTTTACACTGAAGCGTTGCGAATGTGCTCAGAATGACAAAAAAAAGAAAAAATCAGAGGTTCCATAACTGATATGCAGTCAGAGATTTACGTTATAACACTTGGAAATATCAGGCAATTCCAGTATTACCCCTTAAGGTCAAATTTAAGTCAATGTCGCATAATGGATATTATGTCAAATTTAAAAAACTCACGTCCTACGTGTCGACGGTCACGGCGCTCGCCTCAAACCTCCTGTATTCTTTGACAAAAATCATCTCAGGAGGCCCCACCTTATGCTGCTCGATGTAGCCCCTGTAAGGGAGGGCGTCACTGCTCCGACAGTGACGCTCTCCCTCGATGCGGACACCTGCTTTACCCTCGCCGCCGTCCTTACCGAACTCGGGACCGCCCTCGGACGCGCTGAGAGGTCTTATACCGCTCGCAAACGGTGGGAGGCCGATGAACCCCAGCGCAAGGCCCGCAAAGAGGCATTCACGGCCACCGTAGCGCGCCGCATTGATGAATTAAAAGCGCGACCGCGCCGTGAAATCGTCTCTATCATCGGCAAAGAGTTTGAATTTGGGTATGACATGGCCACGTTCTACTACAGGGACATAAAAGCCGAAGAGCGGCGCAAGGCCGCTCTTGAAAGGAATGAAAAAGTTGAAGGGTTGAAGAGGAAAGGTTTTACTGCGCGCGCTATAGGGCAACACTTAGGGCTTTCTCAAGGGCACGTAAAGAACATCTTAACACGCATACGGGCAAATACCTCTTTACGAACGGAAGCCGCAACAGCCACGGCCTCTTAGATATCTGTCTTTCGACCCACCACCTGAGGCGGATTTTCAGAGACATGAGGGCACCCCTTTAAAAGGTTTTCGATGCGACTCAAGCGGCGCTCAAGCCAAAGAGCGCCGCCGACCACCGCGATTATGACGCTCCAGTCTATTCCCATTACTGTATTGTCGTGCCGCCCGAGACGTTTTTGTCCTTTGCGAAATACCCGAGGAGCGCAAGGCCTATCACGCCGACGGCCTGAGCTACCGGTGACGGCACCCCGAAGAGAGGAAGTATGTAGCTCGATGCGGCGAGCACTCCCGACAGCGTTGTTTTCCAGTTAAGCATTTTAAAACCCCCTTTTGTGTTTGATACATCTATCTCGGTCGCCAGCTCCTCGATGCGCCTTGCGGCGATATATCTATCACCAAATCCGGATGATCCGGAGCCGACGTCGTGATACATCTATCTCCCAGAGTAATGCGCCAAAAACCCCTTTACCCTCTCAAGATACTCCGGCGCTCTAATCCCCTTTCTTAAAAACTTCGTCTCGCCGAGGTTATACATCTGGATCGCGTCCTCGAGCGGGTAATGCTTGATGAGGTGCGACAAAAACCGCGCCCCCGCCTCGATGGACGTTGCCGGGTCTTTCAGGTCTTCGATCGAGACATAACGCCCAAGCATGGCGCGGGCCGTCGGCGGCGTTGTCTGCATAAGTCCCGCACTCGGGTCCGCCGGATTGACCGCCTCGGGGTTGAAGTTCGATTCTGTGCGTATAATGGCCTTTATAAGCGCCACAGGCACGCCGTGCCCCTCGGAGGCCTTGAGGATGAGGCTGTCGTAGTCATTCTCTCTACGGGCCGCCTGAACGTTTTTAGACATAAAAAAAACACCCCCTGCGATGACGACGATTATTGCGACGACGTGCCAGCCCTTCATGATTTGACGAGTTTGAGGGCATAGACCCCGGCAAGGACAACCGCGACGATAAGAAAAAGCTGGACGATATCGAGCACGGACGCCGGGCGCTGAACCGCCGCCCCCTCACCTGTCCCTTTGAGCTTGTTGATCGCGGACAGATATTGCTCGTTGGAAAGTTTGCCGCCCTTAAAGGCGTCTTCGAGCTTCTGCAACCGCATCTCCTCTTTTGTAACTTCTTCGGTCTTGTAGAATATCATCACACCCTCGCGCTCGCGCCTCAGTTGTTTCTTACGCTGCTTGAAGCCATTATATAATCAATCGTCTGCATGGTTGTATTCTGCGGAGTTCTATAAAGCGAAACGCACACCCCCAATTTTGCCGTAGGGATGTTCGTCGTATGCGTGGCCTTTAACACGTCGTCTATGTAAAACGCGACGCTCGTTGACGTGGCGACCACTTTGAGTTTTTGCCAAGAGTTTGTCCCAGCAACCCCGGTATCTGTCGTCGTTGACGTGCCGCCGGAAGTGGTTACGGCCTTCCAATTGCCGCCGTCCGCCTGCATATCCAAAATAATCGCATTTGACGGGCCGTTCCATGTCGTTGAGTCTGCAAACCCGAACCATGCGCGGGACGGCGCATAAGACGCATTGCGTTTGAAGCGGCTCTCAAAGGTAAGAGTCGTGCCGCCGGATATGCCGAAGCCGACGGGATTGAGCGCAGAGATGTTATCCGGGCCGGAACTCATGGACAGTTGTCCGCCCGTTACTCCAGTCAGTAACGCGGGCGCCGCGCCCACAGATGAAAGCGTCCACAGCCCTTCCCCGTTAAGAGTGTTGCCGAGAAAGTCGTCGAACAAAAAGGGCTTGTCGATGAGTTCTCTCTCTAAAGAAAAAAAGCTCTTTATTGTCATGTGTAGGCGATTATCTCCGCAACGGCCCCTGTCGTGGGGCTTTGGAAATACAGCGTCTGGGCCGCGAGATATACCAAATCTTCCGACATAGATGAGCCGTCGGGAAGCAGTATGTATTTAGTCCCGGACTCGGTTGACGTAAAGCAAACCTTCAAAGAGCCGCCTCGCGCCTTGACCGTAAACTTTTTCGTGTTCGCCGGAAGCGCCTGAGAATATTCCGTCCCGGCAACCGCGCAGCTCACGTTGTAGAGCGCCGGGGCGTTCGACTCCAAATGCGCGATGCTGGTTACGTCTATTGCTGCTGACTGGTCTATAAACTCAAGCGGGGACTCGTTGACGCCGTAAGCTATCGTGAGGGTTTTTCCGGCCTGCACCGCGTTTGTAATGAAGACGCGGTAGAATGGGATTTTGAACCCTTGCCTTTTTTTGAGCGTCGCCGCGTCACAATAACTCTCATTAAAACGCACCTGCACATTCGCGTTGATGTCCGTTGCTTCGAGGACGATAAAATAATTCCCCGCTATGGACTGCGCGTAATCACTCCGCGCAGTCGAGAGATCGAGCGTTATGATTTTATAGACCTGCGGGCGGTTGTTTTTTATCTCGTGCAGTTGTCTCAGAAAGTCCGTCATGCCGCCGCCCCCAAAAACGCTATCCCCGCGCCGAGCAGCACCACAGGCAACCACGCCATTGCGTCGCCGCCTTGCGAGCCATAACCAGCGCCGGGGTCCATAATCCCGCTCGAAAAGGTGTCTGTAGGTGAAGCCCCGTCAGGAGTCCCTCCCCCGAGGCCAAGCGAGTTTTTATTGTGCGCTAAGAACGAATCGAAAAAGCCCTTTTTGTCGGCGGTGGACGAACCCCCTCCACCTCCGGCGGTTGTCCCCTTCCCTGTGCCTGTGGAAACGGAGCTTCCAGCCGAGCCTTTACTTGCGGGCTTATTTATCCAGTTGTATGCGAGCGATGAAAGCGGCGTATACCCCGCCACCTTGCCGCTTCCTTTGATGCCCGCGCTCTCGGCGGCATATCCGCCGAGGAACCCGGCACCCGCGCCTATCGCCGCGCTCTTGAGCGGTTTTGCCTTGCCGCCCGTCGCGCCCGCCGCCACGCCGCCCGCGATCGCGCCCCAAATTCCGCCGGAGAGAAATCCCGCCGCCGCGCCTGAACCCGTTTTTATCACTGTCCGCTTCCACTTGATTTTTTTTATGTTCATCTTCCCCCCAAGACGATGATGACCGATACCGCCATTGCCGCAACCTTCATCCAGTCGTCACCTATCGTTTTTTGCGTTTCTTTTTTTGTATCAACAGAAGCGGCCTTTGTTGCCGTCGCTGCCGCGTCCCTTGACGGGGTTTTATCTGCATCGGCGGGCGTTTTGTCCTTTTTACTGCCAACGCCTGCCGCCTCTGCTACCCCTAATATTTTTTTAAGCCAGTCCCAAATAGCCCATAATTCTGCGGCGTCAGTGGCGCTCAGTCCGCTTCCAGAAAATATTGATGCGATATAGCCCACGATTCCGGTTACGGCTCTACTCACAAAATACGATATAGCATAATCCTTAGTCTGCCCGTGCCCTTTTGATGCCATTGAGGCCCCTATGGCCGCCCCTATGATGATTCCAACAACCCCACCCGAAGACCCTCCCATTGCTCCTACTATCGCCCCGCCCATCCTACGCCTATATCTCCCGCGTGTCTCGTCACTCTCCAACATGGCGCCGGGGTGAGACTTCATCCAATGTATCTCGAGCTTATCCTTGATTTTCCCTTTCGTTAAATTAGGAGCCGTTGCAAGGGTAGTGCCGTAGACATCGGGAACGCCATAAACAATTTCTTTTATCTTAGTTTTTAGTTTCGGAGACTCAACCGGGACGGTCGGTTTGCGTAAAACGTCTACTGCCTTTTCAATATCGCGGGAAGGAATTTTTGGAGAGCCACTTCCTTTTTCTCTCGGGATTATTTTGCCCACCGCTCATAAGCCTCTGATTAAAAAGTATGCTAACAGCAACGTCGTCAACACAACGGCTACTTTTATTATGTTCGGCGCGCCGCTTTCATGGCGCGCCGAACCTTTATCCGTCTCTGCGAGTATCACCCTATATCAGCTCGACCGGGTAGACCGTTATCTTGTTTATGCCTGTCTGCTTCGTCACGTCGAACGAAAGCGTGAGGTCTGAGAACCCCGCCGTTGCAAGGGCCTCCCCCATGAACCCGTCCGGGCAGAAGTCTATGAAGACGTAGCCCGTGGGCGAGCTTTCAAGCTCGTAGTCTATCTTGTTGCAGTCCTTGAGCGATGTGAAATCCCACTTATGGAAGACCGTCGTGCCGGAGCGCAATTCGATTTTGTTGATGACGCTGTCGTTCGGGTTGCCGTCCACCTCGGCGCGGATGAGAAACCCCCGAAACTTGTTGCCGACCGGAAGGGCTATCTGAAAGTCCGTTGACGTGGCCGTCACCTCTTTCTCCGTTGAACCTACCTTGTGGACTATGCTCCCGGCGTTGCCTTCGCTCTCCAAAAGCGTCACCGTGATGGGGGCTGAGTTTATGGTTACGTTCGCGCTGTTCGCTGAATACATATCCGAAGGCGCGCCGAACGTTATTTTAAGCTCGAGCGTCGAAAAGAGGTAGGAGTTGAGGTTCGCATCGCTCGGAGATACCGACCTCGGCATCTCGAAGTCTATCTTAAGAAGTGCCGCCATGAGCTGATTCGCGCCAACCGCCGTCGGCACCGCGCCGAGCGGGTTGACCGTCCCGTTCATCTGCCTGTTGAGTTCCGCGAGTCCGGGGCCGTCTATGGACTTCAATGTGTCCCGTCCGTTTGCGATAATCTCGATGCGCTTGATGAGTTTGACCGCGCCCTGAGCGTAGGCCGTGGCCGCCGCCGTGATGATGGTTATGTCCGCCGCCATTCTGAGCAATATTCCGCGAATAGGGAAATTCCTCGGAAGCTCGAAGCTGACGGCTTCGTTCTGTTTGTAGACAATCGTGCCTACCCTTCTTGCCGTGTTCCTTCCCATGACGTTACACCCCCTGCGGGACGTTGAAGACGAAAGACCGTATGGCCGGTATCCTCGACGCCACCATGACCGCAAGCAACGCCACGCCTGCGATAAAAGCTATCTTCTGAACCTTTTCCATCTCTCCACCCTCCTGTTTTTTGTTTTTTGAAGCTATGGTCTTCACGATACAGTAAATGCAAAAAGGCGGCTACGTCGTAACGCCCTCTTATGTCCTCTTATGTCCTATCAATTTTTTATGAAATCGCCAACGTTACGCACGAGGATTAGCCAGCCCCTTCCGCCGAGGTCTTTTTTTGCCCGGAGCTTTTTTTCCTCAATCCAGCGCCGCACCGTCCGGGGATGCTTATTGACCTCGGCGGCGTTGTGTTTGACCGTGAAAAATTTAAAAGTGAGTTCGCCCACGGCTGACCTCCCCGTTGCAGTATTTTATATATTCGAGCTTGCCGAGACCCTTCAACCCCTCGGCGTTTTGCGCTCCCATGAACTCGGCGAGATAACGGATGTCTCTCGGCTCGATTGTCTGAAACGAAAAAATCGAATCGGCGTTAGCTGTGAGGTTGCGCCACAGATCAGGAGGCCGCCGTGATATGCACGTCATGGCAACGCCCTTGTGTCTGCCGTATCTCACAAGCAGAGAAAAAGGTTCGGGCGCGTAATTTGATTTGATATAAAAATCCACCTCTTCACATACGAGCAGTAAATCCCGGGCCGCGTATGCGACGCGGCAAGCCCACGAAAAACCCACGTCGGCGTCCTCGAACTGCACAGCGACGTTAAAGGCTTTACGTTTGACGGCCTCGAAAAGCTCGGGCACGGAGCGGACGACCGTCCGCCCCGCGCCGTGCTCTCCCAGCGTGTCAATGACGATGACGCGCTTGTGCCCTCCGCGCTTCAATATCTCCCGGGCAAGCGTTGATTTGCCGGATCCGCGTTTTCCGAGGATGATAGTTATCTCAGCCGACTTTGTCATCTTCCTTCTTCGGTTCCTTTTTCTTTTGGATGCGCGGCACGACGATGAAGATAACCGACGTGGCAAGCACCAACTCCGCGCCGTATTTGTTCATCACCGCCGGGAGCCACTTTTCCGCAACCGGAACGGTTAGCGCGCCGAGCTGCGCGGCCTCCGGCTCGGTCAACGCCCAGTGTTCCCCGGCGTTGCGGGCTACGACGCTAAATAGCGTCTTCCAAAACGTTGCGAGTATCGCCGGGTCGAGGCTGACGGCGGGTTTTTCCGGCGCGGCGTCCGGAGCGCCGCGCTCCCCGGCAAGCTCGAATCCCATCGCCTCTTTTTCGAGGGCGGCGAGATCGGGATTAGATTGAGTCGAAGATTGATTTTTTTCTTCCGGCTGGGTTTTCTGCGCCACTGTTTGTTACCTCCTTTTCTGGTTTTTTTTGCGTCTCAGCTTCGCTTATAGGTTTAGTTTCGGCGGGTGCCCTTACCTTACCACCCTCCTTTTTCGCGGGACGCGCTAACGCTCGCAGGGCCGCATCAGCCCCCGGCGTCCGCGCAAAAAACTGCCCACAGTCGTCGCAAGTGTAATAGGCCTTGCCCTTCTTCGATTCCTTGAGTTTGATTTCTTTTGTGCAGTGCGGGCAATTGATGAATCCGAGCATCTGATTTTCTGCCATGCTTTTTACACCTCCTTTTTCCGTAGGCCTCGATGATGGAAAAAACCTCGCGGACTTTCCTCGTTAAAAACCTTTTGCAGTTACTTTTAATCAGTCAGCGAGCGCAAGACACCTTTGCATCGTGGTTAAGACCCATTCCGGCGGTTCTTTCTCTGTTCTACGCGGCGTTTCCGCGCTCGTCTCCTCCTTCATTTGAATGTATTCCTTTTGTCTTAAAGTATTGTTTGCAGAGTTTTGCAAATGGAAAACAGAGAGCACGCGGCGAGCCGCCCCTGTGACTTTTTCGAGGAACGCCGAGCACGCCGCCCCCCCAAGATAATAGGCAGTCGTGATATAGAGCCTCTTTCCGTTCGTGGCTTCGATTGTTCTCGGTATTCTCTTTATCAGTCCTAATGACTCCATCTCAGCGAGCCGGTAATTAAGCGTCCGCAAACAGATGTCCATTTGGTGGTTCTCGAGTAAAAGTTTCAATAGGGTTTGTTGCGACGGGAAAACATACTGCTTGCCGTATTTCTCCATGAGACCCCGGAGCGTGTCGAGGATGCGAGAGTAGTCTATCCCTTTGTTGTAGTCCTCGATGTCAGCCTCTTTGCGAAAATTCTTGCGTATGCTCCTGATCGCCTTTGTAAGGTTCATTTGTCCTGCTCCTTTTAAAATTGAATTTTGGTTTAAATTTAGACTCGCTCCGGCAAAAAAACTCAGAGTTCTTCCGCTCCTTGAAAAAGCTGAGAACTGAGCACAACCGCGGCCAGCGGCAACGTATTGAGCGCACCACACTTCGGACAGATTTTTTCGTTGTAAGGCTCTCGCCTCATACGAACGTGCATACCCGTGCGGATGCTCTTACACCTGTAACGTTCGACCCTGAATACCTCCCTGCACAGCGCCCGAGCGCATACCCTTAACTTTTCCGCTTTCATCGTTGCCCCCTACCTCTATCGTTACGTTAGCCTTGATGCTCCCCTGCCCCGGATAAACAGTATATGAACGTATACGGATGCCAATCCCCCGGAGCTTCTCCATGGCCGCCTCTATCTGCCTTTCAGTTTTTCTCATGGCTCACCTCCATCTGCAAAAATGCATCTGCAATCTTTATTCTTGTCCCTTTAAGGAGATCACCCATAGAAGACATGGGGTATGCCATCACCCTTTTTAAAAGACTCCGCGTCTCTTCCGGTGACAGTCTTACCGTGACATCCGTGTATACGTTTTTCAGAATAAAGACGGGCTCGGACATGATTTCCTCCTTTGATACATTTATCGTCATCGAGGCCTGCGCCGGCTGCCGTTGGGTTATATATTTATCGCCGTGGCCGGCAGAACTGCCGGCCACGGCGTGATATACCTATCTTTTTCGTGACCGCGGCCTCGAGGACGGTTCAACGGGTTTTACTGCGTCGAAAAGGGTCTTTATCGCGCCCTTCAATTCGTAGAGCTTATCTTCCACCGCCGTCTTCTCCATCCGCCCCTCTTGGATGACGTTGTTTTTTTCCTCAATCATCCGGTTAAGTTCGGTCTCATAAATCTCGATGGTCTTGTGATACGTGTTGCACTTCGGGCAGCGTCTATCCCTCAAGGTGCGCGTTCCCTCGCCGTATGTCCGGGCAACGGAGAGGGTTGCTTTCTTACACGCGGGACATTTCATCGCCTCTCCCTACCTGCTTTTCCGCCATGCCAAAACATGACCACGTCGTGAATGGGCAAAAGCAGCACTCTTCACTCCCCGCAACCCTTCTGACGTTGAACGGGCATATCATCTTGTTGTTCGCCTTTTCCACCTCGACCATAATAGACCTCCCCCAAAAAATTAAGGCGGGGATTACTCCCCGCCCATCTTTCCCGCCATGCCGCAGTAGCCCTGTTTGAAGTCTTTTACCCCGTCCGAGTTGTAGCCCGCCCGCCACCCCATGCAGTCTTTGCCGAAGCACCCCTGCGTCCCGCCTACCCGGACGCTGAACGGGCATATCTTCTCAAACGCCTTTTCCACAGAGACGAACTCTGACATAGACACCTCCTTTTTTTAGTCATGAGGGCCGTTTGCCCCACGCGGCTTCCTCGACTCCCCATCCGGCGGGCCGCCATGACCCGCCCCTCATGGTTATACGTTATATATTCTATAAGGTAGATTTTGTCAAGGGGAATGTTTGACAGTATGGGCAGAAGAGTCTATAATCTATAACGTAACGGGTAAAAAAGGGACTTTATGAAAAATATCTTTTTTGGACTAATCCTTGTTACGCTGGCTTCTTGCGGCGGAAAGGGAAGGGTTGCCGAGTGGCGCACTCCGCAGGAGATGCCGCCTAATATCTCCTACGAAAAGGTTTGGGAGGCTATCGTCAACACTGCTTTAGAAAATTATGAAATTGATGTCATAGAGCCACAGGCGGGGTATTTTCAAAGTAAATGGAAGACGGGTTCTATGATATGGCAGCAGTTCCCCGTAGGTATTAGTCCATACAAAAAAACACGTCTCAGCGTTCGAGTCCTTGATAAAAACCCTGTTAAATACAACGTAAAAGTTGAAACCTACACGGCAGAATCTCTCTCTCAAAACGTGTATTTTACAAAGATGCGCCCAAGCGGGAATGATTCTTATCAGGAGCTTCAATTCATACGCAGAATAAATGACAAACTAAGGGAGGCAGAGAATGCGACCAATTGAGAAGTATATAAACGAGGTTAAGACAAGGAAGGGAATTACGAGCAACACAAAGCTCGCTCAAAAACTCGATTTGCCACCAAGCACGGTTTGTTACGTCATGAGCGGGAGAGTCACCCCTTCGGATGAGGTATGCGTTAGGCTTGCGGCCCTTACAGGTGACCCGGTAGAGAAAGTTCTTATCCTCGCCGCCGAGTCCCGCGCCCCTGAGTCCACCAAGCCCGCATGGGCGCACCTTTTGAAGATCGCGGCAAAGGCCGGGGTCTTTACTCTTACGGCGGCGTTTCTGATACTACCCCTTGTGTCCGTAGCCGAAGCCTCCCCTTCCCACGGGGTAATGTCCGGAGCGTCAGATTATGGATATTATGTCAAATGGTAATTCTTTCTTTATCTTATGCCGCACTTATGTCGCAGCAAAAAAATACAGTTGCAGACGCGCCGCCCTCCCCGCGCACCTTTTACAAGCGCATCAATTTCCCCATTCGCTGCTTGTGCGCTGACGTCTCGTGGCCGAGGCCATATGATTTTAGCGCCGCTCAGGGCTAAAGGCTCGCTCTGAATGACAAAAGTGAGCAATTAATCAGAGTTTCCCTTAGATTGCATCGTGTTTTGACTTTTTTCTTCCGCGCGCCTACTATCTTTTTACCGTTTCTTCTATCCTCTTAAGGTTCTTTACAGCGTCTTCATTGCCGGGGTCTATGGTGAGAGCTGTTTGAAATTCCCATCTCGCCTCTTCATATCTCCCCTTTGACGCGAATATGGCGCCAAGGTTGTTGTGTGACCACGAGTTATGTCTGACTTGATAAAGGCTATTAACTTTTTTATATTCGGATATTGCCATGTCAAGTTCACCTCTGTCTCTGTAGGTGTTTGCAAGGTTGTAATGGGTCATATACAGATCTTCATATTTCAATTCGTTCTCGTAAAAGAGGATATCGTCGCTCCAGTGCCTGTTCCTCATGTGCGTCGCCACGGACAGAACCGCCGCGATGACCGTTATCAGAATCCAGATATTCCAGTAACTGAACTTGCCAAAGTTTTTCTTGATAAGAGAGGACGCATAAATAAGCACGGCAACAAAGGACAGAAAAAAACCAACGCTCGGCAGATACAGCCTATGCTCGAAAAGCGTGTGCTGTATGGGTATTATGGAAGATTCCACGGACAATGTGATAAAAAACCATAATACCCCGAACGATACGGTTATCCCGTATGGATTGACATTTCTCTTTGACCTGTAAAGCAGGTAGACGGCGCCGAAAAAGAGCGCTGCGAGGAATATAAAGGGGAGGTATACACCCGGCTCAAGCAGAGACTGCCTCCTCTCAGACTGATAGAGCGTATGCTGGTTGACAGGAAAAAAAAGAAGTCTTATGTATGTCAATGTCACCCCGAATTGCGTGATAAGATATTTGTATCTTGAAAATACCCTTACGTCCGTCAATTGAGCCTGCGTCAAATTTACATCCACTCCGCCCTCCGATGGAATGCCTGTGAAACAAGAGGTATGATCAACAGGGTCAATAAGAACGGGGAAAGAAACAAAAACCTTACGGACAGCTTCTCACCCGCGCTAAAAAAAACGAACTCACAAAGCGCTATGATAAACGGCAGCGTAAAGGATATCTCCTTTGTTTTCATAGCAAGGGCGGCTGAGACGATGGAAACGGCATAAGGAAGCAGGAACGACTTGGATTGACCTTCCGCTGTGTTCCTCGACGTGTAGATTAAGCGGGCCTTTACATACGTCAATACCGACAATAGATAAAAAAACGTTGCGAGCGACGCAAAACGTTGGACTATGTAGCTGACAGCCTGAGTCTGAATGGGATGTGAAATAAAGACGAGAGAAACGGCCAACGCGACATATTCGATGCGCGGCGTCAATACGCCGTAGCCGGCGGGTTTCATCGCCGGCGTTTGAAAGATTAAGGTTATGAGGAAATAGACCATTATCGAGTTCAGGATATGAATGACCACGTTGGTAAGATGGTAGCCGAACGTGTTAAACCCGCCTGCCGCGTAATTAAGGGCAAAGCTCAGGAAGGTTATATAACGGGTGCCGTGGAAGTCGAGAAAATTGGCGAGATCCAGTATCTTGGAGTTCAATAAGATAAAATCCCTGTCGTCAAGTATAAACGGCCCATTGAGGCTGTTATAAATAGAGCAGAAAACCGAAAGGGATAAGTATCAGAGGGGCGATAAGACGACGGACGGCGTTATTCATCAATTACGGCCTCCCCGTGCCAATTTGCGCGCTGCATTTCCCCATGTCCTTTTTCACCACTACCCTCTTGGATGTTTTTTGTGCAGCTTTTTAAGGCGGGTATTCGTGACGTGGGTGTATATCTGCGTCGAAGAGATATCCGCGTGCCCGAGCATGACCTGCACGATACGAAGGTCCGCGCCGCGCTCTATAAGGTGGGTGGCAAAGGAATGTCTCAGGATGTGCGGCCGTATCTTATTCCTTTCGATGCCGCATCTGAACGCGCAGTTCTTCAGGATGACCCAGAAGTTCTGTCGCGTCATATGCGTTGCCCTTGCTGTAAGGAAAAGATATTTCCCGTTCTTGCCCTTTAAAAAAGCCCCCCTCGCCTCTTCGATATACCGCATAATCCAGCGCATGGCCGACTGGCCTATGGGCACGACCCTTTCCTTGCCGCCTTTGCCTAAGGCGGTTATATAACCCGATTGAAGGCTTACGTCGTTGAGCTTCAAGGAAACAAGCTCGCTGACGCGGAGGCCCGTTGCATAAAGGGTTTCAAGCATCGCCTTGTCGCGGATTCCCAGCACGGTATCCGTATCAGGGGATGAGAGGAGTTCATCCACCTCAGTAATGCTCAAGTATTGCGGAAGTTTGTTATGGAACCTCGGCAGATCAATATTCGCGCAAGGAGAGGCATTGATGCGCCCCCTTTTGAGAAGAAATTTATAAAACCCTCTTATGGTTATCAGAGACCGGGTGTATGACCTTACGGAGAGGCCGTCTTCCTTGAGCGATTTTAGATACGCGGTTATGTCCGCGCCGTTTATCGCTTCGGCTTGGGCGGAGTTTTTCTTGAGATGCGCGATAAATCTCAAGAGGTCCCTTTCGTACGAGACCCTTGTGTTGCGCGAGAGTCCCCTTTCAACGGTTATGTAGTCGAGGAATTCCTGCGCGAGTCCATCGTCGTCAAGCGTCTTAATCATTTGAGTTTCGGCAGCCTATTGGGTTTTATGAGCCTGGTTTTTCACCGCCGCCGTCTCCTGCGTCCCCTGCGCCCTCGATGGCCGAGTAGAGGCCGGCGGATATTTCTTTTAGGCGGGCGTCGTAGAATATCTTTTGTCCGAAGATGTCCTTGATGTAAAAAATGTCGGCCGCCTCATCCCCATTTGTGGTTATCTTTGCGATGTGGATGTAGAGGCCGAGTCCGGTAAACGTGCTTGTGATGTCGTATAGAAGCCCTATCCTGTTTTGCGCGTGGATCTCAACGACCGTATAAACGTCAGAGACGTCGTTGTCAATCAAGACGCGCGTCTTCACGCGCGGCTTGGCTTTTTTATCCAATATCGAGGGCCTGCGTTTTCCGACGAGGTCTTTTACCTTAATCTTGCCCCTTATAACTCCATCGAGGCCGTCCTCGATCTTTTTTATCTTCGCCGGGTCGGAAATCAGTTCTCCCGTCGAACTATTGACCTGCAAGACGTCAATCACCATGCCGTTTTTAAGCGTATTTACCTGCGCGCCGAGTATGTTGACGGCGTTGGCCGCCATGACCCCTGTTATCATCGAGAATAGACCGTGGAGGTCGTAGGTGCAGACGACCAATTCCGTGTATTGCCTGTAGGTGTCTTGCCTTACAAAGAGACCGCATTGTTTCGTTCCCATCTCATGAGCTATCTTTACGTGTTCGGCAATGAAATCAGCATGGGTCGAGAGAAAATATCTCTGCGGCAGCAACGTGAAATATTCTTCGATATAGGCATTGTTAATCCCTTCAGGCCTGAGAAGTTTTATTACCTTGTCCTTGACCGCGGTTATCCGCGTCTCCACGTCGGCTGGCTCGAAGGTGCCGCGTTCAAGCACCGAGAGCGTCTTGAAATACAGCTCCTGAATTAGGGTACCCTTCCACTGATTCCAGACATCCGGCCCAACGGCCCTTACGTCGGCAAACGTCAGAAGGTAGAGGAGATTCAGGCGTTCTATCTCCACTATCTTCTTGGCAAATTCGATGACGAGTTTTTCGTCGTGTATGTCCCTGTACTGGGCGGTGTCGGCGAGTATTAGATGGTTTTTTACGAGGAACTTTATTGTGTTCGTGTCGTCTTCAGTCAAGCCGAGCCTTTTGCATATCTCAGTCGCCATTGCCGCGCCCTTCTCCGCGTGTCCTTTGCCCATGGCCTTACCGATGTCGTGCAGGAGCACGGCCATGACGAGCGCCGCTTGGTTCGGCGTCTCCTCAAACAGAGTCGCCAGGAGCGAATGTTCGGATTTGTATTCTCCTTTAAGCCTTTCAATCTCTCTTACGGCGAAGAGGGTATGAACGTCAACGGTGTATATGTGGTACATGTCGTGCTGCACCCTGCATGTAATGCCGGCAAACTCAGGGATAAGTTTATCGAGCGCCTTGAGCCGGTGCATCTCGACGAGGGTCTTGTAAATTTCGTTGCCGCTGAGTATCTTCATGAAGGTCTCCGAAGCCTCTGGCCGTGAATACAGACCATCACCGTGAACGGACAACGCCGCAATAATGTTGTCCACGGTCGAGGTATCGAGTTCCACGCCAAAGGATTGGGCATAATCGAATGCCTTGACGATGGCGGCGGGGTCGTTCGATAATGCTTCATTGCCGGAGGTGTAAAGACGACCGCTCATGACGTTGAAGTTTTTGTCTATGTGTATTTTTTTCTTCCGCCAGAAAAAGCCCTTCTTCTCCTCCACGCGCAGGCATCTTGAGAGTATCAAGTCGTAGAGGTGATTGATGTTGGATGCGTGCATGTAGTAGCGCTGCATGAACGATTCGACGGCGAGCGAATGTTCCGTGTTTTTAAAGCCTAAGAGGGACGCTATCCGCTCCTGATGATCGAAGGTCAACTGGTCGGACTTTCTCCCGGTGAAAAAATGCAGTTCGTTCCTGACGCTCAAAAGGAAATCGAGCGATTCTTCGAGCCTTGCGTATTCCCCTCCGGTTACGAACCCTGAGGTTACGGGCGTAGCCTCAAGGCCGAACCGCGCCTGCACTATCCACCGAGTCGTGTGGATGTCGCGCAGCCCGCCCTCGCCTTCCTTGACGTTAGGTTCAAGGATATATACGGAGCCTCCGTATTTGGAGTGTCTTTGGCGGGTCTCCTCGACTTTTTCTCTTATGAACTTAGCCGCCTCTTTTTTAGAAAATAATTTTTTTCGCACGGTTTGATTTAGGAGTTTAAAAAGCCGCGAGTCTCCCAAAAGCATCCTTGAATCGAGCAAGGCCGTGCTTGTCTTTATGTCGCCCCTTGCAAGCGTGATGCACTCGTCTATCGTCCTGATGCAAAATCCTATGTCCAGACCCGTGTCCCAGAGGCAGTAGAGCATCTCATGCGTGAGCCTTTCAATCTCAGGCGTTATCTTTCCGCCGTAAAGAAGCATCAGGTCTATGTCGGATTTTACGTTCATCTCCTCCCTGCCGTAGCCTCCGAGCGCGACAAGGGCCAACGGCCGAAGGGGGTAATTCCCCCCGACTGGTTTGATATCCCGCGCCTTTACGGTAAAGAGTGAAATCAACAGGACGTCTATCATGGAAGCGTAGGCCTTGCATAACTGCCCTCCCCTTTCGCCTGACCGATGCCGGTTTTCAATTTCAGACGCGGCGTTTGCGAGATAGATTTTTGCGGCCTCTTTTGCCGCGGCGCCGGTTTTTAGGTTTTCAAAAAGCGCGTCGTTGATATTCATTATAGTATCACTTAGACCGAACCCGTTTCGTTTACGAATTTTACGACGCCGGCCAATATGCCCTCCGTCAATTCCCTCAGATATTTTTCGTCTTTAAGCCGTCTTTCCTCTTCCTTGTTGCTTATGAACGAGACCTCGACGAGGATGCTCGGCATCCGTGTCCCGACGAGCACGTAAAAAAGCGCGCCTTTGACCCCGTTGCTCCTGACCCCGGTGTATTTGCCGCGGAGTCCCTTGACGAGGTTGTCGTGCACCGTGGCGGCGAGCCTCATGGAGTCGTTTGACTTCGCGGTTTTAAGCATATCGTTAAGGATGAACTCAAGGTCGCTCACTGAGCTTGCGGAAGCGGAATTTTCCCTTGCCGCGAGCCTTCTGGTCTCCTCGTCTTTTGCGGCGGAGAGGATGTAGGTCTCAACGCCCGATGCGCTGCGTTTCGGGCTGGAGTTGACGTGAATCGAGATGAAGATGTCCGCGTCCAGGCTGTTGGCGATGCCGGTTCTCTCCACAAGGGGGATGTATTCGTCCGTATCCCTCGTGAGGATAATCTTTGAGCCGAGCCTTGCGGTCAACCTTTCCTTGAGCATCTTGGCGAGTTTCAAGGTAATGTCCTTTTCCTTTAGCCCGCTCTTTCCGACTGCGCCCGGATCCCTGCCGCCGTGTCCCGCGTCAATGACTATCTTGCCGAACTTGACGCGCGGCCGCGAGGCTAAGACGGGCGGCGTTTTATCGCCGGGAGGTTTAATCGGAGGGACAGCGGAAGGGGGCGTTTCTCCCCTCTTGTCAAATCCCCCCTTTTCGCCGGATACGTCAATGACTATCGAGTAGGCGTCGTCGGCGCTTAAAGGATAAACCTTGTAGTCCTTGATTGACTCGATGTCGAGCACCACGCGCACGGTAGTCTTGTCGTGCTGCCCTGCGCGCGCCCCCTTGAGCAACCCGTCGTGAATCGGCACGCTTTTTTGAAGGGCCGGTCCCACGGACGCGCCTTTGATGTCAACGTAAAGTCTTCGCCATCCGACCTTTATCGAGGGATCTTTGTTGAGGAGCCTGTCGGAGAATGACGCCTTGCTGCTCAGGTTTATGACTATCCTCGTGTAGTTCGGGTTAGACCAGTGCTTGATTTCCTTAACGACGGTCTTTGCCGCTGCGGGATAGGCGTCATTTACGGTTAGAAATACCGCCGTGAGATAAGCTGCGAGGAAGACGGCCTTCGCTGTAGAGAGGGTTTTCAATCTATTACTCTAACAGGCTGCTGAAAAACGCCCATCTGCTTCGTTGTCATCGTTACTCCTCACTGCGGCGCACAACAAAGTGCGCCTCATTCGTCGCTCCCCTATACTATAGGGGCCTCGCATCTGGCAGGGCTCCCATTGCGTCTTTTTATTTTTGCAATGGGAAGATTTGAGCAGCCTGCCCAAATTTCGAGTTTTTCAGTAGCCTGCTAACATTTCCTTGAGTCTGTTAAGCGCTACGATGGCTTCCATCGGGGTCATGCGCTCTACATCCATCATTCGGAGGGCGTCGCGCAATTCGTCCAATGGGGCATTACCCCCTGCAGGGGCATAATTCCCCTCGACGGAAATCCTCGGCACACCAGTCTCGGTAAGCTCGCCGCTTTCAAGGTTCTTGAGTATTGCGTTGGCGCGTTTAATCAGCGCGTCAGGCAGTCCCGCGAGCCTTGCGACATGTATGCCGTAGCTTCTGCTCGCCCCGCCGGGGACGACCTTCCTCAAAAACACTATGCGCTCGTCGAGGGGGGCATTACCCCCTAACGGGGCATCGCATTCCCTCACCGCCATATTGTAATTTTTGACGCTTTCCTTTGTCAAGGACAGTTCAGTCAACTCGTGGTAGTGAGTGGCGAAGATGGTCTTGGCCCTGACCCCGGGCGTGTCGTGCAGATATTCGACGACCGCCCATGCGATGGACAGACCGTCGAAGGTCGCCGTGCCTCTTCCTATTTCATCGAGTATGATGAGGCTCTTGTCCGTTGCGTTGTTTATGATGTTGGCGGTCTCGTTCATCTCGACCATAAACGTGCTCTGACCCCTTGAAAGGTCGTCAGAGGCCCCTACCCTGCAAAATATCCTGTCCATTACCCCGATGGCTGCAAACTCGGCCGGCACGAAAGACCCGAGTTGCGCCATGAATGCTATCAACGCCGCCTGCCTCAGATACGTTGATTTGCCGGCCATGTTCGGGCCGGTGAGAATGACGATGCGGTTGTTTTTTGAGTCGAGCATGAGGTCGTTTGCGACAAAACTGCCGTGGACCGCCGTCTCCACGACGGGATGTCTTCCGACGCGTATCTCGATAGTTTCGCCGTCGTTGACATCCGGCCTTGCGTAGTTTTGTTCCTGCGCGGCGCAGGCAAAAGACGAGAGCGCGTCCACGACGGAAATCAAAACTGCGGTTTTTTGTATCCGCAGGGTGAAGCGCGCAACCGTTTCCATGAGCGCCGCAAATATCCGCGCCTCCAACGCCGCTGCGCGCCCCTGTGCAGAGACGATTTTTTTCTCCCATTCCTCCATGGACGGGGTAACGTATCTCTCGGCGTTCACGAGCGTCTGTTTGCGGATATAGTCGCATGGGACGTCTTTTGCGTTGGCCTTTGTTATCTCAATATAGTAACCGAATATCTTATTATATCCGACCTTGAGCGAATTTATCCCGGTCCGCGCCCTCTCATCGGATTCAAGGCGAGAGAGCCAGTCCTTTCCGCCGGATGCCGCGTTTCTCAATTCATCAAGCTCCGCGTTGAACCCCGGCCTGATGACGCCGCCGTCCTTTACGGAGGCCGGCGGATCGTCAATTATGGCGTCTCTAATCAGGACAACGGCCTCTTCCACGCCGTCAATCGTTGAATGGATTTCCTTTAAAAGCCCCGACGTAAATCCGGCGAGGCGGTCTTTGAGACAAGGTATTTTTTCGAGCGTGAAACGGAGAAACGCAATATCTCGCGGCGAGGCCGACTTCATCGAGACCCTCGCGCAGAGTCTTTCAAGGTCGTAAATCTCCTTGAGCGTTTCGGCAAACATCAGGCGCTCGGCGCGTCTTTCCAATAATTCAGCAACTGCGTCTTGGCGTCTTTTGATTTTCCCGATGTCTCTTAACGGATACCTGAGCCAGTCCTTCAATAATCTGCCGCCTGACGCGGTCTTTGTCCTGTCGAGAACCTCAAGTAACGTGCCGTCCTTGCAGCCCGTCCTGATGTTTTCGAGTATTTCGAGATTCCTGAAGGTTGAAGAATCCATTATGAGATATTCACTGGTGTAATAAGGCGCGGGCCTCTTGATATGATTGAGGGCGGACGTCCGGGTTTCTTTAACATAGTGGAGCAGCGCCCCTGCGGCGCGGACCGCGATGGTGAGTTCTTTGCAGCCGAAACCGTCAAGCGACGCGGTTTTAAAAATGGCCTCAAGTATCGAGTGCGCGGAATCGAGATTGAAATCATATCCGGCCCTCCGCGTTATCCGCTTGGCCGCGTTTTGAAGCGCGATAAACGACCCAAGCTGCGTTTCTTGAACGAGCAGTTCGCTGGGGGCAATTCGCCGTATCTCGTCATGGAGCGCGGATATATCACGAAACTCCGTAAGTTTAAATTCGCCGGTGGATACGTCCATATAGGCCATCCCGGAGCGGGAGGAGTCCGCGAAGGCGGCGGCGATGAAGTTATTTGAATTAGGCTCAAGGAGTTCATCTTCGCAGGCCACGCCCGGCGTGATAATCCGGGTTACGCCGCGTTCAACGAGTCCCTTTGATTCATCAGGGGCGGTGAGTTGTTCGCATATAGCGACCTTATGCCCCTCCTTTATCAGTTTGGCGATATAACCTGATGCCGAATGATAAGGCACGCCGCACATCGGTATATTGCGGCCCTTGTCACGCGAGGTCAGCGCGATGCCGAGGAGCCGGGAGGCAAGATTGGCGTCTTCAAAGAACATCTCGTAAAAATCCCCCATCCTGAAAAACAGCACCGCGTCGCCGTTTTTTTCCTTTATCTTGCCGTACTGCCTCATCGCAGGGGTGAGGGTTTCCATGTCGTTAAACCGTCCAGTTCTGAAGTTCAAAATCATCGGGAGGCACGTCAAGGGCGATAAAACCCTTTAGCGGCCGCCTCTCTGTGCCCTTCTCAACGCTCGTTATGGTTATAAAAAGCCTCATCTCCGCGCCCGGCTTGCATCCGATATCCGTCAATGGGATGGAGAACTCGACAACCGTATCCGAGGCCGTTGCCGTTTTAATATCCGATTCGTTCCACAACCCGGTGGCGGCATCCTTTGCGATGGTTGAGGTGTTGGAGGTCTTGCCTTTTATATCCGAGCGCACCCGGATCTCCTTAGGGTGAAGAAAGTTTACGGTAAACGACCATTCCATATCCAAAGGTGACGACCCCTTTGGATAATCGAAGCGCATGAAAAACGCATCTTTTGAAAAACCGTATGCTATATCCGAGACGATACCCTGAACCTGATGCTCCCTGTGCATGGAGTTTCCGTAGTAGGCATGTTCGATCCTTCCGGCACAGAGCCACTCGAAGTAGTTCGACACCTCTCCGTCAACCGTCGGGGCGATATAGGCGGTCGGCGGATGGGCTGGCTTAAACGCCTTGGCCTCGGACAGGATGGGAATATCGAGCGAAACGGGCGGTTCCTTGCCGATAAGCGAATATATCTTTTTTATGTGTTTTCTGAAGAGCGCGTCGAAGTGCTCGTCGCACATGGACGAGTGGTCGTCGCCGTACCACCAAAACCAATCGCTTCCCTCGGCTGCGTAGAGAACCTCCCATGCCTCCTTGATTGCCTCTTTGAGTTTGCCGGAGTCGGGTGAGTCACCAACGGCATCCTCGTGTTTAACGAGCGCGGCGCGCGCCTCCGAAATATAATCCCATGCGGCGTTGTCCTCGGCGTGTCCTATCCAAATTTTAAAGTTGTGGTTGATCCAAGACCCCGGGTAGACCCACTGGAGAGGCTCCCTGAGACTCACCTCGCTCAGGAATTCGTTTATCGTAACGCAGCGCAGTTTGCCGTTGGACGATAATCTGGAATACAACGCGGCAAGAAAATCGCGTCCGTCGTTCTTATAAGTCTCCCACGCGTTTTCGCCGTCGAGGATGATGGACACCACGTGGTCTTGAGGGTTCTCCAAAGAGGCATGGATATTTTCAAGCCTCATTATCATGTCGTTGGCCGCCCATCCTGCGTCCGATTTGGCGTATTCGAATCCTATCAAATCCGAGAGCACCCTGTCCCTGAAGACCATCGAGATTCGCGCCCCTTCCACGTTTATCGCATACGGTTTGTAGAGAAAGGCGCTTTGAGAATTACCCCCGGCGTCCCTGTATATTTCCCGTTTGACGGAGCGGGCGAGTATCTCCTCGTCGGTCGCCGTCCAACGGATGCCGGCTTCCTTTATTATGTGAAGGACGTCCATGCTCACGGAACCCTCGGAAGGCCATATCCCGCAGGGCGCCCTGCCGAATGTCTCCCGGTAAAATTCGATTCCTTTTTTGAGCTGCGCCCGCGCGTCCTCCGGGTGCATGAATCTGGGCAGCACGGCGGACGGCATGGCCTCAAGGGCGCAGGCGCTGTCGCACAGCAAAGGCATTATCGGATGATAAAACGGCGTCGTCGTAATTTCGATTATACCGCGCTCCATCAGGTCTTTATATTTCGGGATGATCATTTTGATTATTTCAATCTGTTTTTCGAGGAGACCGGCCTTGTCTTCTTCCGTATACCCGTTGCCCTTTGAAACGAGAGACGCTAACATCGGGTCGCCCGCGACATGCGTTGGGTCTATCCATGCGAGGTTAAAGAGCACCTGAAGGTCGAGATAATCTTCCTGCGTAAAAAACCTGAGCGCGGCGCGGACGTCGCCCTCGCTATTGGAGTAGCCGCGCTTGCGCAGAAGCTCCGCGTAACGCGGGAGCGGATTAATCATATTCTCGACGTTGGCCTGAAAAAAATTTTGAAGGATGAAAGCCTTGTCTTCCATCGTAAGTTCCGAGGCGGGTTTGGATGTAAGGCTTATGTATTTATCGCCGGCATGGCCGGAGGCGTAATCGTTGAGTTGTTTTATGAGGGACGGGACGAGGTTGAAGGTCTGATGGATTTGAGGAAATTCATCGAGTATCGCGGCCATGTCGTAGTAGTCTTTAGTGCCGTGGTAAAGCGCCCACGGCATCGTATACTCGCCTGTGAACGGGTCTTTGTAAATCGGCTGGTGCATGTGCCAGTAGAACGCTATGTTGAGCCTTTTTTCCATAACGTCTGCCGTTTTATTCGTTATCAGGCAGCATCTTGCGGCACAAAAAGCAGCCATTCGACCCTAAGACGCTAAGGGCGCCGTTGTTGGTCATAAGGGCGATGGCGTTACCCTCGGCAGCCGCGTTGCCGCCTACGCTGTCGTCAATCTCCGCGCTCCATGCGGCCTCGCCGTTTGACAGTCTGAATGCCTCGACGTAGCCCTTTGTAGAGGATAACGACTCCATGCCGAGCGGGTTGTGGACGTAGTTTGAAACGGCAAAGACGAAATCTCCCGCAGCAAAGATGCTTGACAGTGGTTTTTTGGAAAGTTCCTTTTTCCAAACGACGGCGCCGGTTACGGCGTCAACGGAAACGAGCATCTCCTGCCCGGCAAGAATGACGGTGCGCGCAAAGGGGGGTATCCTCCCGTCATGGAGGACGAAGTCGTAGGCCTTAATGACGTTATAGGTTTTTTTTGTCTCGCCTGTGGCCGCGTCCAACGCTATGACCGCGTTGTCGGCGTCTATCAGGTAGACCGAATCGGCGCTGACGAGCGGTGTTCTGCGCGTTTTGGATGGAGAATCGAAATTCGCAATCACCCGTTTGCCCCAGACCTCCTTGCCCGTTCCCGCGTCAATGCACGCGACGAATCCGTCGGAGAAGAGCGTGTAGAGGAAACCGTTTCCCAAGGGGGGTATCCCCCCGTAGGCCGAAGAGGATGTAAGGCGGGGCGCCACGGTTTGATAGGCGCCCCTGTTGTAGACCCACTTTTTTTCACCGGTTTTTAGGGCAAGCGCCCAGACCCTGTCGTCGGAGGCGTGGAAGTAGACGGTATCGTTTTTTATGACGGGAGAGGACAATACGGACGAGCGCGCCTGAAATTTCCACAGGAGTTTACCGTCCTTCGCGCCGATGCAGCGCAATACGCCGTCGGATGAACCGAAACAGACGGCGTCCTCCTCGACCGTCGGGGTTGCCTCCACGGGATATTTCGCGTCATATATCCACAGAAGTTTTGAAGTCGAGGCGTTAAAGGCGTAGAGCTTGCCCTCCGAGGCAGCGGCGTAAATCGTCCCCTTTGACATGACGGGGGCGGACGGCTCGATCCTCTCGCCGGGGCTGAAATAATCATGCGAAGGGAGATAGACGTACCATGAGAGGTGAACCGGGGGCGTGAATTTTCCCTCCGAGTAGTTGGATCTGCCGTCGTCCGCGAGATGCGTGCCCCACGGTTTATATCCCGCAGGCGCGGGTTGCAGCGCGCACCCCGATACAATGCAGACGAAAAGAAGGGAGACAAAATCAGGAAAGCGCTTTTTTGACGATTGCCTCGGCATTTTTTTGCATCCTTCTGAAGTCCTTTATTGAAAGCCCTGCGCCGAGCGCCACGTTGATGGCCGCGTTTGCGGAAATCAAATCCCCCGGGCCGTGCGCGTCCGAGTTGATGACGAGAGGCGCGCCGTGCCTTATTGCCATAGCCGCGACGTGCCCGTTTGAAGAGGCGTGGCCGTGCCTCGAAGTTATCTCAAGAAACACGCGCTTCTTTGCGGCCTCCCTGCAATGGGCTGCGGTAACGAGTCCGGGGTGCGCGAGGGTGTCAACGCGGGCCTTTATGAATGCCATATTCGTCCCCCGCTCCACCGGCTCTGAGAGCGTTTCTCCGTGGCCCACGACTATCCGCGCCCCGAGGGAGCGTGCCCTCTCAACCATCGAGGGGATGCGGCATGGCGGTATGTGCGTCAGCTCCACGCCCGGGACAGCCTTGAAAGAGGCCGCGGAGTTGTAAAGCACGGTGACCTTCCGTATCTGTTCGAGGACCGATTCGATGTTGGACTCATCCGCATGGTCGGTTATGGCGATGGCCGCATAACCGATTACGCGCGCCCTGCGAATAAGCTCGGAAGGGACTAAAACGCCGTCGCTCAAAAGGGTATGCGTGTGAAGGTCTATCATTTTTCCGAGCATATTTTTACAGGGGGCTAAACGGAACGGGGATTTTCGAGCCCTGACAATCTCAGGCCTGAAGGCCTGAGCTACGGGCCCCGCCCTACGTGGTCACATAATCCTCTTTTATGAGGGTGCTGAAGAGGGCGTAGAAAATCTCGAATATCATCTCGGAGTCCATCTTGAAGATAGGCTCGTCTAACTTGAGGTTGAAGGCCTTTTTGTATTTGAGATTGAAGGCCTTTTTATGGCCGCCCCCATCCGTGTCCTGTGCCGTGTCAGCGAAGACGTGAACCACGGGCACCCTCCTCTGCAAGAGTATCTCCTGCTTCGCGTCCACCATCTCCTTAATCTCTTTGCCCCCCTCCTCGTCCCAGAGAAGGACAAGCCCTATCAGATTTGAAGAAAACGATTTCCAGATTGGACCCATGTTTTTTACCGTGGGTATCGAAAAAAGGTGTATATCCATGCCGCCGTAGAGTTTGAGCACGGCTATGGTGCCAAGCGGATTTTCCTTTGCGGTAGGGGTGAAAGACGCCGATTTATAGGTTATCTTGAACCCCGGTATCCTTCTGCAAAGTTCTATAAAGCCCTCCACGATATTGCCGGACGTAGAGATAAGAAAAATCTTGCCGTAGTTGAGGCTGTGCGTGTCTGAGAACCTGCTTATAATCTTCTCGCGTATGCTTATTGACTGGTCGTGAGTTAGAAAATCTATGGTCTCGGAGGAGGACTCACCCTTGACCTTCGACTCTTCGAGTATCCCCTTGCTTAGCATTGCGAGGATAGTCTTGTAGACCTCG
Source organism: Deltaproteobacteria bacterium (assembly GCA_016234405.1). Lineage (GTDB taxonomy): Bacteria > Desulfobacterota > GWC2-55-46 > GWC2-55-46 > GWC2-55-46 > JACRCC01. The sequence goes on along the minus strand of JACRCC010000048.1, from coordinate 7,678 downwards.
TAGTCCGTGTAGGTGGAATTCTCGACTATCTCTTCGACCCGGCCGAAGGACTTCAAGAGTTGGAATATTTCGTAAACGACCGGCTGCAAGCCCTCCGGGAGCTGAGACTCCTCAACGCGCGCCTTAATCGTCATTTTTCTGCCCGGAAACGATTCGGAGCTTTTTCTGAATTCGTCAATCTGGCGCATCCCCTCCATGAGGAGGTTGCCGGTCGAGGTCTGTATCTTTCTGGTTACGGCGATGGGACTGGGCAGAAACTCGAATTTGCCGTCCGTCCATTGGAGGAGCCTGAAAAGGGCCTTTTCTTTTTCGACCCCGCCCGTCACGGCGTTGCATATCTGCCCGTCCTTGATGTATACGCTGCCGGCGGTGTCGCCGGAGGAAATCTTGAGGACTCCCTCTTTTTTGTTGAGATGGAGAAACTGGAGGATGTCCGCCAAAGACATCTGGCGGAGCTGCCCTTCTATTTCTCCGCTTGTGAACCCGCCGCTCTCCTTCACCGAGAGGGTCTGCCTGATCCTGGCGTGGAGTTCCTCCATATTAAGAGGCCTCACGAGGAAGATGTCCACGCCGGTCCTAAAACCCTTTACGTCAATAATGGCGTCCGCTACGAAGAGGAAGGGTATCTTGGATGTGTGAGGGTTGTTCCTCAATATCTGGAAGAGCCGTTCGCCGCTGATTATCGAAAGTTCAGAGTCCGCGATGATTATGGCGGGTGATTCCGCAATCGCGGTCTCAAGGGCGCGCGCGCCGTCTTTGGCTATGGACGTTTCGTAGCCCATGCCGAAGAGATAGGCCGTAAATGCCCTTGACTCCTCGTCGTTTTTCAGCGCAAGCAGTATCTTTTCTTTACCCGGCATCAGAGTTGCTCTTGCAGCGTGTATTCAATCTGAAACTTGTTTATCAACCCGTCAACGAGGAACGGGTCCGACGTATGGAAACAGGTAAAGGTCGAGCCCCAGTTTTCTTTGCATATCAGCGCATAGCCGCCGTCCTCGGAGAGGTAGAGGCTGAAAAAAGCCTCCTTGAGCCTCGGGTCGTCGAGGAAGAGCGTGCTTGTGTTCTTTATGTCCCTCATGTTGTCGTCAGGCTGCCCGACGAGGAAGACCTTCGTGGAGAGCGACCCGAGCTGTTCGAGATTGTTGATGGACGGCATGTTGCTCGAGAGTTTTTTGGAGACGAGATACAGTATACCGCGTTTGAAGGGGGACGCCGTTATCTCCTTGATTATGAGGTCGTTTATGTGGTCAATAAAGTTTTCGCCGAGCGGATAGCCTCCGCCCGCGTCGAAGGTGGAATTTTCAAAACCCTTGAACGCAGTGTTTGTTATCTCGCCGATTATTTCCCAAAAGAGCCTGTCCTTTAGCTCAAGCTTCACCCAGAGCGAATTTTTCTTTTCGGCAAGACGTTTTGCGGCGGTGCTTACGAGCGCCCCGTAGCCCTTGCCGTCCTTGGGGAAGGTTGCCTGAGAAAAAAGCGGCGAGATGGGAAGATTCTCCTTTGCAACGAAGCCGTTTACGGTCTTTGATATCTTCCTTATCGCCACGAGAGAGCCGAAGTAATCGGTCTCAGGGAGGATGGCGACGAGCTGCCTGTCTTCGATAACCCCGAGCACGTCGCAGTTTCTTACGCTTTCAAGGACCGACCCGCTCATGCGCTTTAGGTATTCGACGGAGTCGCTGTCGGCAAGGCGCCCGTCCGAACCCTCCATGCTCATAAGGAGCACGGAGAAGTTGGAGTTATACCGGGCGGCCCGCATGGACTCTATCTTGCCGTATTCGGTCACGAACGAGGCGTCATAAAATTTATGCACAGAGGTCTTTTTGGAAACTATCGGCTTTGAGTCGGACTGCATTTTGGAGTCTCCGTTAAAGGCCGTGAACCGTGACCGTAAACCGCGGCCGTAAAGGGATTGTTTTTTACACGGACACGGTCACGGCCTCATCACGGCCGTTACATCTTATACTTGCCGTATTCGGAAGGCGTGTGCCTCTCAAAGGCGTCGAGATATTCCTTCCCTCCCTCGGCGTCATGGCCGGCCTTCCTGAGGAGTTTGCTTTCGACGTAAATCGGCGCGGACATACGCAGCGCAAGGGCTATCGCGTCGCTCGGGCGCGAGTCCACCACGACGTGTCCCTCGTCCGTGCCCATGTGAATGCATGCGTAATATACGCTGTCTCGGAGGTCTGTCACCTCTATCTTTTCCACCTTCACCCTGACGTCCTTGAGGATGTTTATTATAAGGTCGTGGGTCATGGGCCTTGAAAAACGAATTTTTTCCATCTCAGCGGCGATTGCCCGCGCCTCGAGCACGCCGATCCATACGGGCAGGATGTTATCCGTGCTTGCGTCTCTCAGCACTAAAATAGGCTCGTTGGTGAGCGGGTCAATGGTTATACCCTGCACCTTCATTTCAGTAAGCATCCACGGACTCCTTTATCCGGTCAACGCGCCGCGCGCGGGGAATTACCCCTTTCGGCGGCATTATCCCCTTCGTGCGTCCGTCTTGCGCAGCCTCGACCCTCTCGTCCGAGGAGATGACCCGCCCGCGCAGCGAATTTGCATAGCCGTCCGTTATAAGAACATCCGCAAACGTCCCTTCCTTGACGGTATCGGGGATAAGCCCCGTAGACGGAAAGTTGACCACCCTGTTGCACTGCGTCCTTCCCGTCAATTCTCCCTCCCGCGTCTTACTTCTGCCTTCGACAAGCACGATGACCGTCGTTCCCGCGAGCGCGGCGTTTTTTTCCGTTGTAATCTGCCTTTGCCTGTCCTGTAAAAGTTTAAGTCTTTCGGATTTGACGGAAGCGTTTATATGGCCTGCCATTCCCGCGGCCTCTGTCCCGGGCCTCGGCGAATACATAAACGAGAAGATGTTGTCGAACCTTACGCCGTTTATAAACTCCAACGTCTCTTCAAAGTCGGCGGCGGTCTCCCCTGGAAACCCGACGATGATGTCCGTGGTTACGGCGATGGCAGGGCAGACCGCCCTGAGCCTTTCAACCTTGAGCAGATATTGCGCGCCGGTGTAGTTCCTCTTCATTGCTTTAAGGACAGAATCGGAGCCTGACTGCGCCGGCAAGTGGACGTGCTTGCAAAGTTTTGTCTCGGCTGCAAAAAGACCGATAAGCTCATCCGATATGTCTTTTGGATGAGAGGTCATGAAACGGAGTCTCTCAATCCCGTCTATGCCGGCGCACATGCGAATCAGCTCCGGAAAAGATGCGTCGCCCTTCGCGCCGTAGGAGTTGACGTTCTGGCCGACGAGGGTTATCTCCCTGACTCCGGCGAGCGATAACTTTTCTATCTCGGCAAGTATGTCCGCGGAAAATCTACTGACCTCCCTGCCCCTTGTATACGGCACGATGCAGTAGGAGCAGAAGTTGTCACATCCGCGCATGATGCTGACAAACGCCTTCGGACCTTCCGCGCCGCCGTTGTAGGCATATTCATCGTCGGCTATACGGCCGTTAAACGCAGCGGCAATGACGCGATGGCCGCCTTGCGACACCTCTGAAAGCAAATCTTTGAGCTTGTGTATGTTGTGAGGCCCTATAACTAAATCAATGAACGGCGCCCTTTTAAAAAGCCGTACTCCGGCCTGCTGCGCCACGCACCCCGCAACCCCGATAACGAGGCGGGGATTGGTTTTTTTCAGTTCCTTGAATCTTCCGAGCAGCGAGTAGACCTTGTGCTCGGCCTTGTCTCTTATGCTGCATGTGTTTATGATGATGAGTCCGGCTTGTCCGGGGTCTTGGGTGCGCCTGTAATTCATCCCCTTGAGGATCCCCATCATTCGCGCGGAGTCGTTTTCGTTCATCTGGCAGCCGAAGGTTTCCAGATACACGGACAACTGAAAGGGGTTATTCTCCCCTGATTCAACTCCCTCTACGCAAGACATAAAGGCATTGTATGATTTTTAGACTATTATATCAAGCCCCATCATTCACTGCGTTCAGGGCTAAAGGCTCACGCGCTCAGGATGACGGTATCCCTCTTTTTTAAAGAGGGATACCGTCATTTTGCGTATTTCGAGACCTCGTTTTTCGGCGCAAGGACTGTCCACGGTAACGTCTTGATCTTGAATTTAGCCGCTATCTTCTTAGCCGCGTCCTGAGCCTCTTTTCTGCTTGAATAGAATCCGGCCCTCACCCTGTGCCACAGGACGCCGTCTTTTGTAAATTCGGTTACGTAGGCGTTATAGCCCGCCTTTTCGAGTTTCGCGGCAAGGTGTCTCGCCTCGTTTTCATAAGATACGGAGACAACGTGCACGGCCCAGCGTTTAGCCCCTTTTTTAACGACAAGGGATTTTTTACCTTGAGTCTCGGCGGTCTTTACCGGTTTTTCCTTTATAACGGCCTCGACCCTTATGGCGGGTTTTTTCTCCTCAGGGGCGGCCTTGGCTTCCTTTACCTCCGGTTTCTTTTCACCAGACACGGGCGTGGTAACGGCCTTTGCAGCCTCGTCCGGCGGCGTTATCTTTGCCTTTTTAGCCGCCATCGGCGGAGGGCCTATCGGTTTTTCCCTGCCTGTCGGCAGCAACTGCGTTACGACCACGGCGGCAAGCGCGATTACCGCCACGACTAAGATGATGATATTTTTTTTGGCCTTCAACGTGTCTGCTAAGCTCAATTTGGCACCTCCGTATTAGCGTCGTTTTTTACTATCCGCGGGGTGATAAAAACAAGGAGTTCCTCATGCAAGCGGTTTTTAGACGAATTTTTAAATAGGACTCCAATAAGCGGTATTGCTTCGAGAAACGGAACCGAGGCCCGGGCCTCCGAATCAATGGATTTGTACAGCCCACCTATTACCACAGTATCGCCGTCTTTTACAAGCACATAAGTTGAGGCGCTCTTTTCGGACACGCCCGGGATGCCGTCAACCGTGTGCGTGAAGTCCGGGTCGCTCTTGGTGGTGTTGATCTGCATGAGGATGTAATCGTCATCCGATATCCTCGGCGTTACCGTGAGATCTATGCCGGTCTTTATCGTCTCAAGTCCTGTGCCTGCGGCGGTGGAAGCCGCGGCGCCGGTTGTCGTGAGGTTGCTCTTTACGCGAAATGTAAGCCCGCTGTGGATGGCTGCGGGCTTGTTGTTTATGGTGGATATCTTAGGGCTTGAAATTATCCTCACCTCTCCCCTTGATTCAGCCGCGGAGAGCTGCACGTCGAGCATGAGTTTTTTTGAGAGATTTCCCAATACAAGCCCGAGCCCTCCAGCGGTTGAAGCCGACGGCAGGTTTACGGCGAAGTTTCTGCCGCCCGGCGAAGCCGGCAGCGCGGAAGACCCGGTATAGACGTTTTTCCCTTCGGTGTAAGACCCTCCCCACTGGATGCCGAGTTCTCTTGCGAAGCTGTTGGCGGCCTCCACTATCCTTGCCTCGATTACGACCTGAGGGGTTTGGGCGTCAAGGGTCTTTAAAAGAGACTTTGCCCTTTGAACGTATACTGGCAGATCCCGGAGGAAAATCGCCCCTGTCCTCTGGTCCGCGATAGCGTTCCCGTCGGCGCTCATTACGCCCTTGACCTGAGCCGCGGCAGACGCTGCATCGCCGTAGTTCAGGCGGACGGTCTCCATTACCATCTCACCGGTTGTGTCAACACGTTTTCCCGCCCAGAGAATATTGTTTTGAACGGTATAGGTTAGTCCGTGCGCCTTTATAATCATCTCTATGGCGTCCTTGAAGCCGATTTCTTTGAAACTTACGCTTATCTTTCCGGCCACGTCCGGCCCGAGTATTATGTTCATGTCACCCTGCTGCGCGAGGGCTTTCAATACGTCGGCGATTTCGGCGTCTCTGACCTCGATGCTGAAGAGCCTATCCCCTCGTTTTAATGGAACGCCGCTTGCGTTCTCCGCGCCGTAAGCCGTTCCTAATAAAACGCGCGTGAGGATGATAACGGGCAAAAAAAGGATTATGACCCTATTTGCGCGCGTCAGCCTCGGGCGGACCGGCAAACTCAAGCCTGATACTGCCGTCTTTATTATGGAGTATAACATGTGTTTTTCCTATATCAACGATTTTTTGCCCGTTTATCACGCTTCCTACGTAGACTATCCTGTCGTTTATGATGGCTGACGGTTTGTCTTTGTTAAAAAATATCGCGGTTAGCTTCAACGCGGCCGTTGTCCCTGCCCCGGTCTCGACGTTAGTTGACACAAGCGGCACAAATGGGTCTTTACCCCAGAGCAGGCGAGGCCTTTCAGTCGGAGGCGCCTCCCCTCTGAGGGAGAGTGATTCCTCCGCAGCTTGTCCGGTTTCAGTTCGGAATAATGTCAAGATAATCGCCGCAATGATACACACAAGACCGGACTTGCGCAGGCATCCCCTTGGGGAGAGGGTATCGTTAATCCCCCTCACTATCGTTAATCCCCCTCACTATCGTTAATCCCCTCACTATACCTTACCGTCCCAGGATATAGGCGCTCATAAAGACCCGTGAAGATACGTATCCGGCGCCGTCTTTGGACTCTATCAAGAAGTTGTCAACGGTGATTATCCTCGGCAGGTTTTCGATCCGCTCGATGTAATCGCCCGTTGCCGCGAACCGGCCTTCGGCGTTTATCTGCAGGGGTATCCTTATAAGCCCTTCTTTTTCTTCCGGCTGCATCGGTTTTATGGAGATGATGCGCACGCCCCCTCCTGAGCCGTTTACGGTTATCGAGTAGAGTATCCGGGATATTTGTTTGTCGGAAGGCAGGCGCTCGTTGAGGGAACGCAGTCCCTTTTCCACGGCATCGAGGTCGGCCTGCGCCCTTGATAGGGCGGCCTTTAAAGCCTCTCCGGCCTGTATCTCGGCGCGGATGCGCCCAATCTCCGACCTGCCCGCGTTTATCTTGGCATCAATATTTTTTATGACTTCGACATTTCCGATATATACGAACCTGTAGGAAAAAAACACAATGAAGGCGGCGGCGGCCGCGATGACGAATTCCCTTTTAAAGGCAAAAAGCGAACCCATGTCCAAGTTCGGAATACTTTTGAGGATGCCGCTGAGCGTCATAGACCTCCGCTTTCTGCGCCGGGTTTTACCGAGGCGTAGGCCTCGAAATCATAGACCGGCGCTCCGTTTGCTTCTTTTTTCTGCGCGTATGAAAGGGTTACATCCGTATACACCCCTGAGTTTTCCAACATGAACACAAATTCGGTTATGCCCTTATTGGTAAGTGATGAACCGAGTATGCGCATCCTTTTGCCTCCGGCCTGCGCGGGTAACGACCCCTGGGCATCGGCTGTCGAGAGCGCCCTTAACCAGACGTCCTTTGGGATATCCGCGCTCAGGCGTTTAAGGACGCCTGACCAGAGTATCCTGCCCTTTGTAAGCACGCCCGCGGCCTCGAGTCTTTTTTTCACCTCCTCCTGTTTTTGGCGCACCGAGGAAAGTTTGCCGGTAAGTTCCGCGTAGGCCGAACTTTGCGCGGCAAGCTCGGCCTTTTCGCGTTCAAGTTTGGATGTCTCCGCGTTTTTAGTCCGTATGACGTTATACTGCCCGGTAAAGACGTAGAGCAGAAAAAAAACGCAGACAATGACAGCGGCGTAGAGCGTTCTTCTTACGCGCCTTACGAACCACCCTCTTTTTACGTCGTCCGGCACGAGGTTTATCCCTTTAACCATTTGAGACCATCCTTATGGCCGCGCCGAACGCGACGCTGAGGCACGGCAAGATGCCTCTTAT
>JACRCC010000046.1 GCA_016234405.1 Deltaproteobacteria bacterium | reverse complement strand
CTCTTTTACAAACACATTATTCTTAAAACTCGCTTTCATGCGGATTGCGTCATTACTTATCGCAATTATCCTGCCTGCCGCGGCCTTTGCCGCAACGCCTTACGGCACGGTCATACCGAATACCGCGACCGCGACGTACGATGTGGGCGCATTCATCGGCGTGACCGCGCCTTCCAACACCGTGAACGTTACGACCAGCATCCCGAATACCGCGCCCACGATAGAGCTTATGAGGTATACGACCTCTCTATTGGGCGACCAGCAGACCCTGCCCGTTACCGCGGCGGATTACAGCACAAGCGGCGGTCAGGCCGGGCCTTTTGCCGCCCTTGCCGCGCCTGTTTCCTCTCCCGCCGTGGTCTCGCCCATAGACCTGACCAACCCGCTGCAACTCGCCGACGAGTCCGTATATCAAGTGTCGGCTCCGATATTCATAAAGATAACCGACGGCGACTCGAATCTAAACCCCGCCGTTGCAGAGACCGTGCTCGTAAAGCTCACGACCCCGGCCGGGGACGTGGAGGTGATACGCCTCAATGAGACCGGCGTCAACACGGGTGTATTCACCGGCTATGTGCAGACGGCGTCCGGCGCGGCCGTTACCGGCAACGGGGTTTTGAGCGCTTCGGACGGGACGGTTATAACGGCAGAATACCTCGACTACGACTTCGGGGTGGCCGTGGGCTCGGTAACCGCCAACGCCTCTCTCGTTGACCCGTACGGAGTTGTCTTCGACAGCGCCACGGGTTCCCGCATAAACGGCGCAACGGTAACGCTGATTGACGCGGCTACGGGTCTGCCGGCTGCGGTCTTCGGCGACGACGGCATAAGCACGTTTCCCTCGACGCTCACGGCCGGAGGGAGCGCGACGGATTCGGGCGGCACGGTCTACGGCTTCCAGCCGGGCGGATACAGGTTCCCGCAGATCGCCCCGGGCACCTACAGGCTTGTCGTGGTTCCGACCACGGGTTTTCGCGCCCCGTCCAGCGCGGCAACGTCGGGCATACAAAAGCTAATGTACGCCCCGTACGCAATACTCGAAGACGGCTCAAGGGGATTGGACTTCACCGTAAACCCGGGCGGCGCCGTGCGCGTGGACATCCCGGTTGACGCGGTGAGTATGTTGTATCTCACGAAGAGCGCGTCCAGACTCGTCGTGGCGCACGGCGACTTTTTGCAGTATTCGCTCGCCCTCGAAAATACCTCATCAGCGTCTTACGCGGGCAGCGTCTTTTTATCCGACCGTCTGCCCGTTGGGTTCAAATACAGAAAAGATTCGTCTCGTCTGAACGGCTCTGCCGCGCCTGACCCGTCCGTTTCCCCTGACGGGCGCACCCTTACATATTCACTCGGTGACCTTGCGGCAGGGAAAAAATTCGAGATAAAGTACGTAGTCGAGGTTGCGGCCGGCGCAAGGCTCGGCGCGGCCGTAAACTACGCGGTTGCGGCCGCGCTCACGGGCATAAGCTCAAATACCGCGCAGGCAGAGGTCAAGGTGAAAGAAGACCTCTTTGGAAGCAAGGCCATCATCGCCGGGCGCGTTTCATCCGGCAAATGCGCGGACCAAGAGGACACGGCGGTTGCCGGGGCGCGCATCTATCTTGAAGACGGGAGCTACTCCGTAACCGACAAGGAAGGCAAATATCACTTCGAGGGGTTGAAACCCGGGACGCATATAGTTCAGCTCGACACCGTGTCCGTGCCCGAGGGTTTTGAGCCGGTTTTATGCGCGGAAAATTCCCGAATCGCAGGCACGCCTTTTTCGCAGTTCGTGGACGTTCAGGGTGGGACCCTGTGGAGCGCGGATTTCCGCATCGCCCCGAAGAAACCGGTTGAGATAAATGGCGTGGTTGACCTGGAGCTTAGAAGCTCTCTTCTCCCCGGAAATAACGCCGGGATCGCAGGGGGGGTCAACAAACTCGGGTACACCGTAACGGTAAACGTGGACACCGTCTCCTTGAAGAACGCGCGGCTCGTGGTCATGCTCCCGGACGAGGCATCATACATAAAAGGCACGTTCGCGTTCGACGGTTCTCCCGTCGCCGACCCCGAGGTCGCGGATACCGTTATTACCTACAGGCTCGGCGACATCGGCGCGGGATGGAAGGGGGTCGTGACCTTCGGGGCCGATATCCCCGACTGGGGCGCGAACGGGCGCATTACCACCAAGGCGACAATCTTTTTCGACGGCATGGATGAGAAGAACAAGAAAACAGCCGTCGTTGACAACGCGCTTGAAAGGGGTAGTCTGGTCAAGCTCTCGAAGAACGAGGAGATAACGCTTCCGCCGCACTTCGACGAAGTCAGCGACGAACTCGGCGACGAGGACAAAAAGATGCTCGACGGTCTCGTGAGATCCCTCAAAGGCCTCGGGGTGGAAAAAATAGTCGTAGTGGGGCACACGGATTCCACAAGAATAAATGCGCGGAACAGGGCTAAATTCAAGGATAACTACGCATTGTCGGTGGCTCGGGCTCGGAGCATCGCCCGCTATCTGTCGCCCGCGCTGGGGCTCGCCGCAGAGCAGGTGGTGGTTATCGGCAAAGGAGAAGACGCCCCGGTGGCCGGAAATAGCTCTGAGGCGGGACGCGCCCTCAACAGGAGGGTCGGCATCCATGTAATCGCGCACAAAAACGAGATATTCTACGCCCTTAAAAACGTGAAAGACGTAAGCGGCGTCGAGAGGATAGAGGTTACGCAGCTTGAGATGCCTCCATCGAACGCGGTGCTCGCATATACCTTACCGGTAGTCGAAAAAAAGCTCATGCCGGAGATAACCGCCGAGTGGCTTGCCGTTGCCAAGCCCGGCCTCGCGTGGGTTTGGCCGCATGAAGGGTTCAACCCGCTCCACCCGTCCCTCAAGGTCTCGATAAAGCACGACCCTGTCAAAAAACTAAAGGTCTTCCTCGACGGCGCGGACGTGAACCCCGCGGCCTATGAAGGCATTATGAAAAGAGACGACGCCGGGGTTGCCGTGAGTTTCTGGAGCGGCGTTAATATAAAAGAAGGCGACAACAAACTCGAGGCAATAGAATACGACGGCGACGGCAAGGAAACGGGCCGCATCGGTTTGATGATACATTATTCCGGGTCTCCGGTAAAGGCCGCGCTCATGCCGGAGTTTTCACGCCTCGTCGCGGACGGCAAGAACCCCGCGGCCCTCGCGATAAAACTCACGGACAGGTTCGGCTATCCCGTGAGGGAGGGGATAGTCGGCGAGTTTATGGTTGAGCCGCCTTACGTCGCGCTTCAGAGGATAAAAGACCTTCAAGACGACCCGCTCAACGCAACGAAGAGCGGAAAAAACAGATACACCGTCGGAGACGGCGGTATCGCGCTCATCGAACTTGAGCCTACGACCCAGACCGGAGAGGCCGTCGTCAAACTCGGCCTCGGCGCGGGAGAGGTCGAGATACGGTCGTGGCTCGCGCCCGAATACAGGGAGTGGATACTCGTGGGCCTCGCGGAAGGCACGGCTGGTTACAACACGGCCACGGGCAACATGGAGGCCCTCGGCGAGAGCGATACGGCGGAGAACTTCTACGAAGACAACAGAATCGCCTTCTTCGCCAAAGGCAAGATAAAAGGCGAGTGGCTCGCAACAATAGCCTACGACAGTGACAAGAATAAACAAAAGGAAGGAACGCTCCATCAGACCATAGACCCCAATGCCTATTACACCCTTTACGGCGACGCGTCGGCCACTCGTTACGACTCCGCAAGCGCGCGCTCTCTCTACGTAAAGATAGAGAAAGATCGCTTCTACGCCCTCTTCGGCGACATGGACACCGGGTTGACCGTCACGGAGCTTTCGAGGTATTCAAGGAGTTTTAACGGGTTTAAATCAGAGTTCAAGGGTGAGATGCTTGATTTTAACGTCTTCGTGAGCGACACCAAGCAGGCCTTCGTCAAAGACGAGATGCAGGGCGACGGGACGTCCGGCCTTTACAGGCTCTCGAAGAAAAACATCGTCCTGAATTCAGAATCCGTAACCGTCGAGACGAGAGACCGTTTCAAGAGCGAGGTGATTATCACGTCGCGGAAGATGGGGCGGCACATGGATTACAGCATTGACTATGACGCAGGGACGATATTTTTTAAATCTCCGATTATGAGCCGGGATGAAAACTCCAACCCGATTTACGTCGTGGTCACTTATGAGACCTTCGATTCGGGCGAGAGCGCCTACAACTACGGCGGCAGGGGCGCGGCGCGGCCTTTCGGAGATAAATTCGAGCTCGGCGCGTCGCACGTCCACGAAGGCGCGCAGGGCGGCGAGGGCGACCTCTACGGCGCGGACGCATCCTTGAAGCTGACGGACAAGACGACGGTAAAGGCCGAGGCCGCGCAGACCTCAACGGGACGTTACGGCGTTGAAACGTCCGGCAGCGCGTACAAGGCCGAGCTTTTGCACAGATCCGAAAAACTCGAAGGCAAGGCCTATCTGCGCGAGCAGGAGGCCGGTTTCGGCCTCGGCCAGCAGAACGGAAGCGAGACCGGCACAAGAAAATACGGGTTTGACGCGGCCTACAAACTCGACGTTCCGGTAACGCTCAAAGGCCAGGGCTACAGGCAGGAGAACCTCGCAACGGGCGCCCTGCGCGACATGGCCGAGGCTGAGGCAAGGTATGCGCAAACTAAATACGACCTCGGCGCCGGGCTGCGCCACGCTAAGGACTCGTTCACCAACGGGGTTGAACGAAGCTCCGAGCAGGCCTTTGCCGCGGCCGGATACCGTCTCCTCGACGGAGACCTTGCGTTCAGCTTGAGGCGCGACCAATCCATCGGCTCAAACGCGAACGCTGATTTTCCGACGCGCACCGCCATAGGTTCCGACTATAAGATTTCAGGCAGCGCTTCTCTTTACGTTCTGCACGAGATAACTGAGGGCGAAAGAGAGGATTCAACCGCGTCGCGTTTCGGGATAAAGGCGGCCCCGTGGTCCGGCGCGCAGATAAACACCGGCATCGGGCAGACGGAGCGCCCGGACGGCACGCGGGTCTTTTCCACCGCCGGCCTCAAGCAGGCCGTGCATCTGACGGAGAGGTGGACGCTCGACGCCGGGTATGACAGGAGCGACACATTGAAGCACCCGGGCAACGACAGGGTAAACTCGAATGCTGCGCCGGCTTCCGGCGGCGCGGATTTTACGGCCATGTCCGCGGGCTTAGGTTATAAGGCCGCGGCTTGGTCGTGGACGGGCAGGGCTGAGAGACGCGATTCAAAGACCGAGGATAAGACAGCCCTGCTGACGGCCGTGAGCGGCGAGCCTGCGGCCGGGTTGGGCGTGTCCTTAGGCGTGCGGACGTTCAAGAGCGATTATGCGGCGGGAAATAAGAATATGAACACCGACGTAAGGGTGGGGCTTGCCTACCGCCCGCAGAGGTCCGCGCTTATCGTCCTCGACAAGTACGATTACATAAAAGAGCAAAGGCAGTCAGCGGCCTTCAACTACGACACATGGCGCATGGTGAACAACTTGAATCTCAACTATAAGCTCGACGTAAAAACCCAGATAGCATTCCAGTACGGCGGAAAGTTAGTGGCCGACTTCATAGACGGCACGGAATACAGGGGCTACACCGACCTCACGGGCCTCGAGGCGCGCTACGACGTAACCAAAGAATGGGATTTGGGTTTGAGGACGTCCGTCCTGCACTCGTGGACCGCGCAGCAGTTGAAGCACGGGACGGGCGCCTCCGTCGGTTACAACGTCGCCAAAAACATCTGGCTGAGCGTGGGCTATAATCTGACGGGTTTTTCCGACAGGGATTTCTCGAAGGGGGACTTTTTAGCAAAGGGGCCGTTCGTGAAGTTCAGGATGAAGTTCGATCAGGCTACGGCCCAAGAGGCGGTGAAGTGGTTTGCGGGGCAGTAGGCGATGTGGGTCGAGATAAACCGCTTCCTTACCTGTAGACTTCCTTGCGGTGTCGTATCCTGTAGATAGTGATGGCGTTTTGTCCGCGACGTTGACGGCTGCAGATAATGTATCATAAAAAGGCGATAATTAAACCCCTGCATCTGACAAACCCGCTCACTCCTGCCCGGTCTTGTACTTGTATGAGTTCACCACCCCGTCCTTTAGGATTATTTCAAGCGTGGTGTTGACCAAGACCATCCCGGCCTGATTTTCGATGAGGCCGCCTAAATAAACCGGGGTCATTTTTTCCTTATAAATATAGACGAGTTTCTCTTCGTTGTTGGCGCTGCTAACCTCCGCCGGTTCTCCGAAGGCGGTGATGACGGTCTTTTTGTCCGTTACCCCGGGTTTTAGCTCCATGACCTGCGTCTTGTCAATCTTGGAGCCGTCGCCTTTGACGACGACCGTCGCGCATCCCGACAACGCCGCCAAAGCCGCGCTTGCGATGATGAGGCGTTTGATGCAAGCGTGGGAATATATCTTAGGGTATGTCATGGGTGTCTCCTTCATGTTTGTAGTTTCGACATGGCTATTTCAGGTCTGCCCCCGCCCGTAAAGACATGCCTTGGGTGGTGCTGGGGAGGGGGAAAGGAATTGCTCATCTAAGCGCTGAGCTACGAAGCGTCTTGGACGCCGTTTCTCGCGCTGTTTTTAACCTTATACATGGCGTTGTCGGCCTTGCGTATGAGGTCGTCCTTGTCCGCTGCGTCCTCGGGAAAAGCGGCCACGCCGAAACTCGCCGTGAGTTTGATGTTTAGCCCATCGTCCTTGAGGAATGTGGCCTCGTAGAGCGTCTTTCTCAGTTTTTCAGCCACAAGGTGCGCGCTCTCTTTGCTCGTGGAGGGCATTATTATGAGAAACTCGTCCCCCCCGTAGCGGCAGGCTATGTCCACGGTCCTTAACATGCGGATGAAGAGCTGGGCGATCTCGCTCAAGAGTTTAGATCCACGAAGGTGTCCGTAGTTGTCGTTTACGTCCTTGAAATAATCGAGGTCTATGAAGACCATCGAAAGATCGTATTTGAAACGTCTTGCCCTCTCGACCTCGTGTTCGAGTCTGGTGTGCATGAAGCGCGAGTTGTATAACTTCGTGAGGTCGTCCGTAACCGTGAGTTCCTGAACCTTATTGAAGAAGACCGCGTTTTCGATGGCTATGGCCGTGTAGTCCGCTATGGTGGTGAGCATCAGGAGGTCTTCGTCACCGAAGTTGCCGTCCTCCACCTTGTTTATCAGCTCTATTACGCCGTAGCACTTGCCGTGGTTCACCAACGGCACGCAGATGATGGACTTTGTGACGAACTTCGAGGCGTCGTCGGCCTTCTTGGAAAATCGCGAGTCCTTCGATACGTCGGGCACGAGCACTGGTTTTTTTTCCTTTGCCACCCAACCGGCTATGCCTTCGCCCACCTTGAGCCGCAGGTCTTTCAACTTGTCGGCCCCAACACCAACCGCTATCTCGAACCGCATCTCCGTTTCAGCCGGGTCCACCAATAAAAGCGACCAGTTTTTGGGGCGCAGCAATTCGCTTATCTTGACCATGACGATGCTCAAGATTTCTTTAAGGTCGAGAGACGAGGCAAGGGCCTTGCCTATTTCGTTGAACGTGGCGAGCTGTTGGCGTCTTTCTCTGTGTTCGTCACCCATAGGGGTCATTGGTTTGGGTCTTGATAACGGTTTGATTTTTTTAATATAACTCAAAGACCATGAAAAAGCAATGCGCTACCCAGCGCCACTTTCCGGCACAACCGTTTGTTTTTAATCTGCATCTTTGGCGGTGGAAAGCGGTGCTGGGCGCGTTGGGGGTCGTAGGCTCCTCAGTATCATGCGCGTTATACTGCCGATTCTCTTGCCGTTGATTGCGCGCCCGTCAACGCAAACGAGCGGCGCGGCCTCGATCATGGAATTCGTAAGAAACGCCTCATCGCAGGACAGCAGGTCTTTTTTCCCGATACATTTTTCCTTGAAAGGTATGCCGAGGGTCTTTGCCTTTTTTATAACGGCTTGGCGCATCACGCCCGGCAATGCCCCGTCTTTGCCGATGGCGCAGAAGGCTGGAGGCGTGAGGAGGCTGTTATTTTTCACTATGAAAAGGTTCGTGGAAGTCCCCTCGGTTATATTGCCGTCTTTTCCGGTGAATATGCCCTCATACGCGCCGCGTCTTTGCGCCTCCATCTTAGCGAGAACGTTAGGGAGGAAGTTAAGCGATTTTATGGAGGGCAGCGCCCGCGCAAAACCGGAGATTGTAACGGCATTGACCCCGTTTTTTTGAATCCTATCAATTAAATTTTCGTCAATCGCCTTGACGACGATAACGCAGGTCCGAGAGACGCCGCCGGGAGAGGGGAGAAGTCCTGCGCCATCGCACCCCCGCGTTACCGTTATGCGGACATAAGCGTTTCCCGCCTTCAAGCCGCTTTTTTCTAAGAGCCTCAAGATTACCCCGCCTTTGATGTCTTTAATCAGAACCTTTACGCCTTTCGCGGGTATTCCGATGAGTGAGAGGTTTTTTAGGAGCCGCGCCAAATGTTCATCCTTGAACGCCGCTCGGCCGTTTGAATATTTGAGCGTTTCGAATACGCCGTCTCCGTAAAGAAAGCCCCTGTCTTCCACGGACACGCGGGCGCGGGAGACGGGCGTTACTGCGCCGTTCAAATAGATATATCTACTTGCCTTCATAGACGCCTATGCCCATCGTATCGAGAAAATCCCGCGCCTTGAGGAGGGTTTCCGCGTATTCGTCCTCAGGGTTTGAATCGGCCACTATCCCGCCCCCGACGTTCAGGTATAAAAACCCGTCCTTGCACACGGCCGTCCTTATGGCCATCGAGACGTCCATATTGCCGTCGAAATCCAGCCAGCCGACGCCCCCGGTGTAGACCCCGCGCTCGGCCCGTTCAAGCTCCGATATTATCTCCATTGCCCGAATCTTTGGCGCGCCCGTAACCGAGCCGCCGGGGAATAGGGATTTCAGGGCGTCTATCGAGGTTACGCCCTTGCCGAGTTTGCCGCGCACAATGGAGACCATGTGGTGGAGGTGAGGATACGTGGCGATTGCCTCAAACGACGAGACCTCCACGCTGCCCGTCTCGCAGACCCTGCCTAAATCATTGCGCTCGAGGTCCACTATCATCACATGCTCTGCCCGCTCCTTTACGCTCGCCTTGAGTTCCGCGATAAGCGCAGCGTCTTCTTCGAGCGTCGCCCCTCTTTTTCTCGTGCCCTTGATTGGGCCTGTTTCGGCAACGCCGTCTTTGACCTTCAGGAGACGCTCAGGGGAGTTGCATATTATCTGGAATTTGCCGAAATCTAAAAACGCCCCATACGGGGTAGGGTAAGCATCGAGGAGTTTCAGATACAGGGCGAAGAGGTCGCTTCCCGGCGTATATGGAATCTTGAGCCTCTGCGAGATGTTTATCTGATATATGTCTCCGGCGGCGATGTAGTCTTGTGCCTTTTTTATCGAGGCCGCGTATTCTTCTTTTGTGACGTTGGCGCTTATCGTGTTTGGCGAGGTTGCAATGAACCCGTTGGCAAAGGTTCGGACGCAGGGTGCCCCGTTCAATATCTCCAAAAACCGTTTGAAGCGTTCCTTTTCCCTGCCCGTGCCCACGAGATAACCGGTATCCATTAGGTGGTCGTAGACGAAGATGGGGTCGTATATGCCGCACACGCAATCGGGAATATCGAGGATGAGTTTCACGCCTTTTTCGGCGGACGCGTCTTTTCGGCGCCGCGGCTCTATCAAGTCTTTGAGGCTGTAAGCGAAGTACCCGGCGGCCCCGGAGTTGAACGGAAAGGTCGTGTTTTTTTCGTAGACCCAATCCGGCAGTAACCGGTTCAACGCCTCGAAAGGGTCTTTGAATTGGAGTTTTCTGTTGCCGGATGCGTATTCGGCGACGGTTTTTTTGCCCTCGGTCTTTATTGTCAAGAGAGGCTCCGCGCTCACGTAAGAATGGCGTCTTGGACCGTCTTTGCGGCCGGAAAAAATAAACGGCATCCCAAGGCCGCGTAGAGCCATGAAGGCGTCAACCGGGGTTAAGTTTCGCATGTCTTCAATCAGCATCCGGCTAAGATATAATTTTTTTCGCCGTTGGTCAAGGTCGGGCTTCCAAAGTTTTGCAGGTTGGGTCAAGCGCGCGCCTCGCGGCGACGCGGGCAGCAGACCCAACGCTTCCAAACCTTCACGGTTTATAGTATTATATCCCGCATATGCGCAGAAAGACCCGTGAGATATCGGTCGGCGGCGTGAGGGTGGGCGGGGACGCGCCCGTGAGCGTTCAGTCCATGACGAATACCCCCACTGAGGACGCGCGCGCCACCGCCCTGCAGATAAACGCGCTTATTGCCGCGGGCTGCGAGATAGTTCGCGTCGCCGTGCCTGACGAGCGGGCGGCAGCCGCTTTAAAGGAAATAAAAAACTCGACAACCGTTGCGCTCATCGCGGACATCCATTTCGATTGGAGGCTTGCCTTAAAGGCTCTCGAAGCGGGCGTGGACGGCTTGAGGCTCAACCCCGGCAACATCGGCTCGGTTGCCCGGATAAAAGAGGTCGTCAAAGAGGCGTCTGCAAGGAATGTCCCCATAAGGATAGGGGTCAACGCGGGTTCGCTCGAAAAGGACATACTCGAAAGATACGGGCATCCTACGGCCCCCGCGCTCGTGGAGAGCGCCATGCGGCACATCGCCATACTCGAAGACGCGGGTTTTTTTGCAATCAAGGTCTCGCTCAAGGCATCGAGCGTGCCTTTGACGATAGAGGCTTACAGACTCCTTGCAAAAAAGACGGATTACCCCTTTCACATAGGCGTTACCGAGGCGGGCACGCTTTTTTCCGGCTCGATAAAATCCTCAATTGGACTCGGCGTCCTTTTGTATGAAGGCATAGGCGACACCTTGCGGGTTTCGATTACCGGAGACCCGGTTGACGAGGTGAGGGTGGGCTGGGAAATCTTGAAATCGCTTGAACTCAGAAGACGCGGGGTGAACATAATATCGTGTCCCACGTGCGGGCGCATAAAGTTGGATTGCATTGCGATTGCCAACGAGGTGGAAAAAAGGCTCGCCAACGTAAAGGAATCCATTACCGTCGCCATAATGGGGTGCGTGGTCAACGGCCCCGGCGAGGCGCTTGCCGCTGACGTTGGCATAGCCGGTGGAGACGGGGTCGGGCTTCTCTACGTCAAGGGCAAGGTCGTCAGGAAGGTCAGGGAAGACGAGATAGTGACCGCGCTAATTGAAGAGGTAGAGAGGTTCATCGCGGGGCGCAGGCGGTAGCTCAGGGCTTTAGCCCTGATACAATCAGGCCTGAAGATATTCAGACCTAAAGGTCTGAGCTACGGTCTGAGCTACAACCAATTTGTCCCTCTGAAATAAAAACCCTTTAAAACTAAGGTAATTTGTGGTAATCTAAAAGATTAACTCTTGTTCAATAAGGACGGTTGCGGGTCATGATTAAGGTAACGGGACTTACGAAGTCATTCAGCGCCCAGACGATATTCGACGACGCGAGTTTTACGCTCGGCGCGGGCGAGAGAGTCGGGCTTGTCGGCAGGAACGGGCACGGCAAGACCACTCTTTTCAGGATAATCCTCGACGAGATGGAGTATGACGATGGACTCATTACCATGCCGCGGCATTACAAGATTGGCCACCTGTCGCAGCACCTCAGCTTTACCGAGAACTTCGTCATTGATGAGGCCTGTCTCGCGCTGCCGCACTGCGAAGACGGGATAGACCGGACGTATAAGGTCAAGATAATACTTGCGGGTCTTGGCATAAGCGAAGACCAATTTTATATGAGTCCATCCGAACTGTCCGGCGGCTATCAGGTGAGGCTGAATCTCGCCAAGGCGTTGGTCGCGGAGCCGAATCTCCTTTTGCTCGACGAGCCTACCAACTACTTGGACATCGTATCCATACGCTGGCTTCAGAGGTTTTTGAGGAAGTGGCGTGGAGAGATCATGCTCATAACCCACGACCGGGAGTTCATGGACAGCGTTTCCACGCACACGCTCTCGGTCCACAGGCACAAATTCCGCAAGGTCGAGGGCTCTACCGCCAAGCTCTACGGCCAGACCGCGCTGGAGGAGGAGATACACGAAAAGACCCGCGTCAACCTCGGTAAAAGAAGGGCCGAGACCGAGGAGTTCATAAACCGCTTCCGCGCCACGGCAAGTAAGGCCGTGGCCGTTCAATCGCGCATAAAGATGCTGGAAAAGACCGAGCGGCTCGAAAAGCTCGACACGATAAAAGACCTCGATTTCGCCTTTAAGTCCGCGCCGTTTGAAGGAAAAAACCTGATAGAGGTAAAAGACCTCTCCTTCGGGTATTCGGAGGACGAACTTCTTATAAACGGTCTGTCCTTCTCGATCGGCAAAAAAGACCGGATAGCGGTCATCGGCAAGAACGGCAAGGGCAAGACGACTCTCTTGAACCTCCTTGCGGCGGAGTTAAAGCCCGTTAAAGGTTCAGTCACCGCGCATCAGGCCCTTAAACGCGCCTACTTCGGACAGACTAACGTCACAAGGCTAAACCCCTCAAAGACCGTGGAAGAGGAGCTTATTGACACCCACCACGACTGCACGCGCGCCATGGCAAGGCGCATTGCCGGTCTTATGATGTTTGTAAAGGACAATGCCCTGAAAAGGATTGACGTCCTCTCCGGCGGCGAAAAGAGCAGGGTGCTCCTCGGCAAACTCTTGGTAAGCCCGGCAAATCTCCTCTTGCTTGACGAGCCTACGAACCATCTCGACATGCACTCCATAGATTCCCTCGTTGACGCCGTAACGGATTTTTCCGGCGCCGTCGTAATGGTCACACACAGCGAGATGATACTCAATGCCGTCGCAAACCGCCTGATAGTATTCGACGCGGGCAGGGTTGAGGTCTTTGAGGGGACGTACGCGGAGTTTCTTGAAAAGACCGGCTGGCAGGATGAGGCCGAGACCAACGCGGGAGGCAAGTTGGGGAGAGGCAAAAAAAACGGCAAGGGCATGAATCCTAAAGAACTTCGCAGGGAGCGCGCGCAAGCCGGGGCTGATAAGACCGGCGCGCCGGCCGCTATAAAGGCGCGAATAAACTCCATCGAGGACGGCATAGTGAGGCTCGAAGCCGAGTGCAAAAAGACCGAGGAGGCGCTGGCCGCGGCGTCGGAAAAGGGAGACGTTGCCGCGATAGCCGAACTTTCCATGAACTACCGCGAGATAAAAGAGAAGATAGATATGATGTTCGAGGAGTTGTCGGCCCAGAGCGCCGAGTTCGAGAGTAAGACAAAGGAGTTTGAGTTCAGCTCAGACCGTAGCTCAGGCCAACAGGTCTGAGTGCGCAGCATGAGGAAGTATGTTGGGTCAAGCGCGCGCCTCGCGGCGACGCGGGCAGCAGATCCAACGCTGCATTCCCACGCCGGAGCGTGGGAATGATAATGATTTGATGGGTGCGCTGCGCTTCACCCATCCTACATAAAAACAGGCGGGCATTTTATGCCCGCCTGTTTTTATTTTGAAGATATTTTGAAGATAACGTTTTCAGCCCGCAAAGACCCACATGATAGGGCACGGGGTGTGCTTGGAGACCTTGCTTGTAACGCTGCCGATAAAGAGCTTGCCCATCGGGGAGTAGCGGTGGGTGGCCATGACTATGAGGTCTGCATTTTTCTGGGTGGCGATCGCCACTATCTCATAAGCCGCTTCGCCGTCTCCAAGGGTGGTCTCGATATGCTTCACGCCCATGGCTTTCAATTTACCCGCATTTGTCTCAAGGATTGCCCTTCCCTCTTTGAGCCACCCTTCGTGTATGGTCTCCCACTCCGCCGAGTCGGTCGTAAAGGGCGCGGATCTATACCACTTCTCGACGATGTTCAAAAGCACCACCCGCGCGTCTAATGCCTTGCCGAGATATGCGGCGGCTTCAAGGACCTTGTCTGCAAGTTCCGTCCCGTCTACGGGGCACAAGATAGTTTTTATTTCCATTATGACCTCGCTATATATTGGATTTGTATGAAAACATCCGTCTTACTTAGACTCGTAACTATGCTCCTCACGGTGGCGGGCCATTCCTCCCTTACCAACCCATGAGGTTTCCCACTTGCGCTTGACCACCATGTACATGATGAATATCGCTATAGCTAAGACCGCCCATACTATGAACCCGTACTGGTAGCTGCCGAGGCGCTGTTTTGAGTAGCCCATTATGTTCGGTATGAATCCTCCGCCAAGGGCGCCTATCTCGCCCACGAGGCTCATGACGATGGCCGTTGATCCGACCCAGCGCAGAGGCACAAGCTGGAAGGTGGAACCGTTGCCGGCCCCGAGCGCCAAAAAGAGGACAATGAGCGCCGGTATCACCAGGTAGAAGGGCGGCAGTGTAGCGATATAGAATGAAGATACCGCGGTTGCTACGCATACCACCAACATATTCCGGATGCCTCCGAACCTATCAGCCAACCAGCCTCCGGCTATCCGCGATATGCTGGCCATGATGGCGATGAGCGCCGCATACTTTCCCATGGTGGCAAGCGGGATATCGTATTCAAAGTGGAGGAAGGTGGGCAGAAAGTTGGTCATCCCGATGTAGCCCCCGAAGGTCAGGATGTAGGAGATGCTAAACACCCATGAGTCCTTCTCGGTAAATATCTTCAGGTGGTGGGTGAACTTTTCCTTGGTGCGGTCAGGCGGCTCCTTTGCGGCGAATAGCATTACGAGCAAGGCGGGTATCATCAGTCCTGCGCCGGCAAAATAGGCCATTCGCCAGCCGTAGGCTATGGCTATCGGCGGCCCAGCGAGCATTGCTATTATCGCGCCGCTGTTGCCCGCGCCCGCGATGCCGATGGCCAACCCTTTGTTTTCAGGCGGAAACCAGCCGCCGCCTAAGGACAGGGCCACGCCGAAACTTGCGCCTGCTAAGCCGAGCATGACCCCCATGATAAGCAGTTCATTGTAGGAGTTGACGAAAAATGCGCCGTAGCACAGCGAGACAATGATCGTACCCATCTCGATGCAGGCCGCCCACTTCCTGCCTATATACTGGGCCGCGATGCCAAGTGGGACGCGCATCAATGCCCCTGCAAGGATGGGAACCGAAACCAAGAAGCCGCGCTCCATGGGCGTCAGACCGAATTCTTTGCTGAGAAACGGCCCGAGCGCCCCGTCGAGCACCCAGATTGCAAAACAGAAATCAAAGTACAGGAACGCTGCAAATAGGGTGGGCGGGTGTCCTGATTTAAGAAACGCCTTAAAACTTGCCATCTCTATCTCCTTTTACAGTAGTTTAGTTCGGCGTTTTTGACGCCGTTGGCATAAATATCATCAGCCAACATCGGGAAGGCGGATAGACGCGAAGGTTCTTTTACGGATTCGGGTTTCTCTTGCCGGCCGTCTGCCGATTAAAAGAAGATTAATATGGCCTTAAATGCGGCTGTTGACGCGGCCCAAGACCCGTTGCCGTCCTTCCTTCTTATATTGGTATGTATGATATTTGTCCGATAGGCATAAAATTATCAATTTAAGGCCGGACTGTCAAGGGAAAATTTATGACAAAAGTCATAAAGTGAGGGGATAACTCAAAACTCAAAAGTCAAAACTATAAATGGTTGGCACAGCCCATTTGTCATTCAGAGCGCGTAGGGGTGCGGTAGGATAGGTGAAGCCCATTCGCAACGCTTCAGTGTAAACTCCGCGAATGTACTCAGAATGACAAGTTCAATGTGTCGTAATGTGCCGTCGGGAGGAAACTCCCCGCGGCGCAATAGTTATTACGGGACGCCGGAGCGTCCGGGGCTGCGTTCCCACGCTGGAGCGTGGGAACGATAAACGGCGCGAAAAATCCCCCCCAAAAAAAATTATGACATAAGTCAATTTTTTTGTAGACAAGGTTTTTGAATTCGTCTATAATCCGAAAATCCGTAAAAAGCAGGTGTCTCAAAGAACGCAAATTGTTTTCTGCCGCAGGCAAAAAAATGCCGGACTGGTATGTCCGGTTTAGCAGCGTTACGCGCTTTTGCGCGTGATACGTTGTGCCGGATGAAGTTGTCCGCCGGATACAAAAGACGCAGACCCTTTTAAGAGCAGACTCTATATAATAAAGGCAAGATACGGCTGACATCTATCCCCTGATAAAAAAATTCGGGGGCAGGGATACGGAGGAAGCAAAGCCGATGAGTCATCTGTTCGTGGGGATTGCCCCCTTAGCAGGGTTGTCCCCTCTTCAAGGGCGTATAAAGGGAGGGAAATCCCCTCTTCGTCTGTGCCTCAGCGTCATATATACCGCATCAGTGTATCTTTGCCCGGCCGTGAGAAAAAAGGGGAGGGTTATGCCCTCTTTGGCGCTCGACGCCGGCCTTGATTCGGGCGGCTGTAGGGAGAGACACTGTCATCATAATGGAGACGCGGGGACAAGTTTCATCGGCAGGGTGTTTACTTCGTTTCCTTTAAACGGAGGTCTGCCGGTTTTTGCCGTCGTCGAAAACGCGGCCGACTATGAGGCCGGCAAGAAGATAAGCGTAAAAGAAAAACACGGCGGCCCGCGTTCCAATAAGGGCGCGGAGGCGCCGCACAGAGGGTTATGCCCGCTTAGGACGAGCCTTGACATTCTTAGGGTAACGCTGAATTTAGCGAGGGGTAATATAGAGGATCAATCCGTAATGGCAGCGGCGGTTTGAGGCGAGTTGGGTCGTATATCTACGAGAGATGTGTCATAGATATAATCAAAAAAAAGCAGGGCAGCGTTGAGGGTAATCCCCTCGGTAAAAGGAGGTGTGCGGTATGGTGTTTGAGAGCAGCAAGAAAATAGTTATAGGGGGGCTGCGCCTCGGTGCGGCAATGGTTCTTGCGGCGGGCGTAATGACCGCAACGGCTTATGCGGCGCCGCCGGCAAGCGCCCCGGCAGTAGTGGCGCCGGCCGCTCCCGCGGGGCCAGTTGAGACGGGCAACGCGAGCATAGGCGAGATGTTGTTTAAAGGAGAGAGGAGGTTTGCAAACGGCGGGCCTCCGTGTATGTCATGCCATAGCGCGAGCACCGGAAGCCTCGAAGGCGGAGTCCTCGGGCCGAATCTGACGAAGACCTACGCGGACGAGACCAAGAACGGGCTTTTGAGCACGATGTGGGTAAATCAGCCCAGCATCCCGGTCATGGGTCCGGTATTCTCCGCAAAGAACATAACGGATGATGAGATGGGAAACCTGAGGGCGTTTTTCGAGCGCCAGAGCAAGGGCGCAGTGGCGGCGTCCGCAGGCGGAACGTTTACCATCATAGGCATACTCGGCGGGATTGGCATACTTATCATCTTCAGTCTCATCTGGAGCGGCAGATACAGCAAGAGGGCGGGCAACACCGCTCATGACGCGCTCTGGAGAAATTACGGCGGGAAAGGAGGCCGGTAAAAATATGGCTACGTGGATTCAAGACGAGATAAATCCCGGCAAAAGAAGCTGGGAAGAGTTTTACAGAAACCGTTGGCAGTACGACAAGACGGTAAGGAGCACGCACGGCAACAACTGCACGGGCGGCTGCTCATGGATGGTTTACGTAAAAGACGGCATCATCACATGGGAGCTGCAGGCCGTGGATTATCCCAAGATGGATCAGACCCTCCCGCCGTATGAACCCAGGGGTTGCCAGAGGGGTATCTCCGCTTCTTGGTACGTTTACAGCCCCGTCAGGATTAAGTATCCTTATGTTCGCGGCATACTCTGGGACGCTTGGAAAGAGGCCCGCAGCAAGCACGCGGACCCGGTTGACGCTTGGAGGAGCATCGTTGAGAACGCGGAACTCCACAAGAAGATCAAGTGGTCGCGCGGCAAGGGCGGATTCAGGAGGTTCGATTGGGACACCGCGGCGGAGATAATAACCTCGGCCCAGATATACACCATAAAGAAGTACGGCCCGGACAGAAATATCAGCTTCTCTCCGATTCCGGCCATGTCGCAAATCAGCTACGCGGCAGGCGCAAGGTATCACCAGCTCATGGGCGGAATCTCGATGAGCTTCTACGACTACTACACCGACCTGCCGCCGGCCTCCCCGGAGGTATGGGGCGAGCAGACCGACGTCGCGGAGAGCGCGGACTGGTATCATGCCGGATACGTCGTCGTAACCGGCGCGTGTCTCAACATGACCAGAACCGCGGACTGTCATTATCTCCCGGAGATGAGGCACGGAGGCACTAAGGTCGTGGTCATGGCCCCGGACTATTCGCAGGTCGCAAAGTACGCCGACCTCTGGATACCCATCAGGGCGGGCTCCGACGGCGCATGGTGGATGGCCGTCAACCACGTCATCCTCAAGGAATTCTACGTAGACAAGCAGACCAAGTACTTCATAGACTACGCCAAGAGCTATACCGACATGCCAAACCTCGTCAAGCTCGCAAAGGGCAAGGACGGTTACGAGATGGGCAGGTTCCTCTCCGCGAGGGATTTGGCCGATTACGCCGACACCGACAACCCGGAGTGGAAGCAGTGCATGTGGGACATGAAGACCGGCAAGGCCCGCGTGGTCAACGGCGGCATAGGCTACAGATATTATGCGAAGCCGGAGAGCAAGGGCAAGTGGAACACGCTTTTGAAGGACGGCAAGACCGGCGAGGACATTGACCCGGCCCTCTCCCTTCTCGACGTCAAGGACGACGTGCTCGACGTATTCGTCTATGAGCAGGACAAGCCCGAGAAGTACAAGAGGCAGGTCCCGGTCAAATACGTGGAAACCAAGACCGCGGGCAGGGTGGCGGTAACGACCGTCTTCGACCTAAACATGGCGCAGCACGGCGTTGCGCGTAAGGGCCTTGGCGGCGATTATTGCAGGAACTACGACGATGACAGGGGCTTTTCTCCGGCATGGCAGGAGAAGTACACCGGCATCGGACGCGACACCGTAATACAGGTGGCCAGGGAGTTCGCGGCAAACGCGGAAGTGACCAGGGGCCGTTCGATGGTCATCTGCGGCGCGTCATCCAACCACTGGTATCATTCAAACCTCATATACAGGGGATTCATCAACTCCCTAATGCTGTGCGGCTGCGAAGGCAGAAACGGCGGCGGCATGAACCACTACGTGGGTCAGGAAAGGCTCGCGCCGTTCGATTCATGGGGCCAGATAGCCCTCGGATTGGATTGGGCAAGGCCGCCGAGACTCCAAAACACGCCGTCTTTCTGGTATATCCATACCCAGCAGTTCAAGTACGACTCCGCGATGACGGATTACCACGTGGTGCCCGACAAGAGTCAGCTTGAATTCCAGCACTGCGCGGACTATCAGGTGCGCGCGGTAAAGATGGGCTGGCTGCCGTGGTTTCCGCAGTTCAACAAGAGCACGCTGACCATCTGCGAGGACGCGGAGAGGGCAGGCGCCAAGACGAACCCGGAGATAATAGACTACGTCGTAAAGCAGTTGAAGAGCGGGGCGCTCGAGTTCAGCGTACAGGACCCGGACGCGCCGGAGAACTGGCCCAGAGTCTGGATGATATGGAGGGGCAACGCCCTGGGATCCAGCGCAAGGGGACAGGAGTACTTCTTCAAGTTCCTCCTGGGCACGCATCACAACGTCGGAGCGGAAGAGGCCGCGAAGCCGCACATCAAGGACCTTAAGTACAGGGAATCCCCGCTCGGGAAACTCGACCTCCTCGTTGACTTCAATATGCGCATGAACACGACGCCGACCTACTGCGACATCGTGCTCCCGACCGCGCATTGGTACGAGAAGGAGGACATAAACACAACGGACATGCACTCCTACGTGGTCCCGATGGGCGCCGCGGTTCAGCCGAACTGGGAGGCAAAGAGCGATTGGGACGGATACAAGTTCCTCTCAGCCAAGTTCACTGAGCTTGCGAAGAAGCACTTCACCAAGCCGATGAAGGACATCATCCTCAACCCGCTGATGCACGACTCCCCGGGCGAGATGACCCAGCCCTGCAACAACAACAAGGTCGAGCACTGGTTCAAGGGCGAGTGCGAGGCTATCCCGGGCAAGACCATGCCGAGCATGACGGTCGTTGAGAGGGATTTCGCCAACCACCATGCCAGATGGTCGTCGCTTGGGCCTTTGATGAAGGGCAAATACGGCTTCCACAACATCATGATTGACGGTAAGGAAATCTACGAAAACTACCTCAATCAGCCGCATACCGAGTCCAACGCGGTAGACGGTCAAAAACTCATATCCCTCAACACCGGCAAGGAGGCCTGCAACGTGGTCATGGCCTTCTCCGGACTCACCAACGGTGAGGTCTGCTACAGGCAGTGGCAGGAAGAGGGGCATCACACGGGTCTGCACGGTGAGAACTATGATGCGGCCAAAAAGGCCGTCAAGGCCATCTACGGCGACGAGGTGAAGTACCTCGTGGATCACGCGCACGGCATCGAGGACGAGCTTGCGGGTCCGGAGCGCAACGTAACCATGACTTATGACGACATAATGGCCCAGCCGAGGCGCTGGATAACCTCCCCGCTCTGGTCAGGAGACGTCAGGCGCGGCAGATCTTACACCGGTTGGTCCATACAGATAGAGCACAGGCTGCCGTGGAGGACTCTCACCGGCAAGCAGCACTTCTATCTGGATCATCCGATTCATCTTCAGTTCGGCGAGGGTTGCTGCACGCACAAATACAAGCTCAACCCGGCGAAGATGAACGAGATTGTCAAGAGCGACAAGACCGACGCCTTGCAGCTCAACTACATCACGCCTCACGGAAAGTGGCAGATACACTCGACCCACTACGACAACCTCCGGATGCTCACCCTTTCAAGGGGCGGCAACTCCTGCTGGGTCAACGACAGGGACGCCGAGTCGGTTGGCATCAGGGACAACGACTGGGTTGAGGCCTACAACGACAACGGCATATTCGTGTGCCGCGCCGTCGTTAGCGCAAGAATCCCCTCGGGCACGTGTATTGCCTACCACTCTCAGGAGAGGACGGTAAACATACCCAAGGCCGAGCAGAGAAACAAGATCCGCGGCGGATTTCACAACAGCCTCACCAGGCAGCGTCTGAAACCCACGCTCATGACCGGCGGATACGGGCAGTTCTCTTACGGCTTCAACGCCTGGGGACCGATCCCTATCATCAGGGACACGACCGTGCTGGTCAGGAAAATGAGAAACCAGGAGGTGAAGTGGTAATATGGACATCAGAGCGCAACTTTCAATGAATTTTCACATGGACAAATGTATCGGCTGCCACACCTGCAGCGTGTCCTGCAAGAACGTGTGGACCACAAGGCGCGGCGCCGAGTACATGTGGTGGAACAACGTCGAGACCAAACCCGGCTGCGGCTATCCTCTTACATGGGAAGACCAGGAGAGGTATAGGGGCGGATGGGAGGTCTCCGGCGGCTCGCTTAGGCTGAAGCTTCTAAAGGGGCCGGGCAAGATACGGACCCTTGCGAACATCTTCTTTCAGCCGAACCTGCCGACCATAGACGACTACTACGAGCCGTTTACCTTCGACTACCAGAACCTCTTCAACGCGCCCGCTGGAGACGACCAGCCGGTTGCAAGGCCCAAGTCCCTGATTACGGGCGAGTTCATGGAGAAGATAGTCCTCGGCCCAAACTGGGACGACGACATGGGTGGATCCCCCCTCTATGCGTCGAACGACCCGAACCTAAAGGGACTGTCCGAGAGCCAGAAGGAGCTGCTTACCAAGTTCCACAAGCTCTTCTTCTTCTATCTCCCGAGGATTTGCAACCACTGCCTCAACCCCGCGTGCGTGGCGTCATGCCCGTCAGGGGCCATATACAAGAGGGGCGAGGACGGCATCGTCTTGATAGATCAGGACACCTGCCGCGCATGGAGATTCTGCGTAAGCGCATGCCCCTACAAAAAGCCCTATTACAACTGGGCTAACGGAAAGTCCGAGAAGTGCATATTCTGCTATCCGAGGACCGAGACCGGACAGGCCAACGCATGCGCGCACGCCTGCACCGGAAGGATCCGCTCCGTCGGGGTTCTTTTCTACGACGCCGACAGGATAGAGGAGATTGCAAAGACGCCTGACGAGAGGCTTGTAGAGGCCATGAGGGAGATACTCCTCGATCCGTGCGACCCTAAGGTCGTCGAGGAGGCCAAAAGGGTCGGGATTGACGAGAACTGGATAAAGGCCGCTCAGAACTCCCCGTCCTACAACCTCTTCAAGAAGTGGAGGATAGCGCTTCCGAACCATCCTGAGTTCAGGACGCTTCCGATGAACTTCTACATACCGCCCATGTCGCCGATCCTTCATAACGCGAAGGCCGACGCCGGCGGGACGTTCGATCCCGAGAACATGGACTTTTTCCATCAGATAGACAAGATGAGGGTGCCGGTGAGGTTTCTTGCGAACCTGTTCGGCGCGGGCAACGAGCAGGTGGTCATCGAGTCCTTGAAGAGGCAGATGGCCGCGCGGCTCTACAGGCGTCAGCAGAGGTTCGGGGACGTGGCCGGCGGTAACAGCGCCGTATCGCAGATGTTAAACTCCGTGGGGCTTACCCCTAATGACTGCGATGAGATTTACAGGCTGGTCTCCCTTGCGACGTTTCAGGAGAGGTTCGTCATCCCCGAGACCCACCGCGAGGCGCAGTCCACCGTTGACCCCCGCCTCATGTACGAGAAGAGGGGAACGGTCGGATTCGGCAACAAGAAGAAGGAACTCATCGGGAGGCAGTGGTAATTTAAGTGATGACGGTTATGGACATAGCTCTGTACGAGCGCCTTGCAGGCCTCTTGGACCAACCTCGGGAAGACATAAAGCTCAAGACCGAGGAGTGCGTCAAGACCCTTGCCCAATTTCCTCAGTATACCGAGGATGTCGGCACGGAGATGAGGCGTTTCCAGAAGGATATCGAAGAGATGCCGCTCGATGACCTGCAGGGCATCTATTCATATACCTTCGAGCTTTCCGCAGACTACTCGCTCGACATGGGGTATCACCTCTACGACGGGTTCAAGCGGGCAAATAACCTCTCGCTTATAAAGACCATGTATAAGGATACCGGGTTCCCCTTTGACGAAATCGCCAAAGGGGAATTACCCGACCATCTCCCGGTCGTTCTTCGTTTCATGGGTTTTTCGAAGGACGCGGCCCTCATAAAGAGCTTCCGCGAGGACTTCGTTATCAAGGCCTTAGAAAAGCTGCATAAGAACTTCGACAAGACTACGCGCAATCCGTACAGGCACTTGATAGGCGCCATCTACAGAATCATAGATAAAGACGTCAAGGAGGAGGTTAAGTAATGATAAACACGATGCTTTTCGGAGCCGCTCCGTATGTCCTGTTGACGCTGGCGATAGCCGGCATCATCTACAGATATACGATGAGCAAATATACGTGGTCGTCGCAGTCGTCTCAGTTCCTTGAGAACAGGACTCTGTTTTTCGGGTCGTTCCCTTGGCACTACGGGATAATGCTGATACTCACAGGTCACATAATCGGGTTGATAATTCCGTCCGTTATCCTCGGATGGAACTCGGCGCCGGCAAGACTCTATCTGCTTGAGCTTACCGGTCTATCGCTCGGTTTCCTTGCGCTCTTCGGTCTCCTTACGCTCATCTATAGGAGGCTCACTAACGTAAGGGTCAAGGCGCTTACCTCAGGGTGGGACGTGCTTGTTCTCCTGATACTGCTCATTCAGGTCGTAACCGGTCTCGGAAACGCCATCCTCTACAGGTGGGGTTCCAACTGGTACGCCGGAGCCGCGGTGCCGTGGATGTGGTCGGTCTTGTCGTTCCAGCCCAACGTTGATTTCGTATCGAACCTGCCGGTCGTCACAAAGGTTCACATCTTCAACGCGATGCTGTTCTTTGCGCTTATCCCGTTCTCAAGGTTGGCGCACTTCGTGGTCATCAACCCGTACAAGTACCTCTGGAGGCCTTATCAGGTCGTAAGGTGGTACCGTCCGAGGACCGCGAGGACGGAGCATCTCGTTCAGTATAAGTAGCCGGATACGGGGCGGGCCATGGGGCCCGCCCCGCCTTTAAACACGGAATTTTGCCGGCTTGAGACGGCGCAAAACATAAGCGGTCAGTTCTACAGTTCCGACGGGACCGTGCAATAATCCTACGTTTGTTAATTATAGTTTTGCGGCGCTTTAGGCGGCAAAAAACGTGAAAAACTGAACCGAAAGGAGCAACCGTAATGTCAAAGATAATGGATTGGAGGCCCGAAGACCCGCAGTTCTGGAAGGAGAAGGGCAGCGGACTGGCGTGGCGCACGTGCGGCATAACCACATTCTCTCTTATCTCATCGTTCGCCACATGGTTCGTCATGAGCGCGGTGGTCGTTAGGCTGCCCAACATCGGATTTAAGTTCACCCCGATGGAATTGTTCTGGCTGGCGGCCATTCCCGGGCTCGCCTCCGGCATATTGAGGCTCATTCATTCGTTCTTCATTCCGGTCCTCGGGACAAGGCCGGTCGTGAGCATAGCGACGATAATAAAGCTCATACCAATGGTATGGCTGGGCTACGCGGTGCAGGACCTGAACACGGGATTCTGGACGTTCATAATAATCGGGTTCCTCAGCGGCATGGGCGGCGGGGACTTCTCTTCGTACATGCCCTCGACCTCCATCTTCTTCCCCAAGAGGCTCCAGGGCATCTCCATGGGCATTCAGGCGGGCCTCGGCAACTTCGGAGTGTCCGTGGTCCAGTTTGTAACACCGTGGATAATAGGCGCGGCATTCCTCGGCGCGGCCGTCGGCGGGCCGCAGGTGTTCACGAAGGGCGACGTGATCAAGGGCGCGCTAACGCTTACGAAAGACGCCTCCGGCGTTGTTACGGACGTAGTGGTCAATAAGCCGGATCTGGCCGCCGCCTTAGTCATTACGAAAGACGGCGGAGTGGTCAAGGACGTGGTCGTTCAAGACACCGAGACAATCAAGGGCATAAAGGCGGACGTGGTGAAGGACGCCTCAGGGGCCATTATAGAAGTAAAGAAGACCGAGGGCATATTGGTGGGCGGGCCTGCCCCGTTTACACCCGTTAAGAAAAATGCCGCGGGCGCCGTTACGGACGTAGTAGTCAAGAAGGTGATTAAAAAGGGCATCTGGGTGCAGAACGCGGCGTTCTGGTATGTCCCGTACCTCATAATATCCTTCATCCTCTGCTGGATATTCCTCAGGAGCATAGGCACGCTCAAGGGCAGGGGCTTTGCCGGCCAGTTTGAAATCTTGAGCTCGAGGAACAGGTCGCACGTCCATCAATGGAATTGCGTGATAACCTACATCACAACCTTCGGTTCGTTCTCCGGTTATGCGGCCGCGTTCCCGATGATGATAAAGGTCATCTACGGCGGTTTCGACGGCGCGCCCGACCCGCTGGCATACGCCTTTTACGGCCCGCTCGTTGGAGGGCTTTCCCGCGTCGTCACAGGCCCGTTGTGGGACAAATGGGGCGGGAGCATCGGCATGCTGCTGTGCATCGGCGGCGAGATACTTGCCTGCCTGATACTCATATTCGGAGGGTTCCTCACCCCGACGTCCGTGGCGCCGTTCAACGGGTTCTTCTGGACCATGCTCTTCATGTTCCTTATGACGGGCATTGCCAACGCCGCGACCTTCCGTCAGTATCCGATAGTCTACGCGTATTCGCCGGGCAAGGGCGCGCAGATGCTCGGGTGGACCGGCGCTTGGGCGGCCTTCGGCCCGTTCATCTTCACGGGACTCATCGGCCTGTCCATAACGAATTTAGGCAACGCCATCCCGTTCTTCGTGGGCGCCGCGGTCTTCTACACTTACGCCAACATCCTGAACTGGTACTACTATACCCGCAAGGGAGCGGAGCGTGGCGACTGGGGCAACGACGGCGGCACATGGTGGGACAAGCTTTCGGACGCCGAGAAGGAGAACATGAAGAAGATAGATCTGCACCTGCACTAATCGTGCGGATGCGGTCTTGACGCAGTAAGCCCCGGTTAGGGGCGTTTCAAAGGGGGGGCGTTTAAAACGCCCCCCCCTGTTTTTTTGGGGTGGGGTGCGAGCAGCCCTGACGACCTCAGGCCTAAAGGCCTGAGCTACGGTCTGAGTTACGGCCTGAGCTGCAACCAATATATAAAATGTGTCTCCCGTCCCCCTTCACTTCCTTGACAGACGTAGAATCTAAGCTATAGTTGTTATATGTAAATATCCCCGTCATGCAAGGCCGTCGGCTTGCTTTTAGACGGTTCGTATATTGCGGAGGCGTTTTAAAAACTCAAACAGGAGGAGGTCAAAGATGAGCAAGTACGACAGGATAGACAAATTCAATCTTGAGAAGATGTCGGATGCGGAAACCGCCAAAAAGCAGGAATACGTCGAAAAAAAATGCAAATGTTCCGGATGCCCGACTTATGTCAAGGGCGACGCCCCGGTCGGTTACTGTTATCCGGTCATTGGCACGAGCAAGAAGATTCAATGGGAGAAGGAGTGCGTCTGCTCAACGTGTCCTGTCTACAAGGAATACGAGCTTGATTTCACCCATTACTGCACGCGGTGCTCCCAGTCGTGTCAGGCAATGAAGGTTGAGGGCGGGGCGGGGCACGATTAAAACGCCGGTCAGTCCATTGCATCGTCTTTAAGGCGGGGCGTCCAGCGCCGCTCTGGTTTACCGAAGTTGTCATATTCAACAAACATCGGCGATCCAAAGCGGCGCTGGACGCCCCGCTTGTTTTGTCCCCTCCGATGGTTTTGTCTTGACAATCCGAGGCTGTAAATTTATATTAATAATCTCCCCAGCCCCTCTTTAGAAAAGAGGGGTATTGAAAAACATCTAATCCATTCAAGGGCGGCGTACCCAAGTGGTTAAGGGAGCAGTCTGCAAAACTGCCATTCAGCGGTTCAAATCCGCTCGCCGCCTCCAATTACGCCGCCCCTCCCGCATAAAAACCGGTCACTACAGATAATTCATGGGAGTCTTTCCCGCGCCCCGTTTCCATTGCAATTTAGCGTCAGAACTTTTATAATCAAAAAATATTTTTTTACGAGGTGTACGTGGGCGAAATAGAAGTCAGATACGACCCGAAGACAATCGAGGCGCGTTGGCAGTCAATTTGGGAGAGAGACGGCGCGTTCAAGGCGTCGAGAGACGCTCAGGGCGCGAAGTATTACGTGCTTGAGATGTTTCCTTATCCTTCGGGTAAGATTCACATGGGGCACGTGAGGAACTATTCCATCGGCGATGTGCTTGCGCGTTTTCTCACGATGAGGGGCTGTAACGTCCTGCATCCGATGGGGTGGGATTCGTTTGGACTGCCCGCCGAGAACGCCGCCATACAGCACGGCATCCATCCCGCAAACTGGACGCGTGAGAATATAACCAACATGAAGACCCAGTTGAAACGCATGGGCCTCGGCTACGATTGGGATAGAGAAGTCGCCACGTGCCTGCCCGATTATTATAAATGGAATCAGTGGATATTCCTGAAACTCTTCGAGAAGGGGATGGCCTACAAGAAACGCTCTTCGGTCAACTGGTGCCCATCGTGCTTAACCGTCCTTGCCAACGAACAGGTGGAGGATGGGTTGTGCTGGAGGTGCTCGACCATCGTAGACGCCAAAGAACTTGAACAGTGGTTTTTGAAGATAACCGCGTATGCCGATGAACTTCTCGACTGTACTTATAAGCTGCCTGGCTGGCCTGAAAAGGTTCTCGTCATGCAGCGCAACTGGATAGGCAGGAGCGAGGGCGCGGAGGTTTCCTTCAAGGTGGACGGGACAGATGAAGCAATAAAGATATTCACCACAAGGCCGGACACTTTATATGGCGTAACCTTCATGAGCCTTGCCGCCTCGCATCCGCTCCTCGCAAAGATTACAACGGCCGAGCGCAAGGCCGACGTCGAGGCCTTTGCCGCAAAGGTCAAGGCCGACCGGCGCGTTAACAGGGGAGCGGGGGAGGAAATAAAAGAGGGGGTATTCACCGGCGCATACTGCATCAATCCTCTCAACGGGGATAGGGCGCCGGTCTATGCAGCCAACTTCGTCTTGATGGAATACGGCACGGGCGCGGTCATGGCTGTCCCGGCGCACGACCAGAGGGACTTTGAGTTTGCAAAGACCTACGGGCTGCCGGTAAGGGTGGTTATAAATCCGCCGAGTCAAACGTTCGATACCGATGCGATGGAATGCGCATACGCGGACGAAGGTGTCATGGTGAATTCCGGACGGTTTAACGGCATGAAAAACACGGACGCCATGAAGGGGATAGTGAAACTCCTCGAGGAGAAAGGAGTCGGCAAGGGTTCAATTACTTATAAGCTCAGGGACTGGGGAATATCGCGCCAGAGATATTGGGGCTGTCCGATACCGATTGT
Source organism: Deltaproteobacteria bacterium (assembly GCA_016234405.1). GTDB lineage: Bacteria > Desulfobacterota > GWC2-55-46 > GWC2-55-46 > GWC2-55-46 > JACRCC01. The sequence goes on along the minus strand of JACRCC010000046.1, from coordinate 39,020 downwards.
CTATTGCCAGGCCTGCGGCGCGGTTCCCGTGCCGTATAACGACCTTCCGGTTGTCCTTCCCGAAGACGTGTCGTTCACCGGCAAGGGGCTTTCTCCGCTTGTCGAGTCGCCGGGTTTTATCGGCGTCAAATGCCCCAAGTGCGGGTCAAAGGCGCGGCGCGAGACCGACACCATGGACACCTTCGTGGATTCGTCATGGTATTTTCTGAGATACTGCTCACCAATGGCGACCGGTCTGCCTTTTGACAAGAAAGACGCGGAATACTGGATGCCGGTGGACCAATATGTCGGCGGCATAGAGCACGCGGTCATGCACCTTCTCTATGCGCGCTTTTTCACGAAGGCGCTGCGAGACCTCGGCCTCCACGGGTTTGACGAGCCGTTTACAAACCTCCTCACGCAGGGCATGGTCTGCAAGGAGACGCAAAAATGCCCTGAGCACGGTTTTTTGTTCCCTGAGGAGGCTGCCGGCGGCAAGTGCGGACGCTGCGGGCATCCGGTGGAGGCCGGCGCAGTCGAGAAGATGTCAAAGTCAAAGAAAAACGTCGTTGACCCTGATAAGATAATTGAGAAATACGGCGCCGACACCACGAGGCTTTTTTCGCTTTTTGCCGCGCCGCCCGAAAAAGACCTCGATTGGAGCGCGGACGGCGTGGAGGGGAGTTACAGGTTTTTGGGCAGGGTCTGGAGGCTTGTGAATGAAAACCTGTCCGCAGTCAAGGGCGTAAAGGCCTATGACCCGCGCCCCGGAGGGGTCTTGAGTTCTGACGCCCAGGACATCCGCCGCATAACGCATGAGACCATCAAAAAGGTTACGCATGACATCGAGGAGAGGTTTCACTTCAACACGGCCATCAGCGCGATAATGGAGCTTGTCAACGCCTTGTATATTTTCAATCCGTGCAGGGACGGCGCATCGCCTGAAGACGCGGGTCTCCGGGTTTTTATGGAATCGCTTAACGCGGTCGTGGCGTTGTTGACGCCGTTTGCGCCGCATATCGCAGAGGAACTGTGGGAGAAGTTAGGGCATACGACCGCGCTTCATAAGGCGCGCTGGCCCGTTTACGATGAGGCCGCGCTCAAGCGCGACAGCGTCCTCGTCGTGGTGCAGATAAACGGAAAGGTCAGGGGAAAGATAAACGTGCCCCCAGGCTCCACGGAGGACGCGGTGAGGGGGATGGCGCTCGGCGACGAGAAGGTCAAGGAATGGACGAGGGACAAGACGCTTAAAAAATTCGTCTACGTGCCCAATAAACTCGTAAGCATGGTGGTCTCATGAGGGCGCTGGCGCATTTAAGAATATTTTTCCTCTTCCTCGCAATGCTCCTTTTTGCCGGAGGCTGCGGCTACCACGTCGCTGGCAAGGGCGGAAAGATGCCGGGCGGCGTAGCGTCTGTCTCCATCCCCGTTTTCCTCAATAACACGGCCAAGCCCGGCATAGAGGGGACTATCACCGGCGCGTTCGTAAGCGAGTTTATGAATACGGTCTCGGTCTCTGATACCGCCGATGCCGTGATGGAGGGCGTGATAAAATCATATTCGCTCACGGCCGTATCCTTCACCAAGAGCGACATAAATCAAGAGTATAGGCTCACGGTGATACTTTCTATCCGCATGAAAAGCCTAAAGGATGATAAGGTCTTCTGGGAAGACTTGGATGTCACCGACTACGAGGATTATGCGGTCAATGCCTCAGATGTAACGGCCACGAAAGAGGCGGAGTTTGAGGCGTTCAGAAAACTTTCTAAAGACACCGCCCGCAGGATAAAAGAGCGGATGCTCGAGATGTTCTGAGCGAAATATGGCAGAACGCAAAACCTCAGACGCGAAGCCGCTAAAGCCCGTCTACTACCTATGCGGCGTTGAAGACTGTCTCATCGAGGAGAAGGTCAACGCGATAAAGGCCGCGGCATTGACCGGCGCCTTTGCATCCATGAATTATCAGGTCTTCGAGGGCAAGGGTCTATCCGCCGAAGAGGTAGTCGCGGCGGCCTCAACCATGCCCGCCTTTTCGGATTATAGGGTCATCCTCGTAAAGAACATGGGCGCCAAAAAGGAAAAGGAAGAGGATGTCCTCAAAAACGCGGCCACCGTTTTAAAAAAGGAAAAGGAAGAGGAAGCCCTTCTCAAATACGTTCAAAACCCGTCGCCGTCCACCTGTCTCATATTCACGTCTGACGTGAAAAAACCTGACATGAAATCTCCGCTCGTAAAATACCTTGATGAAAAAGGCGTCGTAAAGGTTTTTTACCGTCTTGATGAGAATGAGCTGATTGACAGGACGCAAAAAGAGGTCAAGGCGCTTGGCAAGACGATAAGCACGGGGGCGGCAAGAAGGCTCGTCGAGATTGCGGGGTCCCGGCTGCGCGACGTTAAGGGAGAGATAGAAAAGGCGTTCCTTTACGCCGGAGATAAACCTTCCATTGACATTTCGGACGTGGAAGACGCGTGCCTTGACTGCCGGGAGGAGACCATATACGGCATCTCCGAGGCGATCGGCGCAAAGGACGCTAAGGCCGCCTTTAAGGTCTATGCAAAGGTATCGTCGGAAGAGCCGTACGTGATTGTCGGCGCCATAGCGCGGCAGTTGAGGATTTTACTTAAGACAAAGGCGCTTATCAGAAAAGGGGTTGACCCAAGAGACCTGCCTTCCGCGCTCGGCGTAAATCCGAGATTCGTAGACGGATACAGGAAGGGCAGCGCCAACTTCACGGAAAGGGAGCTGCGCGGGGCCATAGAGAGGCTTCACAGAGCGGACGTAAGTCTCAAGACCGGAAAGGCCCCGTTGTCCGTCGTGATACACCGGTTCATATTGGAGTCATGCAGGAGAGGCGCGGCGTAGGGCCTGGAATTCGCGCGCTATGCCTGTTGAGTTAGTCCACACCTAACAAAAAAAACGGGGCTAAAGGCCCCGTTTTTTTTGTTAGACATTCTTTTGTCATTCAGGCGATATCGTTTCACCCGTCAGCCTTTAAACTTCTCCTTCACTCGAATCCGCGCCTGAGCGAGTTCGTATTCGTCAACGGTCGGTTGATACGCCGGGTCTTCAGGGGAGAGGGTTATTAGGGCTTCTTCGCATTTGGCGAGCGTCTCTTTTGCGCCTGCCAGGTCAATGTCCACGGCCTCTTCAGCGGCCTCAACGATGATTATGGTCTTTGTATGTCCCACCTCCGCGTAGCCTTTCCCTGCGGCTATGAGCCTCGTCTCAGCGCCCTTTTTGTAGGATATCTCGCCGGGTTTGAGTATGGTTATATACTGGGTGTGACCGGCAAGGATGCCTATTTCACCCTCGAAGGCGGGCGCAGCGGCCGTGTTCACCTCGGTAGAGAGGAATTTTTTATAGGGTGTTACTATTTCGAGTAAGAATGTGTTTGCCATAAGTAAAAAAAGTTATCGGTTGTCGGTTGTCCGTTATCCGTTTAAGGATGATTATTTTTTACCTTCACCGATAACCGATAACTGATACCCGGCAATCGCCAACCTGTTAGAGAGACGCCCTTATCTTTTCCGCCTTTTCCACGACCTCTTCGATGGTGCCGACCATGTAGAATGCCTGCTCCGGGATGTCGTCATATTTGCCGGATGCGATGCCTTTGAATCCCGCGATGGTGTCTTTGATGCTTACGAATTTGCCCGGTGTTCCGGTGAAGGCCTCCGCGACGAAGAACGGCTGAGAGAGGAACCTCTGCATCTTTCTGGCGCGCGACACCACGAGTTTGTCGTCTTCGGATAGTTCGTCCATGCCGAGGATGGCGATGATGTCCTGCAGGTCTTTGTATTTTTGGAGTATCACCTGAATCTGCCTCGCGGCTGCGTAGTGCTCTTCGCCGACTATCTGCGGGTCGAGAATCCTTGAAGTGGAGTCGAGCGGGTCTACCGCCGGGTATATGCCGAGCTCCGCGATCTGCCTTGACAAAACGGTTGTCGCGTCAAGATGCGCGAAGGTCGTGGCCGGGGCCGGGTCCGTGAGGTCGTCCGCGGGCACATAGATGGCCTGAACCGACGTGATGGAGCCTTTTGTCGTGGAGGTTATCCGCTCCTGCAACTCTCCGACGTCGGTTGAAAGCGTGGGCTGGTATCCGACGGCAGAGGGTATGCGTCCGAGAAGGGCCGAGACCTCGGAATTTGCCTGAACGAATCTGAAGATGTTGTCAATAAAAAGCAGGACGTCCTGATTTTCTTCGTCCCGGAAGTATTCTGCGACGGTGAGCGCCGAGAGCGCGACCCTTGCGCGAGCGCCGGGAGGCTCGTTCATCTGGCCGTAGACGAGCGCGGTCTTGTCAATGACGCCCGATTCCTTCATCTCGGTCCAGAGGTCGTTTCCTTCGCGCGTCCTTTCGCCGACGCCGCCGAAGACGGAGTATCCGCCGTGCTGCTTTGCGACGTTGTTGATAAGCTCCATGATGAGGACGGTTTTTCCCACGCCCGCGCCTCCGAAAAGCCCTATCTTGCCGCCCTTGAGGTACGGGGTCAGTAGATCAATAACCTTGATGCCAGTCTCGAAGACCTCAACCGCGGTAGACTGCTGATCGAAGCTCGGGGTTGGGCGGTGAATCTCGCAGCGCTTCTCGGCCTTTACTGGACCGAGTTCGTCAACGGGTTCTCCGATGACGTTTATGATCCTGCCGAGCACGTTCTTGCCCACCGGCACGGTTATGCCGGCTCCGGTGTCGAGCGCGTCAGAGCCGCGCACGAGGCCTTCTGTGGCGTCCATTGCTATGCACCGCACCGTGTTCTCGCCGAGGTGCTGCGCGACTTCGGCAACGAGGTTCCACGGTTCGGAACTTATGCTTGGATTGCTAATCTTTACGGCATTGTATATGGCCGGCAGTTTGCCGGGCGCGAATTCGATGTCGAGCACCGGCCCGATGACCTGAGTGACCCTTCCGACGTTTTTCTCCGGCATGTTTGAAAAGCCTCCTTATCCGCTTATCCGATGGATGGTTCTATTACGCTTGTAATACGATTCTATCAGACCGTAGCTCAGGCCTTCAGTAGCTCAGACCTTTAGGTCTGAGACTTTATCAGGGCTGCCCCCACCCGTAAAGACATGCCTTGGCATGTCTTTACATCCGTTATCCATCTCCCCCACGAGGGGGGAGGGGGAAAAGGAATTGCTCATCTAAGCCCTGAGCTGCGGCGGGTAGTTTAACCCTTGAGGGCCTCTGCGCCGCCGACGATTTCCATCAGCTCTTTTGTGATGGCGGCCTGACGGAGCCTATTATACTTTAAAGTAAGTCCGCCTATCATCTCCTTTGCGTTTCTTGACGCCGAGTCCATTGCGGTCATGCGCGCCCCGTGTTCGCTCGCCGAAGATTCGAGCATGGCCCTGAAGATCTGCGTCTCTACGTATTTCGGCAGCAGGCTTTTGAGCACGGCGTCACGCGACGGCTCGAAGATGGCCTCTACGTCTTCCGGCTCAGTATCATTTTTTCCGGCGGTCTTTTCCGCGCTTATCGGGAGCACCTTGTGGACAACCGGCCTTTGGGTGAGGGCGGATTTAAACTCGCTGTAGACGAGATGGACTTCGTCAAGTTCGCCGTTGAGATAGAGGCCGATGAGCTCCTTGGCGGTCTCCGTTGCCGCCGAATAATTCGGCCTTCCGGTGCCGGCGTTTTTTGACTTCAAGAGGATATATTGGCGTCTCTTGAAGTGCTCCATGGCGCGTCTGCCGATGAGGTAGAGGCTTATCGCGGGGGTGGTCTGGGCGTCGCCGCGAGACTCGATAAACCTGTCCGCCGTGCGAAGGAGCACGGTGTTGAACCCACCGCAAAGTCCCCTGTCCGATGTCATGAGGATGAGGCCGATCTTAGTCCCGCCCGCGCCTGACAGGAGCGGATGGCTCTCAGGGGAGGTTTTGGCCGCTAAAGAGAGGGTTAGCTCTTGTATCTTCTCGGCGTAAGGCCGTGCCGCGGTGATCTCGTCCTGCGCCCTCTTGAGCTTGGCGGCGGAGACCATCTTCATGGCCTTCGTGATCTGCTGCGTATTTTTGGTGCTCTTTATCCTGCGTTTTATATCTTTTAAACTCGGCATGTCCCTGCCTTATGATGCATAAAGGTTTATCGGTTATGATAAATTCAGGCCTAAAGGCCTGAGCTACAAGGCCGCGAAGAGCGCCTTGAATTCTTCAAGGGCTTTGACGAGCTTGGGCTTCAACTCAGCGTCTATGTTCTTCTTGTCGCGGATTTCATGCAGCACGTCCTGGTGTTTCGATTCGAAGAATGTGTATAGCTCTTCTTCGTATCTCTTCAGCGCGGCAACTGGGTAGGCGTCAACGAAGCCGTTGGTCGCGGCGTATATGATGAGCACCTGCTTTTCGACGGGCAGGGGTTTGTATTGGCCCTGTTTGAGTATCTCGACGAGCCTTGCGCCCCTTGCGAGTTGTTTTTGCGTAGTCGGGTCGAGATCGCTTCCGAATTGGGCGAACGCCGCGAGCTCCCTGTACTGGGCGAGTTCGAGCCTCAGCGTCCCGGCAGTCTGCTTCATGGCCTTTACCTGCGCGCTTCCGCCGACGCGGGAGACCGAAAGACCCACGTTGATGGCCGGCCGGATGCCGGAGTAGAAGAGGTCCGTTTCGAGGAATATTTGCCCGTCCGTGATGGAGATGACGTTGGTCGGGATATACGCCGACACGTCGCCCGCCTGAGTTTCTATTACGGGCAGCGCCGTGAGCGAACCGCCTCCGAGTTCGTCGGAGAGTTTTGCCGCCCTTTCAAGAAGCCTTGAGTGAAGATAGAATACGTCTCCGGGGTATGCCTCGCGTCCCGGGGGGCGCCTCAAAAGAAGAGAGAGCTGCCTGTAGGCCACGGCGTGTTTGCTCAGATCGTCGTATATTATCAGCGCGTGTTTGCCGTTGTCCCTGAAGTGTTCCCCTATGGCGCATCCCGTGTAAGGGGCCAGAAACTGCAAGGGCGCTGGGTTGCTTGCCGTGGCGGCCACGACGACGGTGTAGTCCATTGCGCCGAACTGGCGCAGCTTTTCGACTATCTGGGATACCGTTGACTGTTTCTGCCCGACGGCGACGTATATGCAGAAAACGTCGAGGCCCTTCTGGTTTATGATGGTGTCTATGGCAACGGCGGTCTTGCCCGTCTGCCGGTCGCCGATGATAAGCTCTCTTTGCCCTCTCCCGATGGGTATCATGCCGTCAATGGCCTTGATGCCGGTCTGGAGCGGCTCCTTGACGGATTTCCTTGCGACGATGCCCGGGGCCTTTAACTCGACCCTGCGCATGTGTTTGGTCTCTATCTGCCCTTTGTTGTCAATGGGTTGGGCCAGCGCGTTTACGACCCTGCCCATGAGCGCCTCTCCGACCGGGACCTCGACTATCTTGCCGGTCCTTTTTACCGTGTCGCCTTCCTTGATGGTGTGGCACTCGCCGAGTATCGCGGCGCCCACGTTGTCTTCTTCGAGGTTCAAGACCATTCCGTATAGGCCGCCCGGAAATTCAAGCAACTCCCCTGCAAGGGCCTTTTCAAGGCCGTATATGCGCGCTATGCCGTCGCCTATGGATATGACGGTCCCTATCTCCTTTACGTCTATCTCTTTTTCAAAGCCCTTTATCTGGGCCTTTATAATCTGGCTTATTTCCTCGACCTTTATCATGTCAGGCTGCCCCTTGGATTATTTTTTCTTTCATGAGTTCAAGCTGCGTCCTAATGCTTCCGTCAAACACGGTATTTTCTATGTTTATGACAAGACCGCCGATGAGTTCCGGCCTAAGACGGAAGGCGAGGGCGACATCCTTGCCGGCGGATGCGCGTAGCTTTTCTTTTATCACGTCAAGAATGCCGCCGGAGAGTTCAACCGGGGATTCGACTACGGCGCGCAGGCGTCCGGCGGCCTCGTCCTCGAGCTTTCCGTATGCCGCAACGATGTCGTCGAGGAGGCGGATGTTCCTCGAAGAGACAAGGCCGCCCAAAAATCTTGCAACGGGCTGGGAGAGTTTAACTGCCGAGGAGACCTTGTCCATCAGCGCAAACCTCTCCTCGGTCTTATACATGAGATTTAGGAGCGCATGGTAAAGCTCAGGCGTTACTTTGAATACCGCCGCTGCGTCGCGGATCTCATGGCCGAACTGGACGTGCGAGGAGGTCTCTTTGCCAACGTCCAAAAGCGCCTTCGCGTATCTTCTTGCGGACGATTTGCTCATTAGTGCAGCCTCAGTTTTTCTATGTAGGTCTTAACGAGTCTTTCTTGATCCGCGCCCGTTAGTTCTTTTTTCAATATCTCTTCGGCCATGCGGGCGGCGAGTTCGGCGGCCTCTTTTTTTATTTCATACTTGGCTTTTTTTACTTCCTGTTCAGCCGCGCCACGCGCCTGAGCTATCAGTTTTTCCGCCGCTTTCTCAGACTCGGCGATCATCCGCTTTTTTTCCGCCTCGCCTTCGATGGCGAGTTTCCTTTGCACGTCCGCGACGCTTTCTTCAAGGAGCGCGAGTTTTTCCCCGTACTCGGCGGCCAACTTGTCTGCGGACTCTTTGGCCTTTTTTGCCGCTTCAAGCGCCTTTATTATATCTTGAGTCCTGTTGTCGAGCATTTTTCGGATGACTTTGAACCATACTATCACGATGCCCGCAACGAGGATGGCGAAGTTTATGACCTTCCAGAGCATGTCGTTGCCGCCGCCCTCATGACCACCTTCGCCGCCTCCGCTTGAGGCGAGCGCAACCACAGGAATGAGAGGCAGGATAAAAAACAGGAGCGCCGCAACGAGCCTCCTGTCGAGCATCTTCTCGGCAATGACCGTTGAAATCGTCTTTGACTCTTCTTTGAGTTTGGCAAGGGCGGAGGTCTTGCTCTTTTCGATTTCGGCCTTCATGGAGGCTAATTCGGAGGAGGCCCTTGCGCGCGCGGCGTCAAGCATCTCTTTTTCCTGCAGGGCAGCCTCTGCCCTCAAGCGATTGCGCTCCTCTTGCCCTTTTACCGCGGCTTCTTTGAGCCTCTTTTCATAGGCGGCAATGCCGTCAGCTATCTCTTTTTCGGCGTTCGCGGCCAACTTCATCGCGCCTTCCGTCTTCTCCTCGCGTTCTTTCAAGACCTTTTGAAATGGTTTGTAGAGGAGTCTGTTGAGGATGGGCAGGAGGATGATGAATGCGATTATCTGCCAGAGTATCGTGATGTCAAGGTCAAGCATTTAGGGGCAGCCTTTGCGGGGACTCGGCCTTAAGACGCGGGGTTATCGTATGCGCCTTTTGCGCCGCTGGTTTTTGTTTGGTTTTTTGCTTGGGTATAAACAGAGAATCATTATCATATAGGGCTGCTGACTGTCAAGACATTTGTGCGCGCCCAGCGCCACTTTCCGGCGCGAAAGTTCGCGTTTGCGACAAACCTTTGAGACGGAAAGCGGCGCTGGGCGCAACGGGCTTCTCAACGCTGCATTACGACGGCGCACACTACATGTCGTGTCCCTTCATCATGCCTGGGCCCATCTCCATCATGCCCTCGTGCTGTTTCATTATCTCGCCCATCTTTATAACCATAGCGTCGAGTTTTTTCTTCTGCTCGGCCCCGGGCGCGTGATTCATATCTTTTACTATGGCCATCGTGTCTCTGAGCATTCCGAGGGCGTCTTGCATCATGCCGTGCATCTGTTTGTGTTTTTCGCTCATCTCAGACTTGGCCAACGCGGCCTCGTCATGGCGTTTTATCACCTCGTCGAGCCGTTTTAGCATCGCGTCGAGGTTTTTCTTCTGCGCGTCATTGGGCTTGTGCTCAACGTCGCGCACGATGGTCATGGTGTCCTTTATCATGCCCAACATGTCGCGCATCATGGCCTGCATCATCTTGTGCTTTTCCATTTTCATCTGTCCGTCTTCCATCTTGCCCGGGCCTCCGGGGGCGACGTGGTCTTTTTCCTCCGATGTTGCCGGCGTTGCCATGAGCATGGCCGAGACAAGCGCAACTGCAACGAGCGTCTTTTTCATCCTGTAGCCTCCTTTATTCGCGGTTTATTTTTGAAGCGCCATAAAGCTAAGTATACCGGAGTTTCCTCTAACGTGTTTATTATTCCTTCATCCCGCGCCCCTTCCACAGGGTAAATACGACGGGCAGGACGAGGAGTTCCAAGAGCGCCGACGTGAACATGCCCCCGACCATGGGCGCGGCTATCCGCTTCATCACGTCCGCGCCGGCTCCCGTGCTCCACATGATGGGGAGCAACCCGGCTATGATGGCGGCTACGGTCATGAGCTTGGGTCTGACGCGCAGCACCGTGCCGTCCAACACGGCCTCGTAGATGTCTGCCTTTGTGTTGAGACGGCCCGCCTTTTTTCTGTCATCATAAGCGTGCGTGAGGTATATGAGCATGACGATGCCCGTCTCTGCGTCAAGCCCCGCCAACGCGATAAAACCCACCGCAACGCCGATGCTGATGTTGTAGCCGAGCAGATACAGTATCCACGCTGCCCCTATCATGGAAAAAGGGATGGCAAGGAGTATCATGAGACATTCGGCAACGGAGCCGAAGTTGAGATAAAGCAGAAGAAATATTATGGCGAGGGTAAGCGGCACGATATACAGGAGCTTTGCATAAGCCCTCTGCATGTATTCATACTGGCCGCTCCACGCCGCGTAATAACCCGTTGGGAAGCGCACATCCCGCGCCACGGCCTCTTTTGCCTCGGCCACAAAACTGCCGATGTCTCTGCCGCGCACGTCAACGAATATCCACGTCGTCAGAAGCGCGTTTTCCGTCCGAATCCCCGGCGGCCCTTTTTTTATTTCTATGTCCGCGACCTGCGAAAGCGCGACGTGCGTCCCCATCATGGTGGGCACGAGGACCCGGCCTATCTTATTCACGTCGTCTCTTAGCTCCCGCATGTATCTGACGTTTACCGGGTAGCGCTCGAGCCCCTCGACCGTCGTCGTTACGTTTTCGCCTCCGACGGCGGTCATTATGACCTGCTGGATGTCCTCGACCTTAAGCCCGTATCTTGCCGCGTCATTGCGTTTTATCTTTATGTCGAGGTAATATCCGCCCACTATCCTCTCCGCGTATGCGCTCGCGGCGCCGTCCACCTTTTTTACCGCGGCCTCGACCTCGAGCGCGGTCTTCTCCAACGTTTCAAGGTCTTTGCCGAAGACCTTTATCCCCACCGGAGTCCTTATGCCGGTGGAGAGCATGTCAATGCGGGCCTTAATCGGCATGGTCCATGCGTTGGTGACCCCGGGCATCTTCAACGCTTTATCCATCTCCGCGACGAGCCTCTCCTGCGTCATGCCCGGGCGCCACGTATCTTGGTGTTTCAGGTTTATGATAGTCTCGAACATCTCAAAAGGCGCGGGGTCCGTGGCTGTGAGCGCCCTGCCTGCCTTGCCGAATACGGTGGCGACCTCCGGGAAGCCCTTTATTATCCGGTCTTGGGTCTGGAGTATTTCCGCGGCCTTTGTCACCGATACGCCGGGCAGGGTTACGGGCATGAACATTAATGTCCCTTCGTCAAGCGAAGGCATGAATTCGCTTCCGAGTCTGGAGAGCGGAAAAACGATGGAGATGAGCGCTGAGGCCGCTATGATGAGGGTGGTCTTTTTGAACTTCAAGACCGCGTGTATCGCGGGTCTGTAGACGCGGATGAGACCCCGCGTCAAAGGGTTTCTCTCTTCCTTAGGTATTCGTCCGCGGAGGAAAAAACCCATGAGCACCGGCACGAGCGTTATGGAGAGTATGGCCGCCGAGGCCATGGCAAACGTCTTGGTGTAGGCAAGGGGTTTGAAGAGCCGGCCCTCCTGAGCCTCGAGCGTGAAGATGGGCAGGAACGACACGGTTATTATGAGGAGCGAAAAAAAGAGCGCCGGGCCGACCTCTTTTGCCGCCTCCGTAATCGTGGCCCAGCGGTTGGCCCCCGGGGCCTCTTTTTCTATCTTTTTGTGGCCGTTTTCGACCATCACGATTGCGCCGTCTATCATCGCGCCTATGGCTATGGCGATGCCTCCGAGGCTCATGATGTTGGCGTTTATTTTCATTTCAAACATCACGATAAAGGAGATGAGTATCGCAAGCGGAAGCATGAGGATGGCAACGAGGGCGCTCCTGAAATGCAGGAGAAAGATTATGCAGACGATGGAAACTACGATGAATTCCTCGACGAGTTTCGCCTTGAGCGTGTCAATGGCCCTTTCTATGAGATGGCTCCTGTCATAGACCGCGCGAATCTTGACGCCCGGCGGCAGACCGGCGCTCAAGTCTTTTATCTTTTCCTTTACGCCGTCAATCACGTTTAGCGCGTTTTCGCCGAACCTCATCACGACTATCCCGGCAACGGCCTCGCCTTCGCCGTTCAATTCCGTTACGCCGCGCCTTTCGTCAGGCCCGATCTCCACCCTCCCGACGTCTTTCACCTTCACGGGCGTGCCGGTCATGTCAACCTTTAAGACGATGTCCTCGATGTCAGGCATGCCCTTTATGTAGCCAAGCCCGCGCACCATGTATTCCCTCTCGGCCATCTCCACGACCCTGCCGCCCACGTCGTTGTTGCTCATCTCGATGGATTTGACTACGTCTCTTATGGATATGCCGTAAGTGATGAGCTTATTGGGGTCGAGGTTCACCTGATATTGTTTCACGAACCCGCCTATGGATGCGACCTCCGAAACCCCGGGCACCTTCGTAAGCTGATACCTCACGTACCAGTCCTGAATGCCCCTTAATTCCGCGAGGCTGTATCCAGCGCCCTCGACCGTATACTCGTAGACCCAGCCCACGCCCGTGGCGTCAGGCCCCAAAGACGGCGTAACGCCGCGCGGGAGTTTGCCGGAGGCGAAATTCAGGTATTCGAGCACGCGGCTTCTGGCCCAGTAAATGTCGGTGCCGTCCTCGAAGATTATATAGATGAAGGATACGCCGAAGAACGAGTACCCGCGCACCACCTTGGCCTTTGGAACCGCGAGCATGGCTGTGGTGAGGGGATAGGTGATTTGGTCTTCGACCACCTGAGGGGCTTGGCCGGGGTAGTCGGTGTAGATTATCACCTGCGCGTCGGATAGATCCGGGATGGCGTCAACGGGCGTCCTGTAGAGCGTCCAGACGCCCCAGCCCGCAAGGAAGACGGCGGCAAGGATGATGACGAATCTGTTTTTTACGGAAAGTTCGATTATTTTATTGAGCATGGGTTTAAGATGGGATGCGGGGAGTGGGAGGTAGGGGGTAGTAAAGTCTTTACCACCTCCCACCCCCTACATCCTAATTCGTTCAGTGTCCTTTGTGTTCGGACGGCGCCGCGTCTTCTTTTTTGTCAGCTTTTTCTGCCGCAATGGGTTCTTGTTTTTTGGCCTTGCCGTGCCCTTCGTGTCCTCCGAGGCCGCCTATCGCGGCCTTGAGGTTACTTTCGGAATCTATAAGAAAGTTCGCGGCCGAGACCACCCACTCGCCGGCATGGACGCCGCTTTTTATCTCGTAGTAGCCGTCCGCCCTTGCCCCGGCCTCAACGTCCCTCGGCTCGAACGACCCGTCGCGCCTGTCTATTATGACGAGCCTTCTCGCGCCCGTGTCTATCAGCGCCGAATCCGGAACCGAGACCGCGTTGACCGCCACGGTTACGGGTATCTCTATGTTCATGTACATGCCGAGTTTGAGTTTGTGCGTTTTGTTGGGAAGCTCGAACCTAATCTTGGCAGTCCTGATTTCAGTCGAGCCTTCGGGGGTGTATCTAATCGAGCCGAGGTGGCCGTAGACGTGTTCGATATGACCCCTGTATATGTCCTGTGCGGCGTATGAGGGATAAAGTGAAGCGGCCTCTCCGACCTTTACGTAGGGCAGTTCGTGCTCGTATATCTCGCCGTATACCCAGACCGTGGAGTGGTCAATTATTTTAAAGAGCGTCTCTCCGGCCTCTATCTTTTGCCCTTCCACGACCATCTTTTCGGTAACGCTGCCGTGTGCCGGGGTCTTTATCGTCAGGGTTCGGGTTATCTTGCCGCTTGTTTTGAGCCTTTCAATCTGGTCTTCGGATATGTCCCAGTATTTGAGTCTTTGGCTTGCCGCGTTAAGGAGGCTTTTTGCGCCCTCTTTTACCTCCGGGTGCGTGCTCGTTTTGCTCTGCTCAAAAGACCTCCACGCGAGGAGATATTCCTCCTGCGCGGATACGAGGTCCGGGCTGTAGAGGTCGAGGAGTTTTTCTCCGGACGCGACCATCTGGTCAGTGCGGTTGACAAAGAGTTTTTCAACCCATCCGGATATCTTGGAGTTTATTATGTGGACGTAGTTCTCCACCGGCTCGACCCTTCCGACCGTTCTTATTACGCGCTTCAACTCGCGTCTTGCGGCCTGTTCGGATTTGACGCCGATGCGCTGCGCCTTTTCAGGGCTTATCCTCACTACACCGGGCGAGTCTTTTGTCTGCCCCTCGTCCTCATAGACCGGGACGTACGGCATGCCCATGCTGTCTTTCATGGGGGTGGGGGACGTGGCCTCAGGGTTCATCGGATTGCGGTAGAATTGAATCTTGCGTTCTTTGACAACGGCCTCTTTCGTTTGGCCGGGGGCGGACGGGACATTCGGTTTTGAAAACAGCCAGATGGATGCCCCGCCTACCGCAAAACCTACGGCAAGCGCGATTATCGCCGACGATGTCTTTTTCATTCCATTCATTCTCCTAATTCCGTCGCCGAGACCCTCTCAAGGGATGCGAGTTTTTTACGGTATTCGAGCACGGTCTTCAAGTAATTGAGGCGCGTTTTTTTTATCTCCCTTCCGGACTCGAGGAGCGTCAGAAAGTCCACCTTGCCGGATTGGTAGTTTTTCATGGCGGATTCGAAGGCCATCTCGGCCTGCGGTATTATCCCGGTCTTGAAAAGAGACATTATGTTCGAGGCGGCCTTGGCCTGCAGGGCGGCCTCTTTAACCTCAAACGACTTGGCAAGCCTTTCCGCCAAAAGCCGCGCCCTTGCCGAAGACGCGCCCGCGGATGCCGCCGTTACCTTGCCGCTGTTTTTGCCCCACCATATTGGGATGGTCATCTGGAACATCACGTCGTAGGTCTCGAACCTGCCGTCTTTCTGGATGGGGGCCAAGCCGAGCATGAAGTCCGGGTAATAATCCTTTTTGGCAAGCTCAACTCCGAGGTCGCCTGCGGCGGCTTCAGACTCGAGCATCAATATGCCGGGGTTTTTCCGTATGGCCGCCTCGATGAGGACTTCCGTCTCGAACTCAATCTTGTTTTTCGGCAGGTCTGAAGCCGCGGGAAGAGGGTAATCTTGACCCTTCCCGATAAGCGGCTTTATCCGCGCCGCGGCCATCTCTTTTTCGGAGGACAGCATTATGAGTTCGTTTGCGAGCATGGTGTTTTCGAGCTGGACCTTTATTACGTCCTGCTGCGGGGCCAGACCCGTTGCGTATCTGCTCTCCGCTATCTTCGACATGTAGGCGAGGATGCCCTTTATCTCTTCGGTCAGCTTTACGGCCTCGGTAAGATAGGCGTAGCCGTAGAAGGCCTCTTTCAAATTTGCGAGCACCTCAAGTTCTTTTTCCGCGTAGAGCGCCCTTGCAGCTATTGTCTCCTTGCCCGCGATGCGTTCTTTCAGGGAGAGTTTACCGGGAAACGGCAGCATCTGGCTGAGCGTGTATCGAGTCATCATGGCGTTGCCCGGCGCCGTGTTTTGAGGGGATTTTTTGGCAAGGTCTTCCATCTCGACCTTGAGGGTGGGGTCGTCATAAAAGCCCTCGACGCGCGCCCCGGCATCCTTTGCCTTTACAAGCTCGCGCAGGGATTTGAGCTGCGCGTTATTCTCTCTCGCCTCGGCAATCAGTTCTTTTAAAACAATTGTCTCTGCCGCCTCCACATATCGAGCGGATAAGATTGACGCGGTCAAGACCGTAATCAAGAGCAAAATCGTTATTTTTTTTTTGCGGTTCAGCATATCCCGAATATATCCCGATTTCAAATTGTTGTCCATAACTAATTCTACGAGGCGTAGAATTAGTTATGAAAAAATTTTGTCTTAGTGTTTGTGCTCGGATTTAGGGGCGTCGCAGTGCGTTTTGCACCCCGTTGACGTGCCCGTCGCGTTAGGACTGCTCTTATGCAGCGCGCAGTGGTCTTTCATGCACTTTGCGCCAAGCTGCGCGCCTGACGCCGTTGGTATGATAAGCGCCGAGGTAACGAACGCGGCCATGACAAGGCTTGTTACCGCGTTTTTAAGGGACGGGTTTTTGTGGGCGGTTTCTTTCCCGTTCAAGATGCGCCTTATCCGCGCCGCAGGGTCTGCGTCTGAAAAAGAGGCATTGGCGAAGCAAAGGTTTTTTCCGGATGCCGCAACCTTGACGAGCGCGCTTGCGAGGCTCATATCGTCCCTCATCGCGGATATTGCCGAGTCGTCGGCCTGTCTTTCTTTTTTTGCGCGTTGTAGGGCTACAAAGTCTTTTGCAAGCGGCAGGTAAAAGAGCGCGTCCTTGAGGAAGGCGAGGGCAAAGAAGCTCAAGGGGTCGCGGTTTTTTTTGTGGTGCAGCTCGTGCAGGAGCACGGCCTTGTTTTCGCTGAAGCTGAGTTTTTTGAGGAGTCCCCTTGTCAGATATATCTTGGGTTTTAGAATTCCGCTGGTGAAGGCGCAGGCCGCAGTTTCATCCTCGATAATATTAAGTGAGCCTGATGCGGTTATCGGCAGCCGCGTCAATGCGGAGCGCGTATTTATATAAGAGGCAACGCCCCTGACGGAAGCGTAGATCACGCCCCACGAGGCCAGGGCGGCGCCCGTCCAGATGAACGTGAGTTTTCCAAGCGCAAGATACTCAAAGCAGGCCGAGACGAGGTCGTGGCAGAATTGAAGCGCCAACGCGGTAAACGCCACGAGACCGGTAAGTCCCCAAAACCCCCACAAGATTGCGCCCGCAATGGATGTAACGGCGATGAGCGTCAGGGTAATGATGGGCATGGGTTTATCGCCTCTTGTCCCGCAGGATTTCTTTTTTCTTTTTTTCGATGAGGGATGACAGCCTTTCAAGCTCTTGCGGGTCCACGTCCGCGAGCGCGTCCACGAACGACGCGCATGCGCCGGATGCGGATATGCCGAATATGTTTTTAAGGACGCCGTGCGAAACCTCCCGCGCAAAGCCGTCTTTCGTGAAAGCGGGGCGGTAGATGAATACGCTTTCACCCTTGGCCTTTGTTACGAACCCCTTGTTGGCGAGCCTCTCCAATACCGTCAGGACGGTCGTAAGAGCGATTGACCGCGAACGCTTGAGATCAGAATAGACCTCCCTGCCGGTCGCTTCCTCTTTTTCCCAGAGGACTCCGAGCACGTCCTGCTCGAGGGGGCCTGTCGTTGATGAGGTGGATTCCCTGTGTTTATGATTTTTTTCCATAGGCGCGGCTCCTGATGACTAATCCTATACTACATGCCGTAGAATGTCAAGTGATAATAATATTCCTTTTTCCAATTGTCGCCGATGGAAAGATATTGACATATTGTAGCCGTATGGCTACAATAGATAATGCATGAGATTCGCAAGACGGAGACTTATGCCAAATGGCTTGATGGGCTGCGCGACATTCATGCGCGGGCGCGCGTCCAGGTCAGGGTCGAGCGTCTTGCGGCAGGGAACCCGGGGGATGTCAGATCGGTTGGGGAGGGCGTTTCAGAACTGCGAATTGATTATGTCCCCGGTTACCGGGTGTATTTTACGATGCGCGGACGCACGGCGATAATTTTGCTTGCCGGAGGCGACAAACGCACACAGGCCGCCGACATCAAGGATGCGCTGCGTCTCGCGCGGAACTTATAGGAGCGAATAATGAGCAAGACAACTACCACGCGCTACGACGTTGCGGAACACCTCCGAACCCCGGAGGAAATGGCGGCTTATCTGGAGGCATGTTTTGAGGAGGCTGACGGCGATGCGGCATTCATTGCAAAGGCGCTGGGCGATATCGCCCGCGCAAAAGGCATGGCGCGGGTCGCGCGTGACGCGGGCCTGTCCCGCGAAAGCCTTTACAAGGCGCTCTCCGGCGAGCGCAGTCCGGGTTTTGACACCATCCTCAAGGTAATGACTGCATTAGGGTTGAAACTGCATGCCCAAGCGCATCATGGGTGATTCCGCATTCCAACCTGCGGAAAAAACGGGGGATAGGCCTTGCTTTTTGATATAAGGGGTCTCTGATTTATTCTACGATGGTGTCATTACTGAGCACATTCGCTATCGTCATTTTGAGCGAATGCGCTCAGAATGACGACAGAGTGCAATTAATCAGAGTTTCCCTAAAGAGGGGCTGGGGAGATTACCGCATGGGCAACAGGTTCATTACATTCGAAGGCGTCGAGGGCTGCGGCAAGTCCACTCAGGTGGAACTTCTCAAGGGGTATCTCGAAAAAAAGGGATTTAAGGTCTTGCTCGTGCGGGAACCCGGGGGCACGCGCCTTGGTGAGAAGGTAAGGGCGATATTGCTCAACTCCGAAGGCGACGGAATGGCTCCGTTGACGGAGCTATTCCTTTACGAAGCCTGCAGGGCAGAGCTTGTTGAAAAGGTCATTGCCCCGGCTCTCAAAAGAGGCGTATTCGTGATATGCGACAGGTTCGTGGATTCAACGGTCGCGTATCAGGGTTTCGGCAGGGGGCTTAAAACTGACATCCCCCTCTTGAATAAACTTGCCTCCAACGGCCTGACCCCGGATGTCACGTTTCTCCTCGACCTTGACCCTGAGATAGGGCTTAAAAGGGCGCGGAAACGGATATCCAAGACCGCCCTAAAGGAAGACAGGTTCGAGAAAGAGTCCCTTGATTTCCACAAAAGAGTCAGAAAGGGTTTTTTGAAGATAGCGGCGGATACCCCGAAAAGGGTCCGCGTAATATCCGGCGACGGGGGAATCCCTTTAATACACAACGCGATATGTGATATCATAAATAAGTCGGTTTTAAAGGACAAACGGTGACGGAGAACGAATCATCGGTCGAGATGCAGACCTTCCCAATCAAGGCATAAAAACGTATCTTGATAAATACAGCTAAATAATACATACTGATACATATAAAAATACATATCGCGGGCGGGTCGTCCCATTAGGAGGAAGGATTTATGAAGACAACGTTAAATATAGAAGACAAGCTGCTTGACAGTGCAATGAAGTTGACGGGCATTAAAGAGAAGACTTCATTGGTCAAGTCCGGTCTTGAGGCATTGATTGCATTGGAAAGCGCAAAACGTCTCGCAATGTTGGGGGGGACTGAAAAAAAACTGAAGAGGATACCAAGGAGAAGGGCGGGAGAAAAGTGAGATGGTCTTTGTTGACACGTCGGTCTGGGTGGCGCATTTGCGTGGAGGGAATACCGGTCTTGAAATGCTTCTCAATAACGGCCGCGTTGTCTGTCATCCGTTCATAATCGGGGAACTTGCCTGCGGAATTCTCAAAAACAGGTCTGAAATACTTGTTCTTCTCAATGCGCTTCCCATGGCAACCCATGCGGAGCATCTTGAGGTAATGCGATTTATAGAGGGACATCGTCTTATGGGGAAAGGATTGGGGTATATAGATATCCATTTGCTTGTTTCGGCTATGTTGAGTAAAATTCAGATGTGGACGCTTGATAAAAGACTGAAAAAGGTTTCTTCAATATTGGGATTAGAGTATTTATCCGCTCGATGAAGCGGGGGATCCCCTTTCGGGAACAAAAGGACAATGGGCCATGCGGTTTGCCGATATCTGCGGGCATGAGAATGCAATAACTCAGCTCAAAAACGCCGTTTCTTCAGGCAGGCTCGGGCACGCCTATCTCTTTCACGGGCCGCAGGGCATAGGAAAACGTGAGGTTGCGCTCGCTTTTGCGGCCTATCTTAACTGCCCTTCAAATAACGGCGCGGACTCGTGCGGGGTGTGCCGCGATTGCGAGACGGCCAACGCCGGCACGCACCATAATATATTTACCGTCTGGCCGACAATCAAGGAAAAGGGAGACGACCTCGTAAAGGCCGACAAGCCCGAAGATGGGTTGATACGGATACCGCAGATTAGGGAGCTGCAAAATCTCCTCAAGCACAGGGCAGGGCACGGTAAAAAGGCCGTGATAGTGGAGGGCGCCGAGCGGTTCATGCCACAGGCCGCAAATGCCTTCCTGAAAACCCTTGAGGAGCCGCCGCCGGATTCGGTAATCATGCTTATCGCGTCAAGGCCCTCGGAGCTTCTCCCGACCATGCTTTCAAGGTGCCAGCGACTTGGCTTTAAACCGCTCGCTCACGACGCCTTGAAGTCTTATCTCATTGAGCGTCTTGAAATTGCTCCCACAGCGGCAAGCGCGGCCTCACGTTTTTCGGCGGGAAGCATCGGGTCGGCGTTGGCGTATCTCAAAGACGGCGCTGGAGAAGGCAGCATTGCCCTTGCATTGAGGGCAATAAGCGTCACTCTCAAAGACGCGGACGGGGCGTTAAAGATCGCCGATGAACTCGCAAAGAGGGACGACCTCATCGAGGTCCTCGAGTTTTTCAAGATTTGGTGCAGGGACAGGGCGGTTGCCGGGGCAGGGTGCCCTGAGCTTGCGGTGAACGCCGAGGCAGCGGGGTTTCCGGCTGAGTTCCGGGAATTATACGGCTCCTATGAGGCGATAACCGAGGCGATATACGATATCACGCCTCCGAGGTATGCAAACCGGCTGCTTACGATGGAGGCGATGATGCTGAGGCTTGCGGGGTGCAACGCAGGGCAGGTTATCGGTTGACGGTTATCGGTTATCCGTTTAAGGAAATTATTTTTTCATCTTCACTGATAACCGATAACAGACACCTCTTTTATTAAAAAGCAACAAGGGGTCTTTACATTATGTATCCCCCTTTCGGGGCACCCGCGCCAAGGGGCGCGGGTCGGGGGGATTGAGGGGGATTATGCTCAACGTCGTTGGGATAAGGTTCAAGAGGGCGTGCAAGGTCTACGACTTTGACGTGAACGGGTTGGATTTAAAACCCGGAGAGACGGTCGTCGTGGAAGTCGAAAAAGGGCTTGGCATGGGCACGGTCGTTTCCGCGCCTAAGGGGATTGACGCAGCCGCGGCGAGGCCGCCGTTGAAAAAGATAGTAAGAAGGGCGGATTCGCTAGACCTTGAAAGGCAGAGTTTCAACGCCGAGAGGGAAGGCGAGGCCCTGCGGATATGCCGCGAAAAGATAGAAGAGAGAAAGCTCCCCATGAAGCTCGTAAGGGTGGAGTATCTCTTCGATTCGAGCAAGGCGATATTTTATTTCACGTCAGAGACGCGGGTGGATTTCCGCGAACTCGTAAAAGACCTTGCCGCGGGTTTCCACACGCGCATAGAGATGCGCCAGATAGGCGTCAGGGACGAGTCCAAGATGGTCGGCGGCATAGGTTCGTGCGGCAGGGAGTTGTGCTGCTCTACGTTCCTGCCGGACTTCGCGCCCGTCACCATTAAGATGGCCAAAGACCAGAACCTGGCCTTGAACCCCGCCAAGATTTCCGGCATCTGCGGCAGGCTCATGTGCTGTCTCGGTTACGAGCACGGCATGTACAAGAGCGCCAAAGGCAAGCCTGAAAACGGCAAGGGGGAATGCGGAGGGTGTCCTTCTTCCAACCCGGCCCCCGCTGCGCCGCAAGAAGAAAAGGGGGCATAGGCGCCCGGATGCCCGACAATCTCCTCTTAAAACGTGATGGGACAAGGTTCTGCGTTACCACGCCAATCTACTACGTCAACGACGTCCCCCACGTCGGACACGCCTACACGACGGTCGCGGCCGATTGCCTTGCGCGATACAAAAGACTCAAGGGTGACGAAGTGCTCTTTGTGACCGGCGCGGACGAGCACGGGCAGAAGGTCGAGAAGGCGGCAAAGGCCGCGGGCAAGACGCCTCAAGAGTTCGTTGACGGGATAGTCGCTCGCTTCAAAGACCTCTGGACAAAGCTGAACATATCTTACGATGATTTTGTCCGCACCACGGAAGACCGCCATAAAAAGGCGGTTACGCATTTATGGAATACGATTAACGAAAAAGGCGACATATACCTCGGCGCGTATGAAGACTGGTACTGTACGCCGTGCGAGAATTTTCTCACCGAGACTCAGCTTGTTAACGGCAAGTGTCCCGATTGCGGCAGAATCGTCGAGAGGCTCAAGGAAACGAGTTACTTTTTCAAGCTCTCCGCGTACGGTGAAAAGATTCTGGCGCATATCGAGGCCAACCCTGATTTCATCCAGCCTGTTTCAAAGCGCAACGAAATAACGTCGTTTCTTAAAACGGGCCTGCGCGACCTCTCAGTCAGCCGGACTTCCTTTTCGTGGGGCATCCCCGTGCCCGGCGACCCCAAGCACGTCCTTTACGTCTGGTTCGACGCGCTCACGAATTATCTCACGGCAACGGGTTATCCTGAGAACAATGGTTTTTGGCCCGCGGACGTGCATATCATCGGCAAGGACATCCTGCGTTTCCATGCGGTCTACTGGCCCGCGTTTTTGTTGTCAGCCGACGTTGCCCTTCCGAAAAAAATTTTCGCCCACGGATGGTGGACGGTCGAGGGCAGGAAGATGAGTAAATCAAAGGGCAACGTAGTTGACCCAAACGCGGTGATTGACAAATACGGCGTAGACCAGTTCAGGTATTTTTTATTGAGGGAAGTCCCGTTCGGACTTGACGGAGATTTTTCTATAAAGGCCCTCGAAGGCAGGATAAACGGAGACCTTGCAAACGATCTGGGCAATCTCGTCTCAAGGACGGTTTCGATGATAGAGAAGTACCGGGGAGGGGAGGCGGGGCTTGCGATAAATGGCTTCGATGGCGCTATGGAGAAAGATATTCAAGGGCGTTTTGGCGCACCCGATATAATCTATGGGCAATTCATGGAGAATTTGCAGTTTCATCATGCGCTTGACGGCGTTTGGATAAAGATTAGACTTTTGAACGCCTACGTTGACAAGTCCGCCCCATGGGTGCTCGCAAAAAATAAGGATGAGGCCGCGCTCTCCAACGTCCTTTACACCCTTGCCGAAGGTTTACGTATCATAGCCGTCTACCTTTATCCCTTCATGCCCTCGTCCGCGGAGAAGATATGGGACGCGCTCGGTGTCGAAGGCTGCATCGAGGACGTAAAATTCGACGAGGCCGTTAAATGGGGCGGGTTGAAGCCGGGCGCAAAAGTCAAAAAGACAGCCCCGCTCTTTCCGAGGCTCTCGTAGCTCAGGGCTTTAGCCCTGAAAACATCAGGCCTGAAGGCCTGAGCTACGGCCTGAGCTACATGGTCTGAACTCTGTGGGGATAAAGAGGCAACAGGTATGGAAAAAATTCAACTCATAGACACTCACGCGCATCTTGACGACCCGAAGTATGACACTGACAGGGATGAAGTCATAAAACGGGCTAAAGACGCAGGGGTCAAGACCATAATCAACGTCGGATGCTGGAATAAAGAGGACGGCTTCGAGAAGGTCGCGGGCATCGTCAGAAACAACGACTCCATCTACTGCGCCCTGGGCGTGCACCCGCACGACGCAAAGGACGTGAGCGGCAACGCGCCTTATGATCTCATCAAGAAGCTCGGCGCTGAATTTAAATACGGCGGCAAGGTCGTTGCCGTGGGAGAGACGGGGCTTGATTATCATTATGACCACTCGCCAAGGGATAAACAAAAAGAGGTATTCGCAAACCAAATTGCGTTAGCGCGCGCGTTGAACCTCCCGCTCGTCATCCACTCCCGCGAGGCCGAGAAAGACACCTTCGATATCCTCAAGTCAAACGGCGCGCATGAGGTGGGCGGCGTGTTCCACTGCTTTTCGGGGGATGTAAAGGCCGCGCAAAAGGCCCTTGATTTGGGCTTTTACATTTCTTTCACCGGCGTGGTCACGTTCCCCAAGGCAACAGACCTCAGAGAGGCCGTAAAATACGTCCCGATTGAAAAAATGCTCATCGAGACCGACTGCCCGTATCTCACGCCCGCGCCCAAGAGGGGAGAGCGGAACGAACCTGCTTACGTGATGAATACCGCCGTTGCGATCGCCGGGGTAAAGGGTTTGGGTCTCGTTGACGTTGCGAGGATAACCACGAGTAACGCCGAAGAACTCTTTGGAATAGCCGGGGATGCAGGCAGGCAGGAGGCGCGGATAGCTTACGCAATAAGGAATTCGCTCTATCTCAACGTCACCAACAGGTGCTCCAACTACTGCACCTTCTGCGCGAAGCATAAATCATATACGGTCAAGGGACATTACCTGCGCTTGAGGGAGGAACCAGACTTCAGCGCCGTCATAAGGGCGATAGGCGAGAACCCCTTGCAATACGACGAGATAGTCTTTTGCGGATTCGGCGAGCCGCTAATACGGCTCGACCTCGTTAAAAAAGTCGGGCTGCATCTCAAGAGGCTCGGATGCAGGATACGCATAGACACGGACGGCCTTGCGAACCTCGTCCACAAAAGAAACGTTTTGCCGGAGTTGTCGTTCGTTGACGTCATCTCCGTGAGCCTCAACGCGCCGGATTCCGGGACGTATCAGAAGATAATCAAGACGCCTTTCGGGGATGCGTCGTATCCGGCGATACTTTTTTTTCTGAAAGAGGCCAAGAAGCATATCGCAAAGGTCGTGGCAAGCGTCGTGACCGTGCCGGGCGTTGACGTGGAGGTGTGCAGAAAGGTGGCCGAGGACGAACTCGGGGTAGCCTTCAGGGTGAGGGAATACGACTCGGTGGGTTAGTTTTGCGTTCAGATGACAAAATGTTCAAATCAGGCTTCGTTACGATAATCGGCAGGCCCAACGTCGGGAAGTCCACTCTCCTTAACGCCATACTCGGAGAAAAAATTTCCATTGTTTCGGCCAAGCCCCAGACCACGCGCAACAGCATACGCGGGGTCTACTCGGCGAAGGACTGCCAGATAATCTTCATTGACACGCCAGGCATACACGCGGGCAGGGGCGCGCCCAGCGCCACTTTCCATCACAAGCCTTCGATGCCTCACAAGTGTATGAGGCGGAAAGTGGCGCTGGGCGAGTTCATGGCTTCGGAGTCCGCCTCCGCGCTATCGGACGTTGACGCCGTGGTCTATATGTGCGACGCCGGAGCCAAGTCTATGGACGCGGACCGCCCTATAATTGACGTGCTCAAAACGCTCAAGCGCCCGGTCGTGCTTGCGATGAACAAGGTGGACGCAATGGACAAACCGGCGCTTCTCCCGCTTATCGCGGGATATGCGAAGGTCTTTCCCTTTCACGAGATTATCCCGATTTCCGCCCTCAAACGCGACGGCGTTGACCTCATCATCGCCGCGGTCAAAAAATTCCTCCCCGATGGGCCGCGTTACTTTCCGGAAGATGCGGTAACGGACCAGCCCGAACGGTTCATCGTCGCGGAGATAATCAGGGAAAAGATTTTTCATTTCACTAAGGACGAAGTGCCTTATTCAACCGCAGTAGTCGTAGACGGCTTCAAGGAGAAAAAAGGCAAGGGTGTCGTAGTGATTGACGCAACGATAAGCGTGGAGAAGGGATCCCAGAAGGGCATACTCATCGGTAAGGATGGGGCCATGCTCAAGCGCATAGGCATTGCAGCGCGCCTTGACATCGAAGGTCTCCTCGGCGTAAAGGTTTTTTTGACGTTATTCGTAAGGGTGCAAAAAGATTGGACTAAGAACCCGGCTGACTTGAAGGAATTCGGATACTGAAATGAAACCCATCGTCGCCATAGTGGGCCGCCCTAACGCCGGCAAATCCACGCTCTTCAACAAGATAATCGGCAGGAAAAAGGCGATAGTAGCGGACGAGCCTGGAGTTACGAGAGACCTCAACTTCGCGGACGCGCAAGATTCTGGCCGGGTCTTCACCGTGGTTGACACCGGGGGTTTTGAGAGCGGTAAGACGGATTATCTCCTCCATCAGGTCAAGGAGCAGACCCGTCTTGCGATAGAAGAGGCGGACGTAATAATATTTCTGATGGACGGCAAGTCCGGCGTGAGCGCCGACGACGCCCAGCTTGTCGGGATACTGCGAAAGTCGGGACAACCCGTGGTCTACGCGGTCAATAAGATTGACTCGGTCTCTCAGACCTCGCGGTTGACGGATTTTTACTCCCTCGGAATAAAAGAGATATTCCCGGTGTCCGCCGAGCAGGGCACGGGCGTGAACGAGCTTGTGGAGGAGGTTGTTAAAAGGTTGCCCGCCTCCGCGCCCCAAGCCGAGGAAGAGGGCAGGATTAGGGTGGCGATAGTCGGCAGGCCCAACGTAGGCAAATCGTCTCTCCTCAATAAACTCGTCGGCAAGCCCAGGGCCATCGTGAGCGACGTCGCCGGAACCACGAGGGACCCCGTTGACACGCCCTTTGCCCGGGACGGAAAGAAGTATCTCTTCGTTGACACCGCCGGGATAAGGAAGAAGAACAGGGTGAGCCTTTTAGTGGAGAACTACTGCGTGATGGAGGCGATAAAAACCATCGGCAGGTGCGACGCCGCGATACTTGTGATGGACGCCAAGGCCGGGACCAACACGCAGGACGAAAGACTCGCCGGCATCATTGAAGACAGAAAAAAAAACTGTATAATAGCGGTAAACAAGTGGGACCTCGCCGAGGACAAGGACACGGATATTGCCAAGCACGTGGAGGGATCCATAAGGCGCAAGATGCCGTTTATCTCATATGCGCCAGTGGTGTTCGTATCGGCGCTCGTTGGCACTCGCGTGTCTAAGATTTTCGACTTGGTTGACGGTCTTGTGGAGAAAAGCAGCCGGAGACTCAAGACCTCGGAGCTTAATAAGATTTTGGAAGAGACCGCCGGGCGTCATCATCCGCCGTCTTATAGGGGTAAAGAGGTGAAGTTTTACTATGCGGCGCAGACCGGGGTTTCGCCGCCGGAGTTCGTGATATTCACGAACCACCCCGAGGGCGTGGATGAACCATATAAGCGTTATATGATGAATACGCTGCGTGAGGCGGCAGGCATGGACGGTTGCCCGCTCAAGGTATACTACCGCAAGAGGGAGTAGGCTTTGCTGAAATTCATTGTCAGTATATGGAGAGGTTTTAGGCTCTTTTTAAAAATTGACGGCATGAACAGGGCTGCCGCGATATCGTTTTTCGCGCTCTTTTCGCTTGTCCCGCTCATCCTCCTCATCGCGGCGATACTCGGCTCGTTTCTCGGAAAGAACGCGCAGGTGATGGAAAACGTCGTGACCTTCGTCAAACAGGGTCTGCCTTATTTGAGCGACAGGATAATAAACGACCTCAACGGGCTGTCTCTCAAGTGGAAGACCTACGGCTGGGTGGGGTTTGTTACCCTTTTATGGAGCGCGGACCTCGTTTTTGATTCCATGTCGTCGGCGCTTGCCGCTACGTTCGACACGACGAGCAGGTTCGGGTTCGTCAGGCGAAAGATAGTCAATATGTTAGTGCTCTGCTTAAGCGTGGCCGCGGCCTTTTTTTCGCTCATGACCACGACGCTTGCGGGGATACTGAGGCACTATAAATTCAAGGTCTTCGAGATTGACCTGTATCACTATCTCATAGAGAGCCTCACCTTTAAATACGTCCTCCCGATGGGGTTTTTGTTTGTGGCGGCGGCGCTCGTCTACAGGATGTTTTCCGGGCCGAACCTGAATCTCAGACATGCGTTCTACGGCGGCCTCCTCTTTACCGTGCTTTGGGAGGCGGCAAAACAGCTCTTCGCGCTCTACATCTCGTATTTTCCGGCCTTTAACAAGTTCTATGCCTCGATAGGCACGGTGATGCTGCTGATGGCGTGGATATACTATACGATTTCCATATTCCTTTTTTGCGCGGCGTTTGCGAGGGTGTCGCACGAGAGGACTAAGACGGGTTGAAGACGTTTTGCGCCGTCTTTGGAGTTAGGGACAATCCGCCATAATTTTGTTGTAATCCTCCGCGCAATATGACAAAATCAAAAAGTGATATTCCGGTCTTAAGGTTTGATTTTATAAAGGAGCTTACAGAGGATACATGATGGGACAATCCTACAAAAGCATAGCCTTGTGGCTTTTCATAATCGCCTCGGTCGTGCTGATGTTTAACCTTATCAGCTACAAGCAGCCCTCCTCGGAGAAGACCGTTTTCAGCGACTT
This sequence comes from Deltaproteobacteria bacterium, assembly GCA_016234405.1. Lineage (GTDB taxonomy): Bacteria > Desulfobacterota > GWC2-55-46 > GWC2-55-46 > GWC2-55-46 > JACRCC01. The sequence goes on along the minus strand of JACRCC010000046.1, from coordinate 11,045 downwards.
CATACAGGAGGTCGAAAAGGGCAGCGTCTCCGAGGTCAACATTCAGGGCAACGACATCAGCGGCAAATACCGCGACGGCAAGGTCTTCAAGACCTATTCTCCCTTCTATCCCGACCTTATCGAAAAGCTGCGCGCAAGCGGCGTGAAAATCGCCGCCGAGCCGGTCAACGATTCTCCCTCATGGGGTTCGATATTCATCTCGTGGTTTCCGATGGTGCTCATCATCGGAATTTGGATATTTTTTATGCGTCAGATGCAAAGCGGCGGCGGCAAGGCCATGAGCTTCGGGAAATCAAAGGCAAAGCTCCTCACCGAGAATCAGCAGAGGGTTACGTTTAAGGACGTGGCCGGCATTGACGAGGCCAAGGAAGAGGTCAGCGAGATAATAGATTTTCTCAAAGACCCCAAGAAGTTCACGAAGCTCGGAGGCCGCATACCCAAAGGGGTTCTCCTTGTCGGCTCTCCGGGCACGGGCAAGACGCTTCTTGCAAAGGCCATAGCGGGCGAGGCGGGCGTGCCGTTTTTTTCTATATCCGGCAGCGACTTTGTTGAGATGTTCGTCGGGGTCGGCGCGTCCCGCGTAAGGGACCTTTTCGTTCAGGGCAAGAAAAACGCCCCGTGCATAATATTCATTGACGAGATAGACGCCGTCGGCCGTCACAGGGGCGCGGGACTCGGAGGGGGGCATGACGAGCGCGAGCAGACGTTGAATCAACTCCTCGTGGAGATGGACGGGTTCGAGAGCAACGAGGGCGTCATCATCGTCGCCGCCACCAACAGGCCAGACGTCCTCGACCCGGCGCTTCTCCGTCCCGGCAGGTTTGACAGAAACGTCGTCGTGCCCAAGCCGGACATCAGGGGCAGGGAAGAGATACTCCGCGTGCACATGTCAAAGACCCCGCTCTCGTCCGACGTCAAGGCCGAGGTCATAGCGCGCGGGACCCCGGGGTTTTCCGGCGCGGACCTCTCCAACCTCGTGAACGAGGCGGCGCTCCTTGCGGCAAGGAGGGGCAAGGACAAGGTTGACATGGTTGAGTTCGACCACGCCAAAGACAAGCTCTTGATGGGCAGCGAGAGAAGGAGCATGATAATAAGCGACTCGGAAAAGTTGAATACCGCCTATCACGAGGCCGGGCATACGCTCGTGGCGCGCCTCATACCCGGCACTGACCCGATACACAAGGTCTCAATAATCCCAAGAGGCATGGCGCTCGGACTCACGCAGCAGCTCCCCATTGACGAGAGACATACCTATAACAAGGATTATCTCTTCAACAATATTGCGGTGCTCATGGGCGGCAGGGCCGCCGAAGAGATAGTGTTAAACCACATGACGACCGGCGCCGCAAACGACATCGAGAGGGCTACCGAGATAGCCAGAAAGATGGTCTGCGAATGGGGCATGAGCGAAAAACTCGGGCCCCTTACCTTCGGCAAAAAAGAAGAACATATCTTCCTCGGAAGGGAAATCTCCCAGAAGCGGGATTTCAGCGAGAGCACGGCCATTGACATAGACACCGAGGTCAGGCGGATAGTCACGGAGAACTACGTCCGCGCGAAGCTGCTTTTGGAAACGCGCAGAGACGCGCTTGAGAGGCTCGCGAAGAGCCTCCTCGATAAAGAGATGCTCGACGCCGTTGAGATTGACAAGCTCATATTCGGCGCGGATGCGCCTGCCGTTAAACAACAGGCCGCCGCGGAGCCTAAGGCGCATGAAGCGGTTAAGACTGCCGCGCCTGAAAAAGACGAGCCATTAGCGCCGTTCGGCGCACCGCCGCTCGGCGCAGCCGCAAAGTAGTTCCATTCTTTCATCTCCAAGTCAATCCCCCTTGTATGTTTGTTTTGTAGGGCGGCCACACCCGCCATAATATATAGTTTTGATTTTTTAGTTGCATAAAATGGAGGCTCCGTTTGAAGTTTCCCGTAAGGAGTTTGAACATAACCCTGCCGGCGCGGTCATACTCGGAGATGGAGCGCATCGGCGTTGACCCGGCAGGCGCGGCGATAATGACGTCCAAACAGTTCCATTATAATCTAAAAATCGCCGGTCTCACGCCGGCGCAGGCCAACGTCCTCAAACAAGATATGCTGTCCATCGGAGGAGAGGCAGCCGTTGCAAAGGGCGCTGCGTCGTGCTCCGTCGTTGTTTCCGACGCGATTATTTCCGGCACCGCAAGACATTTTGAGACGCTCATAGCTAAACTTTCCGTTCAGTCCTTCGGGCTTCCGGCCGTGGCCGAATCCGTAAAAGAGGCCATTGTTAACATAACCCGGCCCGAGTATGTCATAAAGGCGCGGGCACGGAAGTGGAAGCTGGGCGCGCGCTCTCTCGTCATGGGGATACTTAACGTTACGCCGGATTCTTTTTCCGACGGCGGGGCGTATCTCGAAGCGGACAAGGCCGTGGAGCACGGCCTCCGGATGAGGGAGTGCGGCGCGGACATCGTTGACGTGGGGGGAGAGTCAACCCGTCCCAACGCCCTTCCGGTGGACGCGGAGGAGGAGTTGAAAAGGGTAATCCCCGTGGTCGTAGGGCTTGTCAAAAAAGGCGTTGCCGTGTCGGTGGATACAAGCAAGGCCGTCGTCGCAAAGGCCGCGCTTGACGCAGGGGCCGAGATGATACACGACGTAAGCGCGCTCGGGGACGCGGACATGGCGCGGGTATGCTCCGGCGCGGCAGTTGTCCTCATGCACAGGCGCGGGAGCGCGGCCGCGATGCAGCTCGATACGTCCTACAAAGACCTTCTCGACACGGTATTCCTTTACCTTTCCGAGCGGATGGAGTATGCTGAAACCGCAGGAATATCAAGGGACAGGATAGTAATAGACCCTGGGATAGGTTTTGGGAAATCCGTTGACGGAAATCTATCATTGATAAAAAACCTCTCGGAATTCCGCGCGCTCGGCGCCCCCGTGCTCGTCGGGGTTTCGAGAAAATCCTTCATAGGCAAGGCGGCCGCCGGGCGCGGAGGAACGCCGGAGGAGAGGCTTTCCGGTTCCATAGCCGCGGGCGTGGCCGCGGTCTTGAACGGGGCGCAGATATTGCGCGTGCATGACGTCAAAGAGGCGGTTGTGGCCTGCGCCATTGCCGACGCGCTCAAGGCGGCATACTGACAGACCGTAAAAAAACTAAAGAGCGCTTCTAAAAATCAGCTATTTTTTCCGAGGTCAAGGCAGGGCGAAAATAAAAAGCGGAGCATATATGACAATATGTGAGCATTTTTATTTTCGCCCTAACGCCCATAACGTAATGGTCGGGGAAAAAGAGCGATTTTTAGCGGCGGATATTCGGAATGCTCGACATACTGCTCAGGCTCCGTAACATAATCGAGATAGTTGACGTCATCGCGGTCGCGGTGGTGCTCTATTGGATTATGCTCATGTTCAAGGGCACCAAGGCCGAGAGGATGCTCTGGGGCATTGCCGTAATCGTAATAGTATATTTTATCACGGACAGGTTCGAGTTCCTCACCCTCCACTGGATACTTTCTAATTTTCTCGGCTCAATCGTAATATTCATCATAGTCGTTTTCCAACAGGACATCAGGCGCGCGCTCGTGAAGATGGGCCGCCCATTCAGCTCCGGAGAGATAAGGGCGGAGAGCGAATCCATCGTCGAGATAGTGTTGTCCGTGACCCGAATGAAAGAGGCGCGCACCGGAGGCATCATCGTGATGGAGCGCGGGGAGGATTTGTCCGAGCACCTCGATACAGGCGTTGAGATGGACTCCAAGGTCTCGAAGGAATTGCTCCTTTCCATCTTCAACACGGCCTCTCCCCTGCACGACGGGGCCGTCGTGGTGAGGCGCGGGAGGGTCTATAAGGCCGGATGCATATTGCCGCTTACCGACAAGGACGTGAGTGAGAACCTGTCGGGCAGAGGCACACGCCACAGGGCGGCTATGGGTTTGGCCGAGGAGACGGACGCGCTCGTGATAGTGGTCTCCGAGGAGACGGGGGAGGCTGCGCTCATCGTCGAGGAGGAAATTTTCACGGGCATAAGCAACGAGGGGCTGCTTGGCGAGTTGAGGAGGCGTTTTTCAAAACATGAAAATTCAAGTCGCCGGTTTTTTCCGTGGAAGGCCGCCGAGTGAAAGAACTTATCCTTAAAAATCTCAGGCTAAAACTCCTCGCGCTCGGTTTTTCCCTTGCGCTCTGGTTTTTCGTAGCCAGTCAGACGAGCACGGACGTGGGGTTCATGGTCCCGCTTTCCTTTAAGGGCATTCCCAAGGGCATGGTCATGACAGGCGCGCCGGAGGGCGAGGTTGACGTGAGGGTCGCTGGACCGAAATTTCTCGTGAATAATCTCCTGCCCTCGCAGATAATCGCCGAGGTGGACCTTGCCTCCGCGAAAGAAGGCGTCAACGGCTACCGGATACCGCCGAGGGACGTAACCGTGCCCGCAGGCATAAAGGTTACGAGGGTGATCCCTGCCTCGGTTGAGATACGCATGGATAGGCTCGTTGAAGTCGAGCTTCCGGTAAAGGTCAGGCTCAGCGGAAAACCGGGCAAGGGCTGGCGCGTCGCAAGGGTGAGCGTGACGCCAAGGTCCGTAACCGCAGGCGTGGTCAAGAAGAACCTCGACGTGTTCACCGCCGTCTATACGAAACCGGTTGACATAAGCGGGGCGCGGGCACGGATGGACGTTACGGCGCAGCTTGAAATACCGGATAATGACATCAGGGCATTGAGCGTTGAGAGCGTCAAGGTGAAGGTTATTTTCGAGAAGGAGAAATGACCTTCTCTCCCCGCAGGGAGAGAAGGTCATCCTGAGCGAGTGAGCCGTCAGCCCTGAGCGCAGCGAACGGGGAAGGATCTGCTTTTTCCGTTCAAGGCAGGCACATTCGCGGAGTTTACACTGAGCGAAGCGAATGTGCTTCAGTGTAAACTCCGCGAAGGATCTGCTTCTTGTTTTCGCTCATGACATGCGAATGGACAACAGATGTAACGACATGCTAAGGCATGTCGTTACAGTGTGAGGGGGATAAGATGGTTTCCAAGAAAAGGCTCTTTGGCACGGACGGGATACGCGGCGTCGCAAACATGGAACCCATGACCGCCGAGACGGCGCTGCAACTCGGCAGGGCGATTGCCTACGTTTTCAAGAAAAAACCGCACCGCCACAGGATAGTCATCGGCAAAGACACGCGGTTGTCGGGTTATATGCTCGAGAGCGCGATGATGGCCGGCATCTGTTCGATGGGCGTTGACGCCGTGATGGTCGGGCCTCTGCCAACGCCGGGCATCGCGTTTATCACCTCGAGCATGAGGGCGGACGCCGGGGTCGTCATATCCGCCTCGCATAACCCGTATCAGGACAACGGCATAAAATTCTTTTCGAGAGACGGATTGAAGCTGCCGGATTCCATCGAGCTTGAAATAGAAAAATTTGTCATAGGGGCGGGGGAAGATAAAAATCCGTCCCACAGGCCGACCGCTAAAGAGGTCGGCAAGGCCTACAGGGTTGACGACGCGATTGGCAGATACGTGGTCTTCGCCAAAAATTCATTCCCCAAGGAACTTACCTTAGAGGGGCTTAAAATCGCCGTTGACTGCGCCAACGGCGCGGCCTACAAGGTTGCGCCGGAGGTTTTTTATGAACTCGGCGCCGAGGTCGTGTCAATCGGCGTGAAGCCCGACGGAGAGAACATAAACCATGACAGCGGCGCGCTTCACCCTGAGCATCTCGCAAAAAAGGTGGTAGAAACCGGCGCGGACGCTGGCTTTGCCCTTGACGGCGACGGCGACAGGTGCATCATGGTGGATGAAAAAGGCAGGGTCCTTGACGGCGATTACATGCTCGCCATCTCAACCGTTGCCATGCTCAAAGAAGGCGCGCTTAAAAAACAGACGCTCGTCTCGACCATCATGAGCAACTCGGGGCTTGAGGAGGCCGTTATCAAACACGGCGGCAAGATGATAAGGACTAACGTCGGCGACAGATACGTGGTGGAAGAGATGCTCAAGAACGGCTACAATCTCGGAGGCGAACAGTCAGGGCATGTGATATACCTCGATCACACCACCACCGGCGACGGCGTGATATCCGCCCTGCAGGTCTTGAAGCGGATGGTTTTAGAGAATAAAAAACTCTCCGAGCTTGCGGCCGTTATGAAGAGCTACCCGCAGGTGCTCGTGAACGTAAAGGTCAAGGCCAAGAAAGACCTGTCCACGCTTGCCGAGCTTCAAAAGGCGCTCAAGTCCGTAGAGAAGAGGCTTAAGGGGCGCGGCAGGGTCTTTATAAGGTATTCCGGCACCGAGCCTCTTGCGAGGATTACCATTGAGGGCGAGGGCGAAAAGGTCATACGCGACATGGCAACGGAGCTTGCCGAGGTCTTGAGAAGAGAGGTCGGGGAGGGGTAGAAAGTATAAATACACCGTTAATCCCCTTTCGGGGTTTAATTCCCCGCGGCTTGTGCTCGGCTTCTAAAAGAAAGTTGTCTTTGGCTACCCCGCTGCGCGCACGGGGTTGTTCATTGGCCGGAGGGTTATATGGATATTGAAGGTTATTTGAAAGAGGCCGTAAGAAAGATTTTAAGCATCGGCGACGCCGAGAAGATAATTCTTTTTGGGTCTTATGCTTACGGTAAGCCGACAACGGACAGCGATATAGACCTTATGGTCGTTATGGATACGAATGAAAGACCGCATAAAAGGTCTGTAGCCTTGAGGAAGACGCTAAAGGGTTTGGGCATCCCCAAGGATATAATTGTAAAGACGCCTGAGGAGTTCAAACGGTTCAAGGATATCGCCGGCACTATTGTCTATACCGCCGCTCATAGGGGAAGGGTGGTATATGAGCGATAAGCTGGCGGTTGTGAGCGCATGGTTTAAGAAGGCCGAGAACGATTTGATAAATGCCGAGCATACGCTGAAGATGGAAAAGCCGCCATGCGATACGGTCTGTTTTCATGCCTCGCAGTGCGCGGAGAAGTATCTCAAGGGGCTTCTTACGTTTTACGGAATTGACTTCCCTAAAACACATTCGATAGAAGACCTTGTTTTGTTGTGCAAGCAACACGACCCTTTGATTGAATCGGAGATGGGGGAGGTTGAGGTATTGTCAAGTTATGGGGTGGAGGTCAGGTATCCGGGTGAGGATTATTATGATATTCCCAGAGAGGACGCCGAAGAAGCCGTTGAGTTGGCCAAGGGCGTCAAAGAGGCCGTGCTTAAGCATCTTAAGGGTAAGATATAGGTATTTTGTGCCGCCAGGAGTTTCCTCCTGACGGCAAGACGACGCATCAGAGGAGATACCAGTGAGAACCGCCAAGCGGATTTTTTACGCGCTGACAGCCCTTGCAGCGGTTGCCCTCTCAGTCAATTCCTTCGCCGCTGAAAAGGTTTTCATCAGGGAGTACACATATCAGGCGAGCGAGATAGACAGCAAGGTCACGTCCCGCGCACAGGCGCTTGAGCAGGCAAAGAGGCTCGTCCTTGAAGAACTCGGCACGTATCTTATGAGCAAGACCGAGGTGAAAGATTTTGCGATAACGAGCGACAAGATTACCGTGTTTACGGCCGGCGTAGTCCAGATCGAGATATTCGACGAAAAATGGAACGGCGAAAAATATTACCTGAAGGCGCGGATAAAGGCGGACCCTGTCGAAGTGGCAAAGGCTATTGACAGGCTCCGTAAGGATGATGTCAAGACAAAGGAACTAGAGGAATCGAAGAGGCGCGCAGACGAGGCGTTGAAAGATATTGTAAAACTCAAGGCAGAACTTGATACCGTAAAAAACGACAGGTCAAAACAGCTTGCATACGCAAAACAGATCAATACCATGAGCGCAACGGAGTGGTTTAAAAAGGGTTGGGCCTTTGGAAATTCCGGGGATTGGGATAACGCTATAGAGGCATATTCAGAGGCAATCGAGCTTGATCCTTATTACGCCAGAGCCTACAGTAGACGCGGGTTTGCGTATGGTATGAAACACCAATACGACAGGGCCATTGAGGATTACAACAAGGTAATATCGCTGGAGCCGGGTAACGCTGGTGCCTACTGGATGCGCGGAAGTTCGTATTATAATTATAATAAAGGGCAAAATAGTAGAAGCTTGGCTGACTATAAAAAGGCCTGCGAGCTTAACAGGGATATTACACCCTTCTGTGAGGAATATCTGAGATAGCGTTGCAGGGTGGTCGCCGCCCGCCTTTAATTCAGCAGTTTGCCGACAAAAAAATATACGAGGAGCATCTTTAATATGCCCACACTTTCAGTCAACGTAGACCACATTGCCACACTGAGAAAGGCGCGCGGCGCAAAGGAACCGGACCCGGTTGCAGTTGCCTTGCGGGCCGAGTTGTCCGGCGCAGACGGCATAACCGTGCATCTGCGCGAGGACAGGCGGCACATTCAGGACAAGGATGTCTTCCTTCTCAAAAATACCATGAAGACGAAATTCAACCTTGAGTTGGCCGCGACAAAAGAAATGCTCTCCATCGCCCTCGAGGTCAAACCCGACATGGTTACGCTTGTCCCTGAAAAAAGGCAGGAGCTGACGACCGAAGGCGGCCTTGACGTGAGGACGCATGCCGACCATCTTAAAAAATTCGTCGCCACGTTGAGAGACGGCGGGATACACGTCAACCTTTTCATTGACCCTGCGCCGGAGGCCGTGAAGGCGAGCCACAAGATAGGCTCGAACGGAGTGGAGATTCACACAGGCCTTTACGCGGAGGCAAGGGGAGAGGCCGCAACGGAGGCGGAGCTTAAAAAGATATACGACGCCGCGGCGCTCTCCAAACGCATCGGCATGAAGACCCACGCCGGACACGGGCTTGATTACCGCAATATCGTTCCTATCGCGGCCATGCCGGAGATTGACGAATTTGCCGTAGGGTTCTCGATTATGGCGCGAAGCGTGTATACGGGCATAGAAGAGGCCGTAAGGGAAATGAAAAGACTCATTATGGGGGGTAGGGGGTAGGAGGTAGGAAGTAGGAGGTAGGGGGTAGGAAGTAGGACGTAGTAAAGTCTTTACCGCCTCCCGCATCCCACTTCCAATTCCCCATTTTTTACCGCCTCCTACAGCCCACATCCCACATCCAATTATGATCCACGGCATCGGCATAGACCTCGTCGAGGTCGGGCGTTTCAAGGCCGCGATGGAGCGGCGAGGCCGGAGGTTTCTCAAGCGGCTCTTTACCGAAAGTGAAATCCTCTACTGTATGCGCCGGAAAAATCCAGAGACGCATTTCGCGGCGCGTTTCGCGGCTAAGGTGAGTCTTTTTAAGGCAATCGGAAGGTGGGGCAGGTTTACGGACGTTGAGATAGTTCGCGCCCCCAGCGGCAGACCCGTCGTTAAGGCAGAGGGCGTTGACGGTTTGAGGTTTTCGGTTTCGATTTCGCATGACGGAAATCTGAGTGTTGCCCAGACCATTGCCGAGGAGATATAAAAATGAAACTCCCGACAGCGGCGGAGATTGCCGCCATTGACAGGGCCGCGATAAAAGAGTTCGGCATGAGCGGGCTGCAGCTCATGGAAAACGCCGGCAGAGGCGCGGCAGAAATCGCCAAGGGGGTAATCGTCTCGCAGGGGCGTCCGTTAAAAGAGTCGCGCGTCGCGGTTTTCGCGGGCAGGGGCAATAACGGAGGCGACGGATACGTCATAGCGCGTCATCTCAAGAATTCAGGCGTCAACGCGGCGGTCTATTCGCTTTCGCGCCTTGAAGACTTGAAGCAAGACGCGGCCGTGAATTTTAAGATTTGGAAAAAAATGGGCGGCGGGGTTTACATGTTTTTCTCCAAGACGGCCATTGATAAATACCGCTCATCCATAATCCATTCTCATGTGCTCGTGGACGCGCTCTTCGGCACGGGACTCAATACGCCAGTAGGCGGGGTTGCTGCCGAAGCCATAAGATACATTAACTCTCTGGGCAAAAGCGTGGTCTCGGTTGACGTGCCTTCAGGCATTGACGCGAGCACCGGCGCTATCCTTGGATGCGCTGTGCGCGCCTCGGTTACTGCAACCATGTCGCTCCCCAAGCGCGGGCTTTATCTCTATCCGGGCAGAGACATGGCCGGAGAAATTAGAGTCGTTGACATCGGGGCGCCTGCCGCTCTTCTCGTCGACAACGCCGTCGGGTGCAGCCTTATTACGCGCGATTACGTAAGCGGGCTTTTGAGGCCGCGTATGCCGGACACGCACAAGGGTATTTATGGCCACGTGCTTTTGGCGGCAGGTTCACCGGGACATACTGGCGCCGCGTATATGGCAGCGATGGGCGCCATGCGTATCGGTGCGGGGCTTGCGACTATCGCGTTGCCAAAAAGTTTGGAACCTGTGATGGAGGCTAATACCGTCGAGGTTATGACTATCGGGCTGCCGCAAACCGTTGACAGGACGCTTGGCGAGGAATCAAGCGAGGCAGTGAAATTAGCGATGCTCGGAAAGTCCGCCATTGTAATAGGCCCGGGTATTGGGCGCGGGAAGGGTGTCTCGAAATTCGTCGAGGCGGCGCTCAAGGCCGCAAAGGCGCCTGTAGTCGTTGACGCGGACGGGCTATACGCCCTTGCCGGAAAACTCGACGCGTTGAAAGGGTGCGCGGCGGATATCGTTTTGACGCCTCATCCGGGCGAGGCGTCTTGGCTCTTGGGCGTAAAGACGCGCGACATTCAGGCCGACAGGGTGGGGTGCGCGGCAACGCTTGCCAAAAAGACGGGCGCAATAGTCGTCTTGAAGGGCGCGTCCACCGTCATAGCGGACCCGGATGGAGAGATTTTTATAAATCCCACAGGCAACGCCGGGCTTTCCACCGCCGGCGCCGGCGACGTGCTCGCGGGCATGATAGGCGGCCTTTGCGGTCAGGGGTATGACGTAGTGAATGCGGCAATAGCCGCCGTTTACATTCATGGACTTGCCGCAGATGAGATTAAAAAAGAGAAGGGCGAGATAGGGATGATTGCAACGGATTTGCTTCCCGTAATCCCGCGTCTCATGAATTCGTTTGTATCCTCAGCCGTTTTATGATGCCGGTAAAGGAGACCCATACCACCGCTTCTCCCGAAGAAACCGAGTCCCTCGGCGCGGAGTTGG
>JACRCC010000045.1 GCA_016234405.1 Deltaproteobacteria bacterium | reverse complement strand
GTTACGAGAATTTTTCCGCCCATGACGTTTACCTCCCTTAAAGGTTGCAATCAACGCCCGCGCCTTACTCCATCTCTATCCTGTAGTTCTCTATGACCGTATTGGCGAGGAGATTATCGCACATCTCCTTTAGGCGCGCCTCCTGCTCTTTATTAGACGAGCCTTTAATCTCCACCTCGATGAACTTGCCGACCCTCACGTCCTCAACCTCTTTGTAGTTCATGGCGTTAAGCGCGCCGGCAACGGCCTTGCCCTGCGGGTCGAGCACGCATTTTTTCAGGGTGACGTAGATTTTTGCCTTCATGATAAAACCTCTTTCAGCGAGTTTATGCGCTTTCGTATCGCAACACCTTGAGTTGGTCGGGGTTGGTCCTGATGCTTATATTAAGCGACTCAATGCCTACAACCTTGCCATCGGCGTTAAAATCGAGTATCACTCCCGGTTCGACTTCCTCGGACTCCACTATCGCCGTTTCATCAAGCCGGAAATAAAGCGTGTCGTTTTCCTTGTCAATCTTGAGTCTCATTTCTTCCTCTCTAAACCGCCATATACTCCGCAAACGACCACGATTCCGGAACAGGCAGATTATCCTCCTCCAGCCCCTTGACGTGCAGCAGCATGGCCTCGTGCATGTTCTTTTCGGTCTCTTCACGTGTTGCGCCTGTTGCAATGCAGCCGGGCAGATCCGGAGAGTATGCGGAATAGTTGTTCTCGGCCTTTTCGATTACGACAAGAAAACGGCGCATTTTATCTTACCTCCTTCAGCTTTGCCTGCTTTAAAATGCTGTTAAGCGTCCCCGGGGCCAAATCGTCGCCGGGATGGCCTGCGATTGTAACCCTGCCGGACTTGACGTGGTGTTTGTATTGACGATGACTCCCCTTAGCGACAACTGGATACCAACCGTCATGCTCTATCATTTTTAAAACATCGCGCACCTTCATTACGCAAACTCCCCTACCCCAAAACCCTCCTCAAGACCTCCTGATACCCTTCTTCCACCTTGCCCAAATCTCGCCTGAATCTATCCTTGTCCATCTTTTCGCCTGTCTCTTTGTCCCAAAGGCGGCACCCGTCCGGGGTTATTTCGTCACCAAGCAAAATCTCACCTTTATGGATGCCGAATTCGAGTTTAAAATCCACTAACGTTATACCGCGCTCTGAGAAAAACCCCGACAAGTGTGTGTTCACCTTCAAGGCCGTTGCCTCCATCTTTCTCAAATCAGAAGTCTGTGCAAGGCCAAACGCCCTTATGTGATACTCGTTTATCATGGGGTCGCCGAGCGGGTCGCTCTTGTAATAAAACTCGATGATGGTCTCCTTGAGCGGCGCGCCCTCGTCCACGCCCATGCGCTTGGAGAGACTCCCTGCCGCGATGTTTCTTACCACGACTTCTATCGGGACAATCTTGAGTTTTTTTACGACCATCTCCCGCTCGGTCGGCATGTCCACGAAGTGGGTTGCAACCCCGCGCCCTTCGAGGTATTTGAATATGCGCGAGGATATCTTGTTGTTAAGAATTCCTTTTTCCGGGATGATACCTTTTTTCTTGCCGTCAAAGGCGGTTGCGTCGTCCTTGAAATACTGGATGAGCATATCCGGGTTGCCGGTCGTATAGAGGGCCTTTGCCTTGCCCTCGTAAATCTTCTCAAACCGTTTCATCGAAAACCTCCGCGCAAATAAACTATTTCTTCCTGCCGAACGTCCTCTTAAAAATATAATCCACGTGCTTGATATACGGCCTTACGTCAAAGCACGCCTCGACCTCTTTCGCGCTCATATAATTCATAACCTCGTTGTCGTCGAGAAGGAGCGATTTGAAATCCCCAAGACCCTCCCAGACCTTCATGGCGTTTCTCTGCACGATTAAATAGGCATCCTCGCGCGTAACGCCCTTTTCAACGAGTTTTAAAAGTACTCTCTGGGAATAGACCACGCCTTTCCCCTTGTCCATATTTTCCAACATGCGCTCAGGATAGACCACGAGGTCGCGCACAAGGTTCGTCGCCCTCACGAGCATAAAATCAACAAGTATTGTGGCGTCCGGCGCTATCACCCTCTCGACGGACGAATGGCTTATGTCGCGCTCATGCCAAAGCGCGACGTTTTCCATTGCGGACACCGAGTATCCGCGCACGAGGCGCGCAAGTCCCGTGAGGTTCTCGGACATAATCGGGTTTCTCTTGTGCGGCATGGCCGATGATCCCTTCTGTCCTTTTGTAAAAGCCTCCTCTGCCTCAAGGACTTCAGTCCTCTGGAGGTGCCTTATCTCAACCGCGAATTTTTCTATGGACGAAGCAACGACGGCGAGCGCGGTGAAATACTGAGCGTGCCTGTCCCTTTGCACGACCTGAGTGGCGACGGATTCGGATTTGAGGCCGAGTTTTTTGAGCGCATACTCCTCGACAAACGGCTCAACGCTTGAAAACGTCCCGACCGCGCCGGAGAGTTTTCCGCAAGAGATGACGTCTCTGGCCTCCTCCATCCTGACCATGTTGCGTTTCATCTCGTCATGCCAGAGGGCGAACTTAAGGCCCAAGGTCATGGGTTCGGCGTGAACGCCGTGCGACCTGCCCATCATCACGGTGTTTTTGTGCTCGTAGGCGCGGTCTTTTAAGACCTCCATCATGGCCTTTATGCCGCCGATAATAATGTCCGCGGCCTCACGCAGCATTAGCGCAAGCGAGGTGTCGAGAACGTCGGATGAGGTAAGCCCAATATGGACAAATCGGGAATCCGGCCCCACGAACTCCGCAACGCACGTGAGAAACGCAATCACGTCGTGTTTGACGGTCTTTTCAATCTCGTCGATGCGCGCAACGTCGAAACGCGCTTTTTTGAATATAGTTGCAATGGATTTTTTGGGGATGCGGCCGAGTTTGCCCCACGCCTCGCAGGCCGCCAACTCCACGCAAAGCCACTGCCTGAACCTGTTCTCAGGCTCCCAAATTCGGGACATCTCCGGCCTTGAATATCGCGGTATCAAGCAGTGACTCCTTTTGTAAAATTAAATCGCGCAACCCCTTGTTGGCATGGGCCGTCTATGACAATCCCTGAGACTCGAAATATACCAGATTGACGGGGTTGCGCACAAGGGGGATATTATTAAAGGCCGTTGTCCATGAGCGTGTCCGTGTAAAAAACGATCCCTTTACGGCCGTTGCGGTAAGCCCAAGCCCTGAGCGCATTAGCGGAGTTTACACTGAAGCGTTGCGAATGTGCTCAGTGTAAACTCCGCGAAAGGGGAAGCGCGCCGCCTTGCACGGTAAGTTTCGCCCCGCGGCTTTTTGCGGGGTGAAACGAGCGAAATACAAACGGCATATTCCTTACTTGTAAATTATCCGCTGCCTTTTGCGGATAATTTATATCACGGTTCACGGCCTCTAAGCCCGCGCCTTCTTGCCCTTGTATCTCTTGAGCCTGAAAACCTCTTCGCGCTCCCTCTCCTCAAGCGCCCTCTCGATGCTTTTTATCCTGCCGGTCATGCCTGGCAGCATCTCCTCGGATATCGCGTTTATCTTTCTTGTGTCCGCCTTTATCTCCTCTCCGACGCGGGCGAGCCTCACCTCGCGGGAGGCTATCCTTACGATGGTGTCCGCGACTACCTCAAATTCCCTTGCAACGTCGAGCACCCCGGCGCCCGCGCCCACCGGCGAAACACCGCGCGCCTCCATGGTCCTCGTGAGCGCGGTCTCGGCTATCTCAGGGACGAACACGCCCCAGACGTTCTCGACTTTGATGTCGAGCACAACGTCTCGCTTAGCCGCAATTGCGAAGGATTCCACCTCAGGGCCGCGAAGCGCGCGCGTGATTTCAAGGTCTCGTTGCGCCTTATTGAGCAGCCCCGTCAACTCAGACCTCTCCTTCACGCTCTCTTCGACTATACCGAAAAATTCCTTCATGAGCGCCTCACGCTTGCTTTTGAGAAGCTCAAGCCCTTTTCTTATCACAAGCCTCTGCGCCCTCAGAAAAAGAAGCTGTTGCCTTGTGGGCACGGTCTTTTCCACCGGTTCTACCCCTTCCTTGCCATGCCGAGGCCCGTCAATTCGCGCTCAGGCAGGGTTTTTAAAAGCTCGAACCCGAGGTTTAGCGTGTCGTCAATGCTCCTGTCGCTCTCGCCCTGACCTATAAAACGCCTCTCGAATGCGTCCGCGAACGCGAGATAGCCCTTGTCAATATCCGTCAGCCCCTCTTCGCCGACTATGGTCGTAAGCCGCCTCACGTCGCCGCCCTTTGCGTAGGCGGAATAGAGCATGTCAGCAAGCCTCCTGTGTCCTTCGCGCGTCTTGCCCTTGCCGATGCCGAGGTTCATTAGCCTCGACAGGCACGGCAGCACGTCAATGGGGGGATATATCCCTTTTCTGTGCAGGGCGCGCGAAAGGACTATCTGCCCTTCGGTGATGTAGCCCGAAAGGTCGGGTATGGGATGCGTTATGTCGTCATCGGGCATCGTTAAAATCGGCATGAGCGTTATCGAGCCTTTTTTGCCCTTGAGCCTTCCCGCCCTCTCGTAGATTCCGGCCAAGTCGGTATACATGTATCCGGGATAGCTCCGCCTGCCCGGTATCTCCTCCCTCGCGCTGCCGATTTCACGGAGGGCGTCGCAGTACGCGGTCATATCAGTCAACACGACCATCACGTGAAAACCCTTGTCAAATGCGAGATACTCTGCAGTGGTGAGCGCGATGCGCGGCGTGAAGAGCCTCTCTATCGTCGGGTCTATGGCCTGATTGATGAACGCGACCGTTCTCTCCATTGACACGGATTCCGCAAGGGATTTTCTGAAGAAGAACGCCTCCCTCGACGTTATTCCCATTGCCCCGAAGACCACGCAAAAATCCGAAGTCTCGGCCACGCGCGCCTGTCTTACTATCTGCACCGCAAGCTCCTTTGCCGGAAGACCGGCGCCTGAAAATATCGGGAGTTTCTGACCTCTGACGAGCGTATTCAACCCGTCAATGACCGAGATGCCGGTCTGCACGAAAAAGTCGGGCTTTTCGCGCGACGCCGGGTTCATGGGAAGGCCGTTTACCTCCATGTACTTCTCCGGTATTATCGGAGAAAAACCGTCAAGGGGCCTGCCAAAACCGTTGAAGACCCTGCCGAAGACGTCCATTGACACGCCTATCTTCGCGGCCTCTCCTGTGGGCGCCACGCCCGTGGAGCGCGAATCTATACCCGTGGTGCCTTCGAGGACTTGGATGACCGCATGGTCGCCGACGAGCTGAAGAATTTGACCGGTGCGCGTCTCGCCCGTCCCGAGCCTTATGACGCACATCTCGCCAAGCCCGGCGCCGGTGATGTGCTCGGCGAAGACGAGCGGGCCTTCTATTGACTTGATGGTCCTGTATTCCCTTTGGATGAGTTTTTTCATAAGGTTCGACCCATGCCGCATATCAAAGGGTCATTTGTCATTCTGAGCACATTCGCAACGCTTCAGTGTAAACTCCGCGAAGAATCTGCTTTTTGCTCGGAACGAAACGAAAGAAGCGGATTCTTCGTTCCACTCAGAATGACAAAAAAAAGAATTAATCAGAGTTTTTCTAAATCATATCATCCAAACTGCGGGAGCCGTGAACGACCCGGTGGATTTCAACGGTCTTGCCGTAAACGACGCAGAACGCAAGATAGGATTCGACGACAAGGACTCGGTAACCCGAGCTTTTGAGCTTGTCATCCTTTGGTATACGGCCAAGAAACGGATGAGTCATGAGGGCGCCGATGCGCCGATTAAGTTTTTCGACAAACGTCGCGGCATTGGCCGGACTGCCGCCGGCAATCCAATCGAAGATCGAGATGAGGTCGTCAACCGCCGCAGGAAGATAGCGAATGGCGTATTTATTCGCCATGCAAACGCTGTCTGAGCTTTTTCATCACCTGAGCATGGGTAAGACCCTTTTCCCCTGCGGCTGCCTGGGCCTGAGCCACGGCAAGCTTCCCGAAAAGCTCGACCCGCGCATTGAGTCTTTCGTAATGCTCGATGCTCATGACGACAAGGTCGCCCGCGCCGTTCGTGGTGAGATACACGGGGACGTTTTGCTCATGGCACATCGAAGCTATCTCTCTCGTTTGATTGCGCAGGCTTGAGATGGGTTTTATGATAGGCATATTTACCCCTTTTGGTTGGGGAAGCTCCGATTAATTCTTTTTTTGTCATTTCGAGCCCTCGCTGTCGTCATTCTGAGCACATTCGCTTCGCTCAGTGTAAACTCCGCGAAGAATCTGCTTCTTGCTCAGGGTAAACTCCGCGAAGAATCTGCTTTTCGCTCTTCGGAATGACAACGGAACGCAATCAATCAGAACTTCCTTGGATTTATAAAAATACGTTATCACCTAATTTTGATAAAATCAAGAGCATATTTGCGGCATATCTATGCGGCGAGTTCTTTGGATGAGCTTTTTCATAACCGTATCCTGTAGCTCAGGGCTTTAGCCCTGATACAATCAGGCTTGAGCTGCAATCAATATACAAGGGTGGGCGCTGCCGCCGTTTCCATGAGAACCTCGGGCATAAAGGTCTCCGCTACTCCTCCGCAAACTCCTTTTCAATCCTGTTTGAAAGTCCCTCGGCCTTTTTCGCAAACCCTTCGTTGGGCAAGTCCTTCATCCCCATTATCTCGGCCCTCAAAGGAGACTCTATCAGCTTTTCGATGTAGACGCCTCTCTTCAATGCCTCCGAGGCCGCATCGAGAAAGGTAAAAATCGCCTTGAGCATCCAGTACTGCTTTTCAAAGGTGTTGAAGGCGTCGGCCTCGTTGAACACGGACTGCTTGAGGAAACCCTCCCTTGCTATTGCCGCGGCCTCCAGCATGAGCCTGTCCGATTCCTGCAACGCCTCCACGCCTATTATCTGTATTATCTCCTTCAACTCCGTCTCACGCTGTAGGAGTTTCAAGAGCCTTGCGCGCAAGTCCACCATGTCCGCGCCCACGTGCCTTCCGAACCACTCGACAAGCCCCGAATGATAAAGACTGAAACTCGCCTGCCAGTTCACGGCCGGGAAATGCCTGCGGTAGGCAAGGTCCGGGTCGAGCGCCCACAATGCCCCGGCAAATCTCATGGAAGCCTGCGTAACGGGTTCCGAGAAATCCCCGCCGGGCGGAGAGACCGCGCTTATGACCGTGATGGAGCCTGTCCGCGTGCCGTCGCCCATGCACTCCACCCTGCCTGCGCGCTCGTAAAAACTCCCGAGCATGGTCGCCAGATACGGCGGGAAGCCCTCTTCGCCGGGCATCTCTTCCAGCCTCGACGATATCTCCCTCAAGGCCTCGGCCCAGCGCGAGATGGAATCCGCAAGTAGCGCGACGTTGTAGCCCATGTCCCTGTAGTACTCGGCGATGGTGATGCCGGTAAAAATGGAAGCCTCCCTCGCGGCGACCGGCATATTCGACGTGTTCACGACTATGACCGTGCGGAAGCTCAAAGGCAGTCCTGTAACAGGGTCTTTGAGCGCCGGGAAGTCCGTGAGGATTTCAGTCATCTCGTTTCCCCGCTCGCCGCAGCCTATGTATATGACGATGTCGCTCCTGCCGAACTTGGCTATGGTCTGCTCAACGACGGTTTTTCCGGTGCCGAAGCCGCCCGGCACGATGGCCGTGCCGCCGTCGGCCACAGGCAAGAGCGTGTCGAATATCCTCTGTCCCGTTACAAACGGCGTTTCCGGCGGGAGTTTTGCAATAAACGGGCGCGGTTTTCTGATGGGCCATTCCTGATATAACTCTATCCGCGTTCCGTCTTCGAGGACGCAAACCGGCTCAACGCCTGAAACCGTGTCCTTTCGTATCTCCTTTATCACGCCGGATATACCCGGAGGCGCCATTACCTTGTGGGTTATGCACTCGGTCTCTTGGATTGTGCCGAGCACGTCTCCCCCTGATACAGCGTCGCCGATTTTTTTTACCGGGGTAAATGCCCAGCGTTTTGAGGCGTCGAGCGGCGCGAACTTCAAGCCCTTCTGTATGAAATCCCCGCCGAGGTCTTTTATCTTATATAGCGGCCTTTGAATCCCGTCGTAGACGTTAGTCAAAAGCCCGGGGCCGAGGAGCACGGTCAAGGGTTTTGAAAAACTTATAACCTCTTCTCCGGTCGTAAGCCCGCCCGTGTCCTCGTAGACTTGGAGCGTTGCAAGACCGTCCGCGATGCGTATCACCTCGCCCAAAAGCCCGCCCTTGCCCACGCGGCAGACCGTGTGCATCTTGGCGCAGGACAAACCCTTTGCAGTAACGGTCGGCCCGGCAACCCCGTAGATTTCGCCTTTTATGATTTCGTCGGTCATGGTTTATAAAATTTACTAAAACAGATTACTTGGCAGCCTCACGCTCTTTATCCAACCTCTTAAGCAGAGCAATACCGATTTTGGCAGATAGTCTGTTGTATCCTATTTGAGTAGACTCAGCGAACATTTCCAGTCTTGCGATCGCATAATCTACATCCGCCCCTTTTTCTATAAGAAGCCTTACAATATCCTTATGGCCGTGACGCGCCGCCCATGTCAAGGGGGTGTAGCTTATTATATCTTTCGCATTCACATTCGCCCCCCTTTCTATAAAGAGCTTTGCAACATCATCTCGGCCAGAACGTGTTGCCCATAGCAGGGGGTGCTCGCCCCCTCACACCCACATTCACATCCGCCCCTTCTGATATAAGCCTATCCATCTCCTTCGCATCACCCTTCATGGCTGCTTCCATAAGAGGCGTAACGGCGGCGCACCCCGCAAGCATGACAACGGCAAAAAGGAACAGAAACGTAATCTTACTTGATGCGTTCTTCATCATTAAGACCTCCTCTTAAGTTTTGACTTTCTCGTTTATATATTCCAAAAGCCTTATTTTAAACCGCAGATATACATCCTCTACGGATTCTATCCCTTCCTTCATCCGTGTCCAATCCAATTGAAATCCATAACCATGATAAACAACATGCCTGAATTTACGAAATGGCGCAATCTTAGACGCCAACGATTCATCGAATAATATTGGCAAAGGATTGTAACCATGCTTGCAAAAATACTTGAACAGGTCAATATGCCATGTATCGCCGGATGGAACGGCAATACCATGAAAATGGCAAACCCTTTTCAGGATATTTTCTATGCCTGCGTAAAATTGAGCCAGAAAAGCGCCGGCAGCCGTCTTTTCACGAACAGTCGGCTCTCTTTCAGATACTTCATGCCGCAGAGTTGTTAGTTCCCGCACTGTAGATTCAAGCAGTTCCAACTCAATGTCTATTTCTTCACGAAGTTCCGCTGGTCTCATAACAGGATCTTGCCTTTTGCCTCTATAAATCTTGTAAAACGGGTCGGTGGACTCAATGGCACTATATCTAAAGGTGCGCCTAATTCCTCTTCAAGCCTTGCAGCCATCTCATACAACTTCCATCCCTGAATGCCGTCACAGGCAATATCAATATCTCTTGCATCTTCCGGTCTTTCCAATGCGCTGCCGAATAAAATCAGCCGTGTTGCGCCATACCTTTTTGCAAAGTCTACAATCTTTTCAATCAATGTTTGATTCATCGTCATAAATAGCACGTCTCCTTCAGTAGATTTCTATGGCGTCGGGAGTTTCCACCTGACAGCGCAATAATACACCCCTGCTCTCTCCCCAAATGGGGAGCAGTATATCTTTACACACCCCTACCTCTTTATCTTTATCTGATACCCTATGGCCTTGCGAATCAGTTTTACGACCGGCGATTCGCCGTATTCCACCTCTCCCCATTTATGAGGGATGTTTATGGGGATGATTATCGGCAGCCCCTTCTTCTTTATCCGGCGCATGACGGCCTCGGTTGCCTTTTCGAGGAGTTTTTCCTCGACGGCCACAAGGCCGATCTTGCCCTCGTCCCCAACGGCGACGAGCGTGGACGAGATGTTTGAGGCGTCCTCGACCTCCACGCAGGGAAGTCCGGCGCAGCGGAAACCCAACGAACCGCCCTTCCCGGTTATAACGAGGAATCCGGCCATAAAGACCTTTAATGTTTCACAATGGATAAAAGATGTTTCTCTTTATCTCGTCAACGGGTATCGCAAACGCCTTTGCCCGCGCAATGAGCCGCAGGTTTTTCACCTCTCGGGTCTTCATCCCAATGTACGACGCCGCAAGGGCGATGGAAAGAGGCTCGACCACCGCCGTCTTGCGGAGCCTGCCCTCCAACAGTTCCTCGAAGGCCTCCTCAAGAAGGTTCATATCATCCGCGTCCGCCGTTGACACCATTGCGCCGAGGGCCGCGTCGCCGACAACGGAGGCCGCTGCCGAAGCAAGTTCGTCCCTGTTTTTTATCCAACTGAGCCGCGCAAATTCGTCCTTTGTGATATTAAACCCGCCCTCGATGAAAAATCCGGCCACGGCGTCGCTGGCGTAACCCTCACCCGCCGTCTTCATGAGCGTCATGATGTTTACCGTGTCAATCCGCATTCTGAGCATGTCCCTTAATATCGTCTCATTGCGCCCGCGCGATTTAAACACGGCGCGCAGATGTCCATAGAGAAAAATATCGAGGCCCGCCTCCATGCCGGCGAGGCTCCCACTTTTTTTATATTCCGGCAGTCCTCTTTTGAGCGGCTCGGCATAAGGCAGCCCCCAAGTATCGAGAAAGGCAATAACGTCGTCCACGTCCTTTGCGGCAAGCAAATGTTTTATCGCGGCCATGTCGAGGCCGCCGGCGGGGATAAGGAGGGGGAGTATCTCGTCCCTCTTTACGCCTCCGGCAATCCCCCTGATTATGGTCTTTATGCCGTAGACCTCCCAACCGGCCATGAACGCCATAAAAAAACGCGCGGCGTCTTTCGTGGCCGCGCGCGCCAAGAGTTCAAACGCCCCTGACAGGCTCGACGCGAGCGCGGCCTCGATGAAGATGGCATAACCCTCCGCGCCGCCGCTTGAAGGGCGGCGCGCCTTCGCAGCCTCCATGTAAGGGCCGTACGGCGTGCCCCTGATGCGCTCGGCAAACTCGGCCAAATTACCGGCCACGAGGAGCGCCTCGTAGTCCGGCCTTTTAAGGAGACGCCCGCGCAGACCCCGCACCCTTGCGTTGAAATTACTCAGATCCATATCCATCCGCAATAATGGCGTCATGCCTTAGCCTTATCAAAAAGTATTTTATCGAGGATCGGCATCAGCTCCGGCTTAACCATGCCTATACGCGAGGACATGGTGTTTTCGTTCACTACCCGCCCGTCGGTTGACTGGAGAATAATTCCGAACGAGACCCGCGCATCCGGTCTTATTTCGGCGCGGCCGCTTTTTATGAGCGCGGCGTCAACGGGCGCAACAAGCGCGACGGGTTTTGAATCCTTATCCGCCAACGCATCCATTGCCTCATCGAGAAGACGATTCAGGAGGATTGCGTATTCGTCCTTAGGGAGGGCCTTTACCGCCTGAAGCGCGCCGTTGAACGCCTCATCGATGAGGCTGCACCTAACATCAAGAATGGCCGCGTGCGTCCGGGTCTTTGCGGAGTTTATGGCCGCGGCCTTCCTTCTTTCAAACTCGCCGGTCATGGCCATGAGACGCAAACGCGCCGTTTCCCCGGCCTCCTTTTCGGCCTGAGCAATCAGGACGGCAGCCGCGTCTTCGGCCTCTTTGATAATCTGCATGGTCTGAGACCGCGCGTCGTTTTCAAGCGCTCTTAATAATGCGTCCTGGGGCATCTGTGCCTCTCTTGTAAATTATCCGCTGTTTTTTTGCGGATAATTTACATCTCGTAGTTTACGGTCACGGTTCACGGTCACGGACAACGTCCGTTAAGTGATAATGAGATACGCCACCACCATGCCCAAAAGCACTATCGTCTCAGGTATGGCCACGAGTATTATGATCGTGCCGGAAAGCTCCGGTTTTTCGGCAAGCGCCCCTGCGCCGGCGGCGCCAATCTTGCTCTGCGCCCATCCGGCAGCAAGGGCCGGTATTGCTATGGCTATGGCCGCCGCAAACGCGATAATCGCCTTTTCCATATATTGTCTCCTTTTTATTTACGTTACTTTATCCGTATCCTTTCGCGCTCAAGAACGTCCCCAGATGTTAGGAAGGACAAGGGATTGAACCGGAGCATACTTTTCTGTATGTGAGGATGTGAATCTCTCCGCAGCTTACTGCTGAGAGATTCAGAATGTAATGTAAAAACATCCATTTTCTATTCGCTCGCTTAACGCTCGCTGTGCATTTTCAAGCCCGCAGTCCTGACGACACAGATGGGGCGTTATTGAGCGCGAACGTTATCTTTTTCTGAAGGGCGCATATCTCCTGCCGCCGCCTTCATAGAACTTGCTGAAAAACTCCACGTACTGCAGCCTCATGGATTGTATCACCGGGCTTACCATGCTCAGTATAATATTGAGCGCGTGCAGGGCGCCGGCAACGAGTATGCCGATTGCTATGTTTTCCGCGATGCCCCCTATCTTATTGGCCACGATAGCCATGACGACGGATGCCGTGCCGATGGCCATTATCCTGACGTATGAAAGCATATTGCCGATGGCCTTTACGAATTCTATCGGCCCTATGGCGCCTTCGAGCGCGGTAAACGCAGCAAGCGATATTACGAGAAGCCCCACGGCCGGGAGCATCACGGCCTTGGGCAGTCCCCCGAAGACGGTTACCACTATAAGTATCACGGCCATTATCGTGAGCAGATACGCAAAACGCGCCCCGGCCTCCTTGAGTTTATTTCTGCGCAAGTGGTTCACGACGCCGATAATCACGCCCAACATGACGTGCCCCGCGCCGACGCCGAGCGTCAACGCCATCATGGCCTTGAGCGCCTCTGCGCGGCGCAAGATGAGCGGGTGCAAGAGGCCGAGCCGCACTCCGAGGTCTCCGAAGAACTCGCCGAAAAGAAAACCGAAGACCACGGCCGGAACGCTCGATATGCAGATGACCGTGAAGACGTCACGCATCATCCGGTTGTCCTTGAAGCGCGCCCTCAGAAACAGACACAAAGAGAATATTATGACGCCGTATCCGATGTCCGCCACCATAAGCCCGAAAAAAACCGGAAAAAAGATGGCGACGAACGGGGTCGGATCCACAGAGTCGTACCTCGGCGGCGTGAGCGCGGAAAGGAAGACCTCGAACGGACGGAGGTAGACGGGGTTTTCGATATAAATCGGGATGCGTCCCCTCTCGCCTTCCTTTATCTCTATCTCGCGCAGCAGCACGCTCCCCTCGAAGAGACTCAAAAATCTCTCTTTGAGGTCATGCAGCCTATCGGCGGGCGCCCATCCCTCCATAACGAAGGCAAAACGGGTCTGCCCCGCGTACGTGAACGCGCCTATCTCGTCGAGCGAATCTTCAACCGCGTTTTTAAGCGCGCGCAGTCTCTCAAACCAGTTATTTGAAATCGCGGCTATTTCCTTTTCGGCATCACGGATGAGATTAGGCAACTCCGCCTTTTTCCTGCCCATGAGCTCAAGGGCGTGGAGGAAAGGCATGTCGGAGTACTCATCCGGCAGCCTCAATTCGTTTATCGCCTTGCCCGAAAGGAGATGCCTTATCTGCCCCCCGAACTCCCTCGGATACGCAAGGACGATGCCGGTTGTCTCCGCGTCTATCTCGATTACGTGTATCTCGTAGCGCCCGGCGGTAATTCTGCTTACCTCAGCGTCAAGCAACCCCGTTGCATAGCCTCTCGCCTTTTCTATCGTGAGCCCGGCTATCTCAAAGCTCTTCAACCCGCCGAGGCGCGACATAACGGGAGCAAAACCCATCACGAGCCTTTCATATTTTACGACGGTCGCAAACTCCTCCCGGAGCGACTCGACCGTTGCATAAAGCGTCTTTACCTTTTCTTCCACGGCGGCAAGTTCGCCCATGAGTCTGGGCAGATCTTCCGCGCTTACATATACGGTCACGGAGGTCTGCGGCGGTTTTAACAGAAAGAGGAGGTTTTTTATCCTCTCTGCCGCCCTGTCAAGGGCCTCCTTTTCTTTGAGCTTGTCCTTTTCCATGAGCAGCCTCTGGAAAAACGGCTCTTCCATCCCGGGTTTCCCGGCCGACTCGAACTGGGCGGCCTCGATGTGCACGACGGAGGTCGCGTGCAGGGTCTTTATGCACTCATCGAGAAAAGACTTAGGCCCGATAATTTGAATCTTACGCATCTCCTTTATCACTCAACGCCTCCATAACCCTTCTCAATACCGTCTCCACCGCCTCGTCCATGTTCTTTAAACCAATCTTCCTCAACTCAGCGGCCTTTGACCCGGCCTCCGCGTCCATCTTCGCGGAGAGGTTTTTCAATTCCTCTCCTTGCATTGCCGCAAGGGCGCGGGCATCCTCATCGAGCCTTTTGAGGCTTGATAATTTAACTTCGCGCGCCTTTTTAAGCGCGCCCTCTTTGATTGACGCGGCCTGCATCTTAGCTATGTTTATGGCGGCCTCTATCTCTTCTTCTTTGGCCTTTAATCTGACAAGGACGTCGTCACTCATCCGCGGCCTCCGTCAAGCGATATTAAGGGCCTTATTTTCTCGATGCGGTTTTTGCCGAGATGCGCCGCGGCCGCGAACTCCTCGATGGACGAAAAACCGCCCGCTTCAATCCTCTTGGCAATTATCCTTTGCGCGGTCTTAACGCCTATGCCGGGCAGCAGCGTTAGGTCTTCCATTGCGGCGGAATTGACGTCAACCGGGAAACCCGGAAAGGCCGTCGCAGTCCGAGCAGTTGGGGAATTACCCTCTTCGGTTTTCTTATGATGTTCTTGATAAGATTGATTAGAAAAGGGATGGCGATTTAGGAAGAATATCGAGAAAAGAACCGCCGCGAGGATTGATAATGCCATGTATCTTTTATCACGATACATACACGCGGCTCCGGATAGATTTTTGCTTCAAGCCTTTGCGGTAAAACGCATTACTTCTTCACGCGTCTTTTCTTCCCGTCTTTGAATATCTTATACTCAAGGCTGTCAACGAGCGCCTGCCAGCTCGCCTCAATTACATTGTCAGACACGCCTACAGTCCCCCATTTGTCCCGTCCGTCGCCGCTCTCGACGAGCACCCGCACCTTGGCAGACGTGCCCTGAACTCCCGCGAGAACGCGCACCTTGAAGTCGAGGAGTTTTACGGACTTCAAGGACGGATAAAACCTCTCAAGGGCCTTCCGGAGCGCGGCGTCGAGGGCGTTGACAGGGCCGTTGCCCTCGGCTGCCGTGTGCTCGACCACGCCGCCCACCTCGAGCTTTATCGCGGCCTCGGAGCGCGGCGGCTCGTCTTCAGAGACCTTTTCGTCTATAACCGTAAAGCCGTGCAGACGAAAATATCGCAGACGTTTATTGAGCGCCTTTTGTATGAGGAGTTCGAAGGACGCCTCGGCCCCCTCGTACTGAAAGCCCTGATGTTCGAGGGATTTTAAATCATGCAGCAACTGCTGCATTGCGCCCGCCTTGCTCTCGATGTCAACCCCGTATTCCTGCGCCTTATACCTGAGATTGGATTTACCTGAAAGGTCTGAAACGAGCACCCGCCGGCGGTTTCCCACGAGTTCAGGTCTTATGTGCTCGTAGGTCTTTGCGTGCCTCACCACCGCGCTTACGTGTATCCCGCCCTTGTGCGCAAAGGCGCTCTCGCCGACGTAGGGCTGATGCTTGTAGTGCGGGAGGTTGGCTATCTCGTAGACGAACCGCGCGGTATCGCGGAGTTTCCGAAGCCGCGCATCCGTCATGCAATCTATCCCCATCTTCAATTTAAGCGCGGGGATAATCGAGCAAAGGTTCGCGTTGCCGCACCTCTCGCCGAAACCGTTTATCGTGCCCTGCACCATTGCAGCGCCTTCCCTCACCGCGGCGAGCGTATTGGCCACGCCCGTCTCAGAGTCGTTGTGCGCGTGGATGCCGAGCAACGCGGGATGGCGTCTTGAAAATCCCTCCCTCACCCTTTTCATTATATCGGATATTTCAAACGGAAGCGTCCCGCCGTTGGTGTCGCACAGGACAATGAAGTCCGCCCCGGCCTCAGCGGCGGCCATAAGCGCCTTGACGGCGTAGACCGGGTCGTCTTTAAAGCCGTCGAAAAAATGCTCGGCATCGAAGAAAACTTCATCAACCTTCTTTTTGAGATAACTCACTGTATCAAATATCATCTCAAGGTTTTCTTCAAGCGTGACGCGAAGGGCCTTTTCAACGTGGAACTTCCAAGTCTTCCCGAAGACCGTGATGGCAGGTGTGCGTGCAGTGAGGAGCGCCTTGACGTTAGGGTCGTCTTTCGCGGACACCCCCGCCCTCCGCGTTGAGCCGAAGGCCGCGAGCGTTGAATTCCTGAGCTTGACCTTCCGCATGGCCTTGAAGAACTCGACGTCGCGGGGATTGCTCCCCGGCCAGCCGCCTTCGATGTAATGGATGCCGAGGGCGTCGAGACGTCCTGCAACGCGCACCTTGTCCTCGACCGAGAAGGCGACGTCCTCGGCCTGCGTGCCGTCGCGCAGGGTTGTGTCGTAGAGAAATATTTTTTTATCGATTATTTCTTTTTGCATAATACTATTCAAATAACGGCCAAGCTCCTTTGGCATTGGTAATCCGTTTTACTTAATCGCCCAAATTAACAATCAAATCCTTACCAATCCTTAGTCCTGCAACTTCACAGGCCATTTCTAATATTCCCAAAATACTTTTCTTGCTATAATTCAATCCTACCCAATAGCCAGATTTAAGCTGACGAGATTGACCCGACAAATCCGTCTTTCCCTTCTGAAATGGATATAGCTGGTCTTTGCTTAGCGCTATATATCTGCGTTTTCCACGATGTTTTGGCCTTGACGCGAAACGCTCACAAAAATGCCGGTCTTCGCCGGATAATAATTCCATCACTTGAATAAGAACCTCTCTGGCATTACGCGCCTCAAATTTTTTACCTCTTAACTCAAAACCTATATGGCCATCCTCTTTAAGCGGCGATGTTCTTGCTTGCCGGCCTTTCGTCAAATCTTGTGATGGAGACGCAGCTTGCGCCTTTTCCTGCGTAAGTCTGTGCCCAAGGCCTGATAAAAAACCAGCTACCAAATCCGGGTCCGGTTTATAACCGCATAAGCTCTCTACCTTCTCTGCAATTAACAGGATAATCGGCATAGTCGGCCTTTTCCCTATAATCCTTTAGCTCGTGAAAGATGCGGCTTGCGTCAACGCTTAATTTACCTTCCTTAACAAAGGACTTGTCAAATATCGATATAACGCCGGAATGCTTTGCGCTGTCCTTGCCTATCGTCGCCAAAAGCGCGCGGGCGGCGCTTAACGCTGAATAATACGAACGGCTTACGGAATCTAAATAATATCCCTTGGCAAACAATTCCTTTGAAGCCCGCAGGTGTTCTTCCGCCCTCTCTATCCGATGAGCCGCAAGTTCAACGCTACGCCTTTCCATAAAGGAGAACCCCGCAACTCTTTAACTCCTGAAAAAAAAACGTATTCAATCTTGAATTTTTCTCATACTCATCATTGCTAAGCACTACGGGCGAAATAAGAACCCCGCAATTGATGCTTATATCCGATGAAATAGCGGCAACAGCGGTCATTACATCCGGCGTAAAAGTTCTTACCAGAACAAAAACGTCAATATCCGATTCCGCGTCAAAATCCCCGCGCACCTTTGAACCGAATACCTCAAGCGCCATCAGGTTATCCGAAAGCGCCTCTTTAATCCTGCCC
>JACRCC010000047.1 GCA_016234405.1 Deltaproteobacteria bacterium | reverse complement strand
TTCACCGGTCTTTAATTTATTTTTAGCGTAGACCCCGATGCCGCCTAAGCTCAGGTTGAGCGTGAGCGCGTCCACGCTGCCTTTTGAGCGCCGTATCTTTACGCTGCCCGCAAGGTGAAATCTCCTGTATCGTCTCCTCTCTTTCATGGTTCCCCCTTGCCGCGCCGCCCCCCGGTGATAATCATAGCTCAAAGGTTTGAGTTGGCAAGCGGCCTCGGGGTTTTCACTCGAACAGTCCCTTTTGTATCGCCCTTCGCCTTGTTTTTTTCTTTTCGATAATCGCGGCAGGGACAAGCTCTGTAGGCAGCTCGGACAGAAACAACGACGTGCTCTGCCCGGACTCAACGCCGCAAAGCGTCCTTGTTCGCGCACTCAAGAGATACAGCGCGTCCTTTGCCCTTGTCATGCCGACGTAGAGAAGCCTCCTTTCCTCTTCGATATCGAAATCTTTATCCTTCATTCTAAGCGGTATCAGCCCGTCCTCGACTCCGGCGATGAAAACATATTTGAACTCAAGCCCCTTGCTCGCGTGAATGGTCATGAGGCTCACCTTGTCCGCCTCTATGTCGTAGGTATCCGGGCCGTCAAGGAGTTTTAGGTCTTCGAGATATTGCGCGAAGGACTCGGAAATCCGGGCGCCTTTATACGGCCATGCAGCCTGCATGAGAATCTCAAACACGGGTTTTGGGATTTTTAAGAGCCGCGCCTGCGCCTCGATATACCCTGAAATATCAGCATCAGGCGGATGTTCGTGAGACGATATATAGGCGATAAACTCCGCGATCGTCGCCCCGGGCAGGGTAACGTAATGATGCGGAATCGCCGACCCGTCGAACGCCTCTATAAGCGCGTGCGCCTGCCTCTTTGTCCTGAAGAGGACCGCGAAGTCCGAAAACCTGTTGTTGCCCGCGTCCTTTACCGTGAGGCTTGTCAGCCCGCCCATCGCGGACTCAATCTCCTTTATTATGAACCCGGCCTCGGCGCGGCCGTCCGCGGCCTCCGCGCGCAATATCACTCCGTTGCCCCGCGTGGGCAGGGTTTCGTTTTCAACCCTATCAGCGTTACCGCGTATCAACGCGCCTGCCGCCTTTACGATATTGCCGGCGCTCCGGTAATTGCGTTTGAGCCTTATGACCGCGCAGCCCGGAAAATCCCTTTCAAACTCCAAAAACCCCCTCGCGTCCGCGCCCCTGAAGCCGTATATCGCCTGATCCGGGTCTCCTATCGCAAACAGCGACGCGCCGTCTTTAACGAGGCATTTTATGAGCGCCGATTGACGGGGGTTTATGTCCTGATATTCGTCAACGAGGACGTGGCCGAATCTCTTTTGTGCGGCCCCTGAACCAAGCGCGGCCGCGGCCTCGATGACGAGGTCGTCGAGGTCGAGCGCGTCGGCATCGAAGAGTTTTTTCCGGTAAGCGTCGAGCACGGTCAATGCGTCCGCCCCCGGCGGTATCAGCGCGTTTTTGAGCGCGGATATCTTGTCGGCGGCGCGGCCCGGGTTTTTTACGCCGATGTCCTTTAAGACCCGCTCTGAATCCTGCCTGCCGTAAAGACGAAAACCCGGGCGCGTCTCTTTCAAGACCCTCAAGCAAAAGGCGTGAAACGTGCCGATATTGAGAGACTGCTCTTTAAGGCCGATCGTGGCCGCGACCCGTCCCTTCATCTCCCTTGCGGCCCTGTTGGTGAAGGTTATGGCGAGGAGTTCTTCCGGCCGGACGCCTTCGGCGGCAAGACGGCCAAAACGCGCCGCAAGGCACGCGGTCTTGCCGCTGCCCGGCGGCGCGGCAACGAGGATATGCCGCGCTTGGGAATAAACCGCCTGTCTCTGCTCTTCGTTGAGATTAGGTATCATGCCGGGACGGCGCGTCATGGGGCGTTTTAAATTCACACCGGGTCAATGTGGACAAACGCCTTTTCAATGGCCTTGAGAGATTCAACGCCCCTTTCCACCTGCTTGCCGATGGCGTGGGAATCAAGCGTCGGGAGGAGCTTATCCACCTCGATGTGTATCTCCACGTGGATGAAACTGCCGACGAAGTGCGCCCGGACGGTATTTATGTTTTTGACTCCCGAAACATTCAACGCCGCCTCTTTTATCATTCAGGCGGAGGCGCTTGCCCCATGAGATACGCGATATTTTCCATGCCTATCCTGTAGCCCGCGTAGATTATCCAAAAACTTATCGCAAGACCGGCCGCCGGGTCAAAGAACGGAAACCCGATCTTCGCGCCCGCTATGCCGATGAGCGCGGCCATTGCCACGAAGACGTCCATGAAGGAATCAACGGCAGTGGCCTTCAAGGCCGGGCTTCCCGCCTTTTTGCCGACTGCGCTGAAGTGCAGCGCCATCGCGCCCTTCGTGACCATAGTAATAAACGGCACGAGGAGAGTAAACGCTGTTATCTCAATCTCCTCATGCCGAAAAAACCGTATCACGGAAGTCCTTATGACCTCGAAGCCCAAGATGCCCGCGAGCACGGCGATGATAAGCCCGGCGATGGGTTCGGCGCGGGAGTGTCCGAAGGGATGCCCGGCGTCAGCCTCCTTGTCCGAAATCCTAACGCACACGAAAGTGCCGACGGACGCGGCAATGTCGCTTAGAGAATTCAAGGCCTCCGATATGATGGCGATGGACCCGGACATGAGTCCTGCGACGAGTTTGAGGACAAAGAGAGCGGTGTTGCCGAAGATGTTTATAAGCGTGGCCCTGAAGGCCGCGGGCTTCATTTTATGGCGTCTTTTCATGTCCTTAAGACGGCGCCGCTTTCCATCACATGGGCCTGTAATGATTGATAAACTCCGGCATCGGAAAGCGGCGCCGGGGGCGCGGTCGAAAAAGCTGGAGGGAGAACGGCTCTGGGATGTTGGGCGATATGCCCTTATCTGCTGCCCATCCTCTCGTAGACCCGATTCAGGCTCTGGTGCGCGACCACGTAAAAACTCTGCGCCCATGCAAGAGGTATGCTCCAGTTGGGCTGCCCGTTGGTATAAAGCTCAGGCACGCGCCCGTCCTCGGTCATCATGTCCTCGAGTCTTTTGAGATATGCTTGGGCCTTTTCGATGAACTCGCTTGGCACCGGGAATATCGAACCCATCCTCAGGGACTTCATGGCGAGCTTTGAGTAGACTATCGAGAGCCACGCGAATCCGAGCGGCCACTGTGCCTCGTTGCCCACTGGATTACCGCCATCCGCGTTGTAATACAGGTCTCCGGGGTATCTCACAAGACCCTTTTCGCGCACGAGATGGGTTTCTACGTTCACGAGTATCTGCTGGGCCTGCGCCTCGCTCACGATGGCGTACGGCCAGATGAGGCTCAGCTGCACGAGGTCGTAGGGGCGCGAAGCCGACTCCGACGGCAGCGTCCTGTCGAGCGACGCCCTGCCTATCTCGATGAACTCCTGCGGTATGGGGAGAAGCCCGTAGAGCGGGTTGTGGGACTTGTACTTGTGGTGGTAGTGGCCGTCGTCGTGCCACATGGTGAGGCCCGCGAGCACGGCGCCGACGCTCGAGGCGTGCACCTCGGGCCCCTCCTCCCATACGCCAAAGTCCGGGTCAGTGTGCCAGCGCACGGTCGTGAGATATAGAACGATGTCCCGGAGGAGTATGAAGGTCTCGGCCTGGCCCGTGCCAATGACGTTGTGCCCCTTTTTCATGAGGTCTCCGGTCTTATAGAGGA
This sequence comes from Deltaproteobacteria bacterium, assembly GCA_016234405.1. GTDB lineage: Bacteria > Desulfobacterota > GWC2-55-46 > GWC2-55-46 > GWC2-55-46 > JACRCC01. The sequence goes on along the minus strand of JACRCC010000047.1, from coordinate 33,280 downwards.
AAAGTCCGAAGATGTCGAGCTGGTGGTGTCCCCACTCCTTGGTTATCTCCTCAAGCGTAACCGGATGCACCCTCGCGTGTATGGCCTCGTCCGCGCAGCTCCCTAAATAATGGCGCTTTCTCGCGCCGCTCGTTATCTTGTGCCTGTACTTCTCGAAGATGCGTATGATGAGGCGGTAGCTCTCTATCATCCTGTCGTACGCGCCCACGTACTCGTTGGCGTAGGTGGCGTACATGATGTCGCGCAGCCAGAAGACGTTATACTTGTCCCCGCCTTTGTCCCCGATGTAGTCTGAGGCGAGGTATCCGCCGTTCAATTGACGAAGCCCCTCGAGGTGCTTGTACGCGACGAGGAGCTTTTCCCTGTCCGGCAGGGTTTTAAAAGACTTCTGCCTTACAACCTTGCCGGACGGAAGGACTACGGATAATTTTTTGTTGCCTGCGGGGATGTCCATATTGCGCGGGTTGCTCCATTCGTTGCGCTCCTGACCGCGCATAAGGTTATCAGGGCTAAAGCCCTGAGCTACGGGCACCGGCTTTGTAGCGCAGACCTTCAGGTCTGCATCCAATTCGCAATGACGGCAGAGACTTTGTGGATGGACTTTTTAAACGGCCTAAGGCGTCAACACCTTCAGCTGCCTCCTCAACACCTTAATGGGTATCACCCCTCCCCACTCGAACGGCTCGCCGTCGGCGTGGACCATGGACGGCCCTTCCCTGTATATGTCAACCTCATCCGTGCGGAAGGTCCTGAACCCTTCATGGCCGTCTATCGTGCCGTTCATGAGCCGGGCGCCGAGCTTTACCGCCTTGAAAAAACCGGGCTGCGGCACGATGCAGATGTCCACAAGCCCGTCGTCCGGCACCGCGTCCGGCGCGATGAGGGCGTTGCCGCCGAAATATCCCGTGTTGGCCGCGGTGAGGAGAAACGGAAAAAACTGCTCGTTGTAGTTTCCTATCTTCACGGTCGAAGACTTGGCCTTGTACCAAAGATACTCCCAGAGGGCCGCCGGATAATAGGGCAGGAGCCCGCGCATCTTCGAGGAGACGAAACCGCCATTGTATGCCCTGCTGAGGTGCGCGTCGAACCCGCACCCTGCGGTCGAGAAAAAATACCTGCCGCATATCACGCCCGCGTCAATCTCCCTGATTTTATAATCTTTGAGAAGCCCGATTGCGGCTTCTACGCCGTTTGGGATGTTAAGCGCCATGGCCAGACCGTTGCCGGAACCTATCGGCACGATGCCCAGCGCCGTCGCTGTGCCCACGAGCGGCCCGGCTGCCTCGTTGAGCGTCCCGTCGCCGCCGCACGCAAAAACGACCTCATAGCCCCTTCTCACGGCGTCCCTCGAAATCTCCGAGGCCCCGCCCTTGGTCTTGGTCACCTTTATCTCGAATATCCCGTCAACCGCGCAGGATAGCCTCTTGACCGCCCCGGCTATCTCTTCAACCCTATTCCTCCCGCCTGATACGGGATTTATTATTATCCGCACCTTCAAACAAAACCCCCCTTCTTCATCATGTATCAGTATAAAACTTCCATCTTTTTTATCAAGTGGAATTGATGAGCGGGAACTGCGCCCCCATGCGTTTGCGGGGATGCCGTTTTGGGATAAACTGAACTATGCTTCATTGTATGGAGGTCGGGCGTGAAATGGTTTCTTGCCGCGTCTTCGGGGCTTTGTCTTATACTACTGTCTTTTTCTATCTCAAACGGAGGTGAAGTTATGGGTCTCAAGATAACGGCGAATGATTTCAAGGACAACACGGAAATTACATCGCCGCAAAAGAGGCAAAGGCCGCCGAAGGCGCGTAATGCTACTTTGGGATTGAAACGTTGTCCTCATCAAAATCCCCTTGGGCCGCTGTTTTGTGGCAGGCCGCGCAGTTTGAAAAACTCTGAATAGAGGGGCGTTTGAAGACCTCGGCCTTTATCCTCCGGTGCTCTCCCTTCATGTAGGGGGTTTCCGTGACGCGCAAAGGCACGGCGCCGCCGACCGAGGATAGAATCCTTTTCGCCCGCTTGTTACGAGTCTTTTCAGCGCAGTTTGCCTTGAGATATGAGAGTATCTCGGACGCGGTCTTTTCGTCGAGGCCGAGGTTCTCTCCGAAGTGGTCGTTTGATTCTTTCATGAGTTTTTCCCACGAACGCTCGGGCAGCAGACCCGGCTGATACAGATAATGGCATAACGAGCACTCCTGCGCGTAGACCTGATTGTCTACGACCGGAAACAGCTTTTCGCCGTCACCGGCAATGGCCGGCCCGGCCGCAGCCGCAAATCCACCGGCAATCAAAAACGCAAAAAAAACATATCTTATTCCCATCGAAACCCTCTCCATTCAAAAAAGATTTTTTACCGTGAAAGCATGAAGGTTATATAGTTGCCTTTTTCCTTTGCCGTGCATTCCCTCTCAAGCACCCAAACGCAATTCCTCTTAAACCACTTTTCGACCTTTTTGTTATCCATAAAGCGTTCTTTGTTTACCGATGCGGCCATAGGCTCTATGATTTTTCCGACGGGCGTTTTTCCCTGCCGGGCAGGATTGTCCGTGTGGCAGGTGGTGCATGAACGCTCCTCTTTTTTTGCGGTATGCGTCCTTTTGGAGTTAAAAAACATCTTGCCCTCTTCCGCGCTGAATGTCTTGAGGTTCGGCTCGGCCTTTCGGGACTCGGCCATGAAGGCGTTCAATATGGCCTGCGTCTCCGGGGCGGCGGCAAACGCAATGCCTCCTGAAAAAAGAACGGCTGAAAACACGAGAAGAAGCAGATTCTTCGCGGAGTTTACACTGAGCAAATATAAAGACGGTTTTTCCCTCATAGCAATATGCTATCCCCTTAATCATTAAACCTTCATTAGAAATACGCGGCAACAAAAAACCTAATCCGGGATGCCGATGTCCCTGTCCTCGAAAGACCCCTTCTCGGCCCCGGGGTGGCAAGCAACGCAGTTACCCTTGCTCATGACGGATTTTCTCGCGTATACGTCCGGGGGTATCCTTGCGTGTTTATCCTTCCAATACGGCGCTTGGGTTATACGGAGGCTCGGAGGAGCGCCCTTCAATGAATAAAGGATTTTTCTTGAGGCCTCGGACGTAGAACGCTCGGCGGATGCGGAAACGAGGTAATAACTTATCTCTTCGTTGGTCTTCGCGTCAAGGGAAACGTTTTCCCCAAAATGGTCTTCAAGGCCGGCCATGACCTTTTTCCACGACGCCTCGGGCAGGAGCGTAGGGTGAAACCCGGCGTGGCACGACCGCGCGCACTCCTCAAACCAGACCCTGTTTATTTTCAGTTCCACGGCCATTCCGGATGAGGCGATTATCTTGACCGGCTCAATCCGCGCCGGATCGCTCCTGCCTTCAGGCCGCATAAAGACAAGCCCCAGGCCGCCAAGGATGGAAATAATTATCCAGACGATAAGGCCCGTCCTCGTGGGTTCCTCTTCCGGTTTAAGGTGTGCAACGCGCTCGCCCCACGACTCCGCGTCCTCTTTCTTTCCGGTGAACATCGCAAGTATGATGTTTTCCTTCAAGATAAAATCATGGAACAAGGCCGCGCAAATGTGCAGCACTATCACGAAGACGAGCAGGTATGAGAGAAAGACATGCGCGGCCCTTGCGTAGACCGCGGCCTCTAACGTAAAGACGCCCGCCCATACGCCTCTATTTTCCTCTCCGCCGTAAGTTATAACGCCGGTTACGACTATCGCGGCCGCGGACGCGAGGATAAAGAGGATTATCCAGCCGACCGCCGGGTTGTGACCGAGGTATCTCTTGGGATGAAACCTGACAACGCCGCGGAGAAATTCGCCAACCTCTTTAAAACCCCTTACAAAATCCGAAAATCGCGCATACCGGGCGCCCGCGAACCCCCAGAAGACCCTGAATAGGACGAGCACAAGCGCCGCGTAACCGGCCGCGGCGTGGTATTCAAGCAGCCACTCGTCCCTTGACGCTAAAAAGGCAAGCGCAAAAACCGCGACAAGCAGCCAATGAACGAGTCTCGTCGGCAAGTCCCAAACCTTAACCTTCATCTATCTCATCCCTTTGCCGTTTTCATCGCCCCTTCTTGCCCGGCGTTATCCTCACGTCAACGGTCATGCCGAGCTTAAGGGGCGTGCGCTCCTTTAAGGCGAGTTTTACCTGTATGACCTTCATGTCCATATTCTTTGCCGTGTTGTTGGGCTTGACCTTCCTCTCCCCCACGTAATCGTTTATCTCCGTGATGACGCCCTTATAGACCTGCCCCGGATAGGCATCCGACGTTATATCCGCCTCATCCCCCAACGCGATTCGGCCTATGTCCGTCTCGTCCACCTCGGCGTTTACCCTGACGCGGGTTACGTCCGCCACCGTCAGCATCGGGGTCTCCGGTATTACGGTCTCCCCCTCCTCCATGAGCTTTCTTATCACACGGCCTGATATGGGAGACCTTATGACGGATTTTTCAAGAAGGCTTCCGTTAAACGTTGCCGCGGCCTTTGCGGCCTCGACGCTTTTTTCGTAAAAGACGAGGGTCTCGGCCTTAGGCCCTTTTTCAAGGAGGGTCAATTCTTGCCTGCGCTCCTTTACCCGCGCCTTGGCCACCTTAAACGCGCTCACCTTTTCTTCAAGCTGATACTCCGAGATAAAACCCTTTGCGTGAAGGTCCCTGTGCCTGAGGAGATTTTTCTTCGCAAGCTCAGCCTCGGCAACAGCGCCATCGAGGATGTATTGCGCCCTTTTTATCTCTTCAGTCCTTGAGCCTGCCCTAACCTCCGCAAGCCTTGACAGCGCAACCGCAAGCTCGGATTCGGATCCCTTGAGCCTTGCCTGATAATCCTTTGAATCGAGGGACGCGAGCACATCCCCGGCCTTAACCTCATCTCCAACCTTAACGTAAACTTTGGCAATCCTGCCGATAAGCTCACTCCCTACGTCCACCTGCCCCCCGGCCTCGGTCTCTATCTTGCCCTCGGCCGCCACAAACCTCTTGAGAGAGCTTATCGCAGGAGGGTTTTGCCCCCCTTGGGGTTTTTGTTCGCCGGTCCTTCTCGACGCAAAAATCAATACGGCAAGCAATACTGCGGCAATGACAATCGCCGCAATGAACGGGACGCGCTTCTTCATTGTCTCAGCCTCCCGTCTTCGAGAAAGACGACCCTGTGGGCCAGGGCCTCGGCCCTGGGGTCGTGGCTCACGATGGCAACGGCCTTGCCGAAGGTCTCGGCCATGTCTTTAAGGAGTTCGAGCACCGAGTTGCCGGTCTTGGAATCAAGATTTGCCGTAGGCTCGTCCGCGAGTATTATCGCGGGGTCTCCTGCCATTGCCCTTGCAAAGGCCACCCTCTGCTTTTCCCCGCCGCTCAAATCCCTCGGATAGAACCCGGCCCTTTGTTTTAGCCCAACGGCGTCGAGGAGTCCAACGGCCGTTTCCCGCATGTCCGCCTTTTTCCATCCCTTGAGCCTCAATATCACCTCGATGTTTTCCGTTGCCGTAAGCGACGGAAAGAGATTGAACGATTGAAAGACGAACCCGAAATATTTTTTCCGTATGTCCGGCAACAGGTCTATGCTGAGACCGCTCACAACCCCTTTGTCCACCCGCACCGTGCCGCTTGTTGGCTGGAGTATGCAGCCCATCATGGACAAAAGCGTGGTCTTGCCCGACCCCGAAGGCCCCATGATAAGGAGCACCATCCCGGCCTCAAGGGAAAGCGAGACCCCCTCGACGGCAACGACCTCTATCCCGCCCTGTCTGTAAATCTTCGTCACGTCTTTTGTCTCAAGCGCAATATCCACATCAACCCCGAAAGACCATCACAGGGTCAAGCATCTTGACCTTGCGAATGGAAAAATACGCCGAAAGAAGGCACGTAAGGAGTATAATAAAAAACATCGGCACAAAGAGCCAGAAACTTAAATATAGAGTCACCCCAACTTTTTCTATCAGGTCTTTAAGGAGGAGGATTATGATTGACCCGGCCGCAAACCCTATGACCGCGCTTATCCCTGCCTGAGTGAAGATTATCTTGTATAAGTCGGAATTCTTCGCGCCTATGGCCTTCAGAGTCCCGAATTCCTGTATGTGCTCCATGGTGTTGGCGTAGATGGTCTGCCCGACTATGACGCCGCCGACCGTAAGCCCAAGTATGGCGGTAAGGAAAAATCCCATGCCCATGCCGGTCTGCACCGTCCAATACATGACGGTCTTGTAGACGAACTCGCCCTTCGTATAAACGTCGTTATCCTTCATCGTCGCCCGCAAGGTCTCCACCACCTCGCCCAACCGGCCCTTGTCCTTTATCTTGGCCACCACGTATGTGGCGGTGTTTGCGGGGAAAAACGCCTTTGACTGGTTGTAGGACATGAATACGAGCGGGGCGGTCGTGAAGGTTTTTATGCCCTCGGATATGCCCACGAGCTTGAATTTTTTTCCGGTAAGCTCCCAAACCTGCCCCAACTTCAGCTTACCGAGTCTCTGCTCCGACGTTTTGTCAACTATCATGTACCTGCCGCCCTTAACGTCGTAGGCATCCCCCTCGATCATGGCCCACGGCGCAGCTATGCCTGAATCAGGGTTAAAGCCCACTATCTGCACCTGCTCTTGCCCGCCGCTGGGCAGTTTCAAGAAACCCCACCAGACGATTATCCTGTCCGCGCTTTCAACCCCGTCAAGGGCGCGGACCCTGTTTATCCTGTCCTCGGGTATGGGGTTTGCAAAATCAAAGTTCTGGATATTTTTCGACGCAACCCAGACGTCCGCGTCCGTGTGTCTGATTATCATCGTGGCGTTGCCCATGAACCCGAAGTACATCCCTATCTGGGTTATGGTGAGAAGCGTTGAAAAGGTGATGCCCATGAGCGTGGTCATGAGACGCACCTTTTCATAAAATAATGTTTTTATGGCGAGCCAGAACACGGTCTTTACATTATATACAGGTTTTTGCAGCCGGTGTCCATTGGGAAGGCGGCGTAACGGCCATGACCGTGAACCGTGTAAAGGAAAAGTCTTTTCACAGCCACGGCCTCATCACGGTCATGGTGCACGGTCTTTACGCGGTCAACGGTTCACGGTCACGGCCTCAACGCCCTTTATCTCCGGGGCGAATTTCTTAATCGTGTGCTCCACGCCGGACTTCAAGGTCATGGCAGCGGACGGGCATCCGTTGCACGCGCCAACGAGTTTCACCTTGACGAGCATCCGTGCCTCGTCAATCTCCACAAGTTCCACGTCTCCGCCGTCGGCCTGAAGATGCGGGCGCACGTTACTGAGCGCGGCCGCGACCTTTGCCCTCAGCTCTTCTCCCTTTGCCTCGTAAGGTCTCAACTTGGTGATGTTTACCACCCAGTCCTTAGGGCCTTTCTCAACGTAGTCCCATGCGAACTTGCCCTTAAACTCCCCCTCCAACTGATAGTGCAGGGGCTTGGGGTCGTGGTCGTTTATTATCTGGAGAACCCCCTCGGCGGGAAGGGCATCCCACTCGTCGAATATCCTCGGGTGCCTCTCAAAGACGGACATGATTCTAAGGTCGAGTTTTACGGCATTTCCGGACATAAAACCTCCGCGTCAAGGACTTTTTCATTTTTATTTTAGCACGAAACCCGCCTGATGGCATGATTAATGTCACACGCGCCGATGCCGAGCGCCGAGCGCGCCGCGCCCACACTCGCTATACTTGTTGAATTAACTTGCAAACTATGCTAAAAGCAATATAATTTCCCTATACTGTCCCGGCGAAGTTATTTAAAGAGGCCCAATAGTGGTAATCCAGTGCGATAAATGCCAGACCAAGTTCCGGCTCGACGATTCAAAGGTAACGGGTGCCGGGATAAAGGTCAGGTGCACTAAGTGCCAAAATGTTTTTATCGTCAGGCCTCCGGGATATCAGGATGCCCCGCAAGAGGCCGCGCCCCCGCCGCCGTCCGGCGGTCAACCCCCGCCGCCGTCTAACGATCAAATAGAAACAGACAAGGGCGCACAGGCTCCTTTGCCGTCCGGCGGTTTTGAAGCGCCGCCTCCTCCGTCTTCAACCGGCGCGGACACCGGTGCAGCCGGCGGGGATGCTGGTTATGGGGCCGGGACAGGCGCGGATACAGGCGGCGACGTTGACTTCAAGTTCGGCGACGAATCACGGCAAACGGAAGGCAATTACGGAGGGTTCGACTTCAACGCAGACCAACCGGGCGGCGAAGCGTCTGGCGGCCTTGAAGGAGAGCAGGGTTTTCAGGATAGCTTCGGGTCAGGAGGTTTTGAGCCTCCAAGCCACGACGAGGAAGCCCCCGCTCCTCCCCCCGCACAAAGCGATTTCGGCTTGGGCGGCATACCGCAAGAGCCTGCGCCTCCCCAACACGATTTCGGCTTCGGCAAGATACCGCAAGAGCCTGAAATGACAAAGCCCGCGCCCGCATCGGCCGCCGGCGGCCTCGACAAAGACGAATTTGAATTCAAGACCTCGGACGAATCGGCGACGCCTGAGCAAAAGGGCGTGGACGACATAATGAAAGAGGCCTTTGGCGGACAACCTCCTCCCGTGCGCGAGGACGCGGACGGCAAAACCAAAACCCGGAAAGACCCTGCAGGGAGATTGAAAGAATCGCTGCGCAAGGAAGACATCAAGATACACGACGAGGAAGTCGTTAAAGAAAAGAAGACTGCGGCGGCCAAGTCCGAAGGCATGGGCGCGATAATCGCCGCCGTCATAATCATCATCGCGGCCGGCGCCGTTTATTTCACGGGCGCGGCGCAGACCGTTAAAAACCTCATCTCGCCTTTGCCCCCGGCGGTAAAGGCCGTTGACGTCGAGTCGGTGAACGGCTACTTCATCGAAAATAAAAATATCGGTAAAATATTCGTCATAGACGCCGTCATAAGAAATACCACTGGACTCCCTCAGAGCGTAGGCAAAGTCGTGGGCTCGATATTCGATTCAAAGGGCGCGAAACTCGCCTCCCTGCCCGGGGCCCCGGGCAGGATTGCTTCCAAAGACGACCTTAAAAACATGTCTAAAGACGAACTGACAAAAGCTGTCAAGGATACCGGCGGCGGAGTGATACCGGCAAGGACGAGCGTGCCGGTAATGATGGTCTTCACGGAGACGCCCGCGGGAGTGGCCGAATACGGGATAGAAGTCGGCCGTTAACGGCCGTGATGCGTAAAATGATCGAACTCGACGAGTATCTTAGCAAGGTCCTTAACGACCTTCGCGCCCTGCCGGAAGAAAAGATGAGGCTCGCGCTCCTTGCCAAACGCCTCGCCCCCCTCACGCCCGAAGAGGCGGCCGCGTTCTTCAACATCCTTTATAACAAAGACGCTGGAGACGTCGCCGCGAGAAAGGCGCGTGCCATGCTCGTCAATCCCGACTTGCTCCACAACGCCATAGGCGCCGAGACCTGCAAGCGGATTTACATGGCCTCCATCAAGTTGGGCCTCAGAAAGATCAGCAGGCTTTTTACCGACCTCCCGCCGCACAAAAAAGGGGTGTCCGGTTACGAGGAGGAAGAAAATGCCCCGATGGAGCACGTGCCGCTTGGCGCAAGGCGCACCATGTCCAAGACAAGCGCCCAACACGTCCTCGACAGGCTGCTTTCGGACCCCGACCCCGTCGTCATATCGAACATACTCGACAACCCTAAGATAACCGAAAGGGAGGTCTTGAAGATCGCATCCAAAAGGCCGAACTCCGTTAAGATAATAAAACTCGTCTCCGGCCACAAAAAATGGTCGCGGAGATACGCCGTGATGTCGGCCATCGCGAGGAACCCCTACACGCCGCCGCGCATATCCATCGCGCTCCTCGAGATGATGCTCATGCAAGACCTTAAAAAAATCGCCAAGGACAAGACCGTCCACCCTCAGGTGCAGATGAGCGCAATGGACTTGATGGAGGAGCGGAGGGCGGATAAAGAGGATGTGGGCGATTAAGGCGGAGGGCGCATCTGAGTCTTGAGCAGCTCAGGGCTTATAGATGAGCAATTCCTTATCCCCCTCCCCCTTATGATGAACGCTTCCTTATCCCCCTCCTCCCTCGCGGGGGAGGGCAGGGTGGGGGCGGGGGAGATGGGTAACGGATGTAAAGACATGCTAAGGCATGTCTTTACGGGTGGGGGCAGCCCTGATAAAGTCTCAGACCTAAAGGTCTGAGCTACGGCCTGAGCTACACAAGCAGGTCAGTTTTGCGGCTTATTGGCGTCCTTGGCAGCCGCGTCGCCCTCGGTCTCCGACGCCTTCTTGAAGTTCCTTATTGCCTTGCCCAGCCCCGTGCCGACCTCCGGCAGTTTGCCGACGCCGAAGATAATCACCACGACCACGAGGATTATCAAAAGCTCTGATGTGCCTATTCCGAACATTGTTTTGCTCCGTTTTTTGGGTGTTGAATAAAAAATACGCCGGATGGTTTATCTTGGCAGAATATCCCTGAAATGTCAACAAGAACCTTTCCTACACAAATCTCGCATTCAAGCAATGGGTCTCCTTCCCCGCTCATAGCCGCGATAGTCCTCTCGATAATCCTGCATGTCGCCGGTCTTGCCGGGGTCTTGTCTTTCGGGCCCACGGCGGATAAGCTTCGCGCCCTTCTGATGCCCAAAGACGAAGGGCCGATTATCGTTGACGTAATCGAGCTGCCGCCTGATGCGTATTCAAGCGGGAGGCTTAAAAAACCCGCGCGTTACTACTCCGACAGGACCCAGGGCGTGGAGAGAGAGACCGTCCCCGCGCCATTCGGGGGCAGGCGCGAGTCTCCCGTGAGAAAGGCATTCCCGGGCCTTGACGCGGCAAGCCGGGAGGCATGGACAAATCCCATTCATCCGGCTGAGGCCGCTAAAGACAAAAACGGAGGATTGAGCAACGGGACTACCCACGGAGAATTCGGGCTGCCCGGCAAAACAGGCGACGCAACAAAGACCGTTCCGGCCCAAAGGCCGAGCCTTTTTCCGTCGGAGGAGCGCCTTGGCGAGCTTGAGAGGAGATACGAGGCCGAGGCCCCGGCCGGGGAGCAGGGCAAAACCCTATCGCTCAACACCTCTGAGCTGAGGTATCAGAAATACCTCATCAACATGAAAAACAGGATAGAGCTGAAGTGGGAGTACCCCTTTGCCGCGTCGAGAAACGGCTGGCAGGGCAATCTGCAGATTGATTTTACGATTAATAAAGACGGGACCGTCGCGGATATAAAGCTCGTCAAATCGTCCAACTACCCGGTGCTCGACGACGCGGCGATAACGGCCCTGCGCCTCGCGTCTCCGTTTCCGCCGTTCCCGGCGGGCTTCTCGGTGGAAGAGATAAACATCAAGGGCCAGTTCAGCTACATTATTTACGATAAATTCAACGGGCCGGGGAGGTAGAGCGCCCGCGCCTCTCGTTCCAGCCCGCTCAACATCACTCGAAGACCAGACTCAGCGTCCCGGCGCTCTTTAAGTTTTTGCCTCCCACGAACATTAGATACCGCGCCATCAGGGACATACCCTTGCTCATCTTCAGCATAAACCCGGCGTCCGTAACTATGGAGGAGCCGTCTATCGAGCGTTTTTCCCTTATGATACTCCCGCCGGAGCCATACTGATACTCATACTTCAGTTTTTCGTAACCAAAACCGCCCCCCATGAATAGATAGCTGCCGCCGCTCGATGACAAGACGTAATCCACGGTCGCCATGTAAAGCCTGTCTTGGGTCTTCGAGAGAGTCCCGTCCGGAACGCCCTCCACGCTTTTGGCCTTGCCGATGTATCCCTCTAAATTCAGGCGCGCGTTTTTATCAAGCGGCATCGTAATGCCGCCGCCGTAGAGCGTATCCAACTTCGATTTGTCGGCCGAAAAACTGTGAAGACCGCCCACTATCAATCCGGGTTTTGCGCCTGCGGCGGCGGCATTTGCATCCGCGCGCCAAAAAACGCCGCATAAAAACGCGGCTGCGAGGACGATCAAAAATGTTTTTTTCATTGGCGATGCCTCCCGGTCACGGTTCACGGCCGTTTTCCCTCCATCTTAGCACAGGCTCCCGCGCGGCGCGGGTCTCGTCCACCCTGCCGACCTTTGTTGTCGTGGGGGAATCTTTCAAGAACTGCGGGTTGGTCCGCGCCTCTTCGGCGATTTTTTTCATGACCTCGATGAACTCGTCAAGCGTGGTCAGGGTCTCGGTCTCGGTAGGCTCTATCATGAGCGCGCCGCGCACAACGAGCGGAAAATAAACGGTCGGCGGGTGAAAACCATAGTCAATGAGCCTCTTGGCGATGTCCATGGTGGAAACGCCGCTCTCTGATTGGAACTTGTCGGAGAAGACGCACTCGTGCATGCAAAACGTGTCGTACGGGAGATGATAATCGCCCTTGAGTTTTTCCTTTATGTAATTTGCGTTCAATATCGCCGTAACGGCCGCCTTTTTTATGCCCTCGGCGCCCAACCTCCTGATGTAGGCATATGCCCTGACCATGATTGAAAAGTTCCCGTAAAACGACTTCATCCTGCCGATGGATTTGGGACTCGTTGACACGAGCGAATATTTGTCGCCGTCTTTCGCCGCCCTCGGCATCGGCAAGAACGGGGCAAGGGGTTTTTTCACGCCAACCGGGCCGCTGCCCGGCCCTCCCCCGCCGTGAGGCGTGGAAAAGGTCTTGTGCAGATTGAACTGCACGCAGTCAACTCCCATTGCCCCGAGCTTCATTATGCCCATGACGGCGTTCATGTTCGCGCCGTCGCAATAGACAAGCCCGCCCTTCCGGTGGACTGTCTCCGCTATCTCTTTTATGTTCCTCTCGAATAGTCCCAACGTATTCGGGTTCGTGAGCATGACGGCCGCCGTGTCCTCATCCATCACCGTTGCCACGGCCTCAGGCATAAGGAGCCCCTTGCCTTCCGATTTGACCGGAACTACCGTAAAACCCGCCAATGCCGAGCTTGCGGGGTTTGTGCCGTGCGCCGTGTCAGGGATGATTATTTTATTACGGGGTCTGCCCTTGTCCCTGAAATAAGCGGACATCATAAGAAGCCCGCAAAGCTCGCCGTGCGCGCCCGCGGATGGCTGGAGCGTAACCGCGTCCATGCCGCTTATCTCAGCCAGATACCCTTCAAGCTCATACATAAGCCGCAGCGCGCCCTGCGTAAACTCGGCGGGCGCGTAGGGATGGAGTTTCGCAAAACCGGGCAGGGACGCGGCCTCTTCGTTTATCTTGGGGTTATACTTCATGGTGCACGAACCGAGCGGATAAAAACCCGTGTCAACGCCGAAGTTCCACTGCGACAGGCGCGTGTAATGACGCACCACGTCAATCTCGGCCACGTCCGGGAAACCGTCGAGGCCGTCCCTTAAAAGGCCCTTAGGGATGACCTTGGAGGGGACGACGCCGGGCACGTCGAGGGCCGCGGGCTCCACGCCATTCCTGCCCTTCGAGGACCGCTCGAAGATGAGCGGCTCGTCCATGTATGCGCCTTTTTTCGCCCCTAAGCTCATAATGCTAAATGCCCCGCAAATCCGTCCAACTCTTCCCTCGTGTTCATCTCGGTTACGGCCACGAGCAAATGTTTGTCGAGCGCCGGATAAAACCTCTTCAACGCCAATCCCCCGATGACGCGATGACCGAGGAGAGAGCGCAGGGTCTTGTCAACGTCTCCGGCGATTTTTATCGTGAATTCGTTGAACGTCGGAGCATTGAACGCGATTGAAACGCCCGAAGAGGGCAATACCCTCTTTATCTTTGCGAGTTTTTCCTTGAGGTAATTCGCCTTCGAGAGGTTGAGGACGGCCGTGTCTTTAAGTCCGGCTGCCCCGAGGCTTACCATGTGTATGGCGGCGGCAAGCGCGCAAAGCCCGTGGTTCGTGCAGATATTCGACGTGGCGCGCTCACGCCTTATGTGCTGCTCCCTCGTGGCAAACGTAAGGCAGAACGCCCTGTTGCCGGACTTGTCAACGGTAGCGCCGATGAGACGCCCCGGCATCTGCCTTACAAAGGAACTCTTTACAGCCATGAAACCAAGATACGGCCCGCCGAAGTTAAGCGCGTTTCCAAAAGACTGCATCTCTCCGACCGCAATGTCGGCGCCGAGTTCACCGGGGGGTTTTAAAAGACCGAGGGATACGGCCTCGTTCACCACGACTATCAAAAGCCCTTTTTTCTTGTGTATGAATGCCGCAAGCGCGCTCACGTCCTCGAGGCATCCGAAAAAATTAGGGTGCTGCACTACGAGACAGGCCGGTTCGTCCCCGCAGACCGCTTCAACCGCCTCCGGAAGCGTAGTGCCCTCTTCGGTGCAGTAGAGGGCCTCCCCTACCTCGGAAATATCTCCGCCCGTTGCCTTCAAGTAGGTTTTTACGGTCTCCCTGTATTCCGGGTGCAGGGCCGCGCTCAGTATTACTTTATTTTTTCCGGTTATGCGCCGGGCCATGAGCACGGCCTCGGCTGCCGATGAGCCGCCGTCATATAAAGAGGCGTTGGCGACGTCCATGGCCGTCAACTGGCAGACAAGGGTCTGGTATTCGAATATGGCCTGCAATGTGCCCTGAGAGACCTCGGGCTGATACGGCGTGTATGACGTGTAGAATTCCGAGCGCGAAGTTAGCGCCCTTACGACGGCGGGTATGTAATGATTATAAGCCCCTGCGCCGAGAAAACTCGCATATTCTCCAAAGCGTGTGTTCTTCGAGCTTAGCTCCGACATGAGGGCGCTCAACTCCTGCTCCGAAAGCCCCTTGGGGAGTTTAAGGTTGCCGAAGGGGGCATTACCCCCCTTTATCCTAAATTCTTCGGGGAATACGCCGAGCATGTCCTCGACGGATTTATGTTTTAGCGTTTTAAGTATCCGGGAGACGTCTTCATCGCTATGCGGGATGTATGGCAAGTAAAAACCTCGATTGAAAATAGAAATAACCCTCCGCAATAACCGTGAACGGGCGGAGGGAGAAGTTCATCAAAGATTCACCCGGGGCTTTTTAGCGGGGATTTTTTTCGGTCTTGCGGACAGCCGAGCGCCGGGGCGACTACTTTTCTTCCTCGATGAACTTCTGGTAGTCTTCAGCCGTCATAAGGTCTGAGAGATCGCCCTTACCGGATATCTCGACCTTGATCATCCACGCGTCCCCGTAGGGGTCTTCGTTGATGGCCTCCGGGCTGTCAACTATCGCATCGTTCACCTCGGCCACGCTCCCGGAAACCGGGGAGTAGAGGTCTGATACCGCCTTGACGGACTCGACCACTCCGAACGGCTCGTTCTTCGTGACCGCCCCGCCCTCCGGCGGCAACTCCACGTAGACCACGTCTCCGAGCGAATCCTGAGCGTAGTCCGTGATGCCGACGGTGGCGATAGTCCCATCGAGCCTGACCCATTCATGCTCTTTCGTGTATTTAAGGTCCTTCGGGAATTCCATGTCGCTTTCTCCTTTCTTGAGGGTATTGCCCTCTTCGATTGTTGCAGCCAAAAACCGTGGTTATTTTACGCCGGCCGCGCAAGGGGGGACATACCCCTTTTTATCGTATAAAACGGCGGTCTGCACGTTTTTGCCTTTGCCTGCCGGTTCCTTATGACTATCTCGATCCCCGCGTCGAAGGGGATATTTCCCCCTTTGCAGCCCGTCTCCACGTAACCCATGCCGATGCCGGTCTTGAGCGACGGACTCATGGTGCCGCTTGTTACCCATCCGGCCTTTTTGCCGTTGCAGCGTATCTCATAATTTTCGCGCGGGATGCCTGGGTCGAGCATCTTAAACCCGATAAGCGTTTTATCCACGCCAAGACCAGCCTGCCTCTTCAAAGCGTCCTTGCCGATGAACCCTTTTTTGTCGAGTCTGACGTATTTATTAAGCCCCGCCTCTATGGGCGTAAGTTTTTCGGATATCTCATGCCCGTAGAGCGGATAGCCCATCTCAAGCCTGAGCGTGTCCCGCGCCCCCAATCCAATCGGAGAGATGCCGTACGGGCCGCCGACCTCGATGAGCGCGCCCCAGACCTTTACCGCGTCTCTCGGCTCTAAATATATCTCAAACCCGTCCTCGCCCGTGTATCCGGTCCTCGACACCATTGCCTCGGCGCCGGCAACGAGCGCCATGACAAAGTGAAAGTGTTTTATCTCCGCGGGCATTACGTCCAAGAGCGGCCCCAAAACGTCCGCGGCGTTGGGCCCTTGCAGGGCTATCTGTGCGTAGTTCGCGCTCTGGTCTTCTATCAATGCGCCTTCCGTATTATTCTTATTGAACCAATCGTAGACCTTGTCCGCGTTGGAGGCGTTTACACAAAAGAGAAATCTGTCTGCGCCGAACCTGTAGACGATGGTGTCGTCAACCACGCCGCCGTCGGGATAGCAAAGGAGCGTGTACTGGCACTGACCGTCGCCCACCCTGTCCACGTCGTTAGTCGCAATCCTCTGGACGAAGGCATGGGCATTCGAGCCAGAGACCTCAATCTCGCCCATGTGGCTGACGTCGAAGATCCCGGCCGCGGACCTTACGGTAAGGTGCTCCTCGATAAGCCCCTTATACTGAACGGGCATCTCCCAGCCCGCAAACGCCACCATCCGCGCACCGGACGTCCCGTGGACTTCGTTTAAAGGCGTCTTTTTAAGTTCCAAAAACAAAACGCACGGACTGAAGGTATTGCCCTCTTCGCCCGTGTGCCCTCCGTAAAAATCCTCTCGATTGATTAAGCAACAGAATTATTACCAAAAGAAAATAAAATGTCAAAGAAAAAAACCGCGCTCACGGGAGACGCCCGTAAGGACCGCGTGCGCGGCAAGGATTTCGGCGCATTGGACTTCTTTGTGATATGCTTATGCGCGCATACGTCGCTGATTTTGGAATCGAATCAGAGACACACGCTCAACCATGCTCAACCATGATAGAAAAACTCAAAAAAAGATTCGCAATTGACATAGAGCTCCTTGGCTACCTCGGCCCCGGTTTTCTCGTCACCGTCGGCTTCATAGATCCGGGCAACTGGGCAACGAACATCGCGGCAGGGTCGTCTTTCAACTACGCGCTCCTCTGGGTGGTCTCGCTTTCCACCCTCATGCTCATATTCTTGCAGCACATGGCCGCTCATCTCGGCATCGTTACGGGCGAATGTCTGGCCGAGGCCTGCAGGAGGCACTTCCCTGCGTGGGCGAACTGGCTCTTCGGCGTCTCCATAATGGCGGCGTGTATCGCCACGGCCCTGGCCACATTTCTCGGCGCGGCAATAGGGCTAATGCTCCTCACCGGCATACCTGTTGCCGCCTCGGCGGTCATAGCGGGCGTTGTCGTGCTCACCCTCGTGTCCGTTCAAAAATATGATTCGATCGAGCACCTCATCATAGCCTTTATCTCGATAATCGGCTTTTGTTATCTGATAGAGATTTTCATCGTGAAGCCCGATTTGCCTATGGCCGCTGCGGGGGCCGTCATTCCCACGATAGACTCAGGAAGCATCTTCATTGCCATGGGCATACTCGGCGCGGTTGTCATGCCGCATAATCTCTATCTCCACTCCGAGGTAATTCAAAGGCGTAACTGGTCGGCCTCCACGCCGGAGAGGAAGCGGCGGCTCTTGAGATACGAATTCCTCGACACCCTTCTTGCAATGGGCGCGGGGTGGCTCATAAACTGCGCCATGGTCGTAGTCGCGGCAGCGGTCTTTTTCAGAAACGGCGTCTCCGTAGACGACGTCGCGCAGGCCGGCGAGACCCTGCGCCCGCTCGCCGGAAACCTCTCAGGGGCGGTATTCGCCGCCGCGCTCCTTTGCGCTGGCATATCGTCATCCATAACCGCGTGCCTCGCCGGAGGCACGGTCTTTACGGGTTTTCTCGGAAAGGAAGTCGTCCCTCACCGGCCGTGGTTCCGCACCGGAGTCTTTATAACGGCGGCCCCGGCAATCGTCCTGATAATCTTCCTCACCGATTCCTACAAGGCGCTCATCTGGAGTCAGGTCGTCTTGTCGCTCCAGCTCCCGCTCACGATAATCCCGCTTATCATATTAACGCGCTCGCGCCGCGTCATGGGCGAATTCGCCAACGGCAGATACGAAAACCTCCTGATGTACATCTGCGGGGCCATTATAATAGGCCTCAACGGACTGCTTCTTTTGAGTTTTATGGGGGTGAAGTTTTAGGCATGCCGCCCTTTCTCAAGGCATTTGACTTTCTCATCGGACTTGATTAGAATGACGTTGCGTTAAGCGTTTTTTCAACCAAAAATGCGCGCGTTTTCATCGCTGCGCGAGAAAAAAGGGGGAATATGAAAAAAATCATGAATTCCGCTTTAACCGTCATTGCCGCGTTTCTGACGGCAACGGCCGTCTACGGTTATGCCCAAGCCGGCGGCATGCCGGAATCCAAGGCCGAGTACTCCGCCGCAACCAGCATGGAGACCGATGATACGACTATAAAGGGCAAGGTCTTTCACACGCCCAACAAAGAACGCAGAGAGATGCATACGGGCGGACAAAAAAACATAATGATAATCCGGCAGGACAAGAAATTGACCTGGATGCTCATGCCGAATGAGAGGATGTACATGGAGTCGAAGATGGGTTCCGACAAAGACAGCAACAAAGAGATGGACGCCTCCAGCATGAAGATAGAAGGCGGCGACATGGGCTCCGAGACCATCAACGGAATTGCGACCACAAAGAAAAAGGTCGTCATGAAGATGCAGGACGGCACGGCCATGGGCGGGTACGTCTGGATGAGCAAGGAAGGGATCGCCGTAAAGACGGATATGGTTTCAAAAGGCTCCGGCCACAAGATGCGCATGAAGACGGAACTTTCAGACCTGAAGGTCGGCCGTCAGGACCAGTCGCTCTTCGAGATACCGGCGGGTTACAAACCAATGTCATTCGGCGGCATGATGCGCGACGCGGGCACAGAGGCCGGAGAGCGTGATGCCGAGCGCGGGCGGCGGCGCGGAAGACGCGGGTACTGAACCGTTTTTCTCCAAAACACAAGGGTATATAATGCGACCTATCTATAAAGTTTTTGTATTTGCGGCTGCGGCGTCCATGCTCTTAGCCCTCTCGGCTCCCGCGTTTGCCGACGACGTAGAAGCGTGCTCTACCGAGGAAGAAATAATCTCCAACCGTGAAGTGAAGCTGGCTAAGGCGGCGGAAGCCGCAGGCAAGACTTTCGACGCGTATCTTCACTACAGAAACGCCCAGTGCGCCGACAAAGATGCGGCAGGGGGCCGGTCCCGTATGCTCATCCTCATGGCCTCAAAGGCGGAAACCGCGGGCAGACTCTATAATAATGAGAGATACTACGTCCTCAAGCCAGACGCACAGTGCGAAAAAATATATTCTTTCAGTCGTAAAG
The DNA here is from genome assembly GCA_016234405.1 of Deltaproteobacteria bacterium. GTDB lineage: Bacteria > Desulfobacterota > GWC2-55-46 > GWC2-55-46 > GWC2-55-46 > JACRCC01. Next base: position 14,036 of record JACRCC010000047.1, on the reverse strand, counting down.
ACTCCGAAGCTCCTAAAAACCTCGTCCAGTATATAGCCCTGTGCGAACAGGGCTCCGGCGCCAGATTGGAAGCCAACCCCCGCGCCTCAGCTTACAGGTGGTTTAATGAAGCCGGCAAATATGAAGACGCCGCAAGGGTTATAATGAAGGCCGTAAGGGCCGACCCTAAAGACATTGAAGCGGTCAAAGAGGCAAAAAAAGCTGTGACCGGAACGCGGGATAGGGATGGCGTCATAATCAAACTTGTCCCCAGCGAGGCGGCTTATACAGCGGAGTTGAAGGGCATTGCCTCTAAGAACATCGCCGGCTTCCTTGAACGCGAAGACAAGAACTTCAACAAAAAAGTCATTGATGCGTTCTCCCAAGAAAAGTCGTCCGATAGGCTTTTAGAGCTTGCGCAAGACTGGCAGAAGGTATTCGAAAACGCGGATGAAGCCTAGCGGATAAATTCGCGGGCCGTAAAACGCGGGGACGACCTCGTTGCCTCGATGACCGCGCCGCCGTATGCGCATGGACTCGAATCGGCAAAAAAATACTTTCAAATTGCCGGCGACCGCGCCCGCCTTGACAAGCTCAAGGCCTTAGCTGAAAAACGCGGTGATTCTTCTCTTGCGGCCGGCTACTCCGATGACGCCGTACATTGCTTCAGGTTGGCCGAAAACAAAGCCAAGGAAACAAGGGCCGGGGCAAGACTCAAAGAAGACGAAAAAGCCCTCCATAAGGACGAAAAAAGCAAAAAGAAGTTCAAAAAAGAGACCGAGGACATGGAAAAAGAACTCGGCATTTAGAACCGTGCATCGCGCGCAAAAAAGCGGCTGCGCCGTAAGGCGCAGCCGCTTTTTTATCTCATTGACCGCCGGTCTTACGTCGAGTAAGCGTAGTCGTTATAGGCCATGAGCGTCAATATGGTGGAGACCCTCACGCGGGAACGGAAGAGTCTCGGCAGGAGGCGCATGATGAACGCCGCCCTTGCCGCGTTTGCCGAGAACATGAAACTTACGAGCCGGACCGCGAAGAGGAGCCTGTATTTGAACTTTATCGGGTCTATCTCATTCGACCTGCGCCAGAAATCCTCCTCCCAGTAGTGTTCGAGCTTTCTCCGTATCTCGTCGAAGGAATAGACCTTTTTTATGAGCCTCGTGTAGTTCTCGTAAAGCTCCTCGGGCGTCATGAGCTTAGGTCTGAAGACCACGTTTTTGGTGTTGTACTTGCTCCAGTCTTTGTGCAAAATCCTGCCCTCTTTCTCCATGCGGCTAAAAAGTTTCGTGCCCGGAAACGGCGTCAAAATATTTATCACGGGCATAAGGAGGTTCGTCTGCGCGATGAAGCCCGCAAGCTCGTCAAACGACTCCTTTGTGTCAAAATCGTAGCCGACTATAAATGAGCTGTGCACGAGTATGCCTTGCGCCTGTATGGTTTTTATTGCCTCGATATAGTCGTGCCTCTGGTTCACGCCCTTTTCCATCTGGGCGAGGTTCTTGTCGGAAATGGACTCGAACCCTATCAAGATGGCCCCGCACCCGGCCTCCCTCATGAGCCGCAGCATATCAGGGTCTTTGGACACGTTGATTGACGCCTGACAAGACCAGTTGAGGTTAAAGGGTTTTAGGGCGATGAAAAGTTCCTTTGCGAACTTCCTGTTGGCGATGATGTTGTCGTCCGCGAAGAATATGGATTTTTTCTTGAACCCCGCCGCGTCCTTGCAAAGTTCCTTTATCTCCACAACGACCTGCTCGACGGTCTTGTTTCTTATAGTCGTGCCGTCGTATGCGTAGACCGAGCAGAACTCGCAGTGGAAGGGGCAGCCCTTGGTGGTTTGGACTATGTCCGAAAAATACCTGTCTCTTGCAAGCGCGCGCCTGCCGGGGGCCGGGTTTTGCTTGAGGTCGGACTTTACGCCGCTCTTGTAGACCCTCTTGAGGTTTCCCGTCTGCGCGTCCGACAACAACCCCGCCCAGACCGCCTCTGCCTCGCCCACGACCACGCTGTCGCTGTGCCCAAGCGCCTCTTCCGCGCACATCGAGGGGTGTATGCCCCCGAGCACGACCTTTATACCGAGGCTCCTATACTTGTCCGCTATCTCGTAGGCCCTTTTTGCGAAGATAGTCCTTACGCTTATGCCCACGAGGTCAACCGGAAAATCGAAATCAATGTCTTCGATATTTTCGTCGAATATCTTTATCTCGTGCTCCGGCGGTGTAAGGGAAACGAGCGTGGGTATGGCCAGCAGATACGAGAAATACTTCTTCGTAAAAAGAAATTGGGAATAAAACCTGTAATCGTAAAAGGTCTTTTCGTTATAGATGTCGTTTTTGGGGGTGATTAGCGCTATCTTCATGGAGGATGGTCCCTGTGCGGGCTGCTTAGAACAAGATAGCAAAAACCGTTAGAAAGCTCAAGGGGTTTGAAGGCGGGGGACGCGCAAGAATATTCCTCGTTCCCAAGCTCTGCTCGGGAACGCAATTGACTGAGAAGCTCCGCTTCCAAACAAGGAGACGTAATGCAAAACTGCTATAAATGAAACGAATTTATTTTTGATAATGCCTATGAATTAACAATTGACAGATGTGCCAAAAATGATACAATGGGAAGAATGGTTGAAATCGAGTTCATCCTTAAGGTCATTTTCTATCGCACCGAGTCAGGTAACGAACCGGTTAGGATGTGGCTCAAAGGACTTCCCCGTGAGCACAAAAGGCAAATCGGCGAAGACATCAAGACCATTCAACTCGGCTGGCCGTTGGGGATGCCGCTGATAAGAAAGATTGACAAAGACCTATGGGAGGTTCGCACTGCAGCAGAAAACGGCATTGCGCGGATATTCTTTACGGTGGATGACGATTACATGATACTGCTGCACGGTATTATAAAGAAGTCCCAAAAGACGCCGCTAAACGAACTCAAGACGGCATTGGCCCGTCTTGGGAATTACAAAAGAGGCAAAAAATGAAAAACAAACATTTAGGTTCCAACTTCGACGCCTTCCTTGAAGAAGAAGGCCTCCGCGCGGATACGGAAGCTGCCGCAATAAAAAGGATAATCGCCTATCAGATTGGATTGGAAATGAAGCGCGCAAAACTTTCCAAATCCGCCTTAGCTGAAAAAATGAACACAAGCCGCTCGGCGCTTGACAGGCTCCTTGATCCAACGAATGTCTCCGTTACCCTGCAAACATTGGAAAGGGCGGCCCTTGCGGTGGGAAAAAATCTAAAAATAGAACTGGCTTGACAAAAAAATAGGGAAGTGTCCCTAATAATGCCCTCAGAATGACAGAAAGAAAGTGAATAAATCAGAGCTTCCCTAGGGCAGATAATGGTCTCAGGACGGAACTTCTCGGGAACGAGAGATATAAGAACTAACCGTACCCCTACCTCCCCTCCCCCAACGCCTTTGCGTTCTCGCACCCGTAGTCGGCGCCGAGGCCGCAGGCCTTTTTGAAATCCGCTACGGCCTTGTCTTTAGCCCCTTTTTTGTAATACGCGATGCCTCTGTTGTAATACGCCTCGGTGTAATCGCCCTTTATCGAGATAGCCGAGTTGTAATCGCTTATGGCCTTGTCGAGCATGCCCTTCGAGTCAAAGGCGCTGCCTCTGCTCATGTACGCCGCCGCGTTTTTAGCGTTCAACCCTATGGCCCTGCCGTAGTCCTCGATGGCCTTGTCGAACTTGCCCTTGGCCGCAAAGGCCATCCCCCTGTTGTTGAATGCAAACGGGTGCTTGGGGTTCAAGGCTGCGACCTTCGTAAAATCCTCTATCGCCCGGTCAAAATCCCCGCTTGAATAAAAGATGTCGCCTCTGTTGTTAAACGCCTCGACGAAGTTCTTGTTGAGCGAGACGGCTCTATTGTAGTCCTCCACCGCGAGCTGCATCAGCCCCTTTTTCTTGTAGGCGTTTGCGCGGTTTACGTAAAGCGCGGCGTCCGTTGGGTTTAAGAAGACCGCGCCGTTATAATCCTCTATCGCCTTGTCGTAGTTGCCCTTCATGGCATAAGCAAGCCCGCGGTTGTTGAAGGCGTAAGGGTGCCGGGGGTTAAGGGAGATGACCTTATTGAAGTCCTCTATGGCGCGGTCATACAGACCCCTGTCGTTATATGCCGCGCCCCGGTTGTTGTAGGCGGCGGTATTGCCGGGGTTCAGCTCGATGGCATTACCGTAATCCGCGGCGGCAAGGTCGGTCATGCCGTTAGTATCATGCGCGAGACCCCTGTTGTAATATGCGGTGTCGTAGTCGGGCTTTAACTCCACGGCGCGGGTGAAGTCGTTTACGGCGGATTTGTAATCGCCCACGCTCACATACGCCCCGCCGCGCTTGTTGTAGGCGAGGGCATGGTCGGGTTTGAACTCGACGGCCTTGTTGAAATCCTTTAGCGCGGCGTCGAATTGTCCGGCGGCGTAGAATATGTCGCCTCTGTTGCTGTAGGCCTCCGAAAAACCGGGACGCAGCGCAATGGCTTTTGTGTAATCCCTAAGCGCCAAGTCTCTCTTCCCGGTCTGAGCGTAGGTGATGCCCCTGTTGTTATAGGCGTCGGCGTAATCCTGATTTATGGCAATGGCCGCGTCGTAGTCCTTTATCGCAAGGTCGGTCCTCCCGTTGTTCTTGTAGGCTATCCCTCTGTTGTTGTATGCCTCGGCCATGCCGGGATGCGTCAATATCGCCTTAGTGTACTCCACTATCGCCTCGTCGTATTCGTTCTTGAGGCTGTGTCTGTAGCCCACCTCGAACCACGTAACCGCCTGAAACATCCTCTCGTCATCCGTCTTAGGGGCCGCGCCCTGTTTGAGTTCCCCCGCGCGCTTCAACCCGTCGAGCTGTTTTTTAAGTTCTTCTATCTCCTTAAGACTCTTGACATACTCATCCTTCAGCTTACCGTAGTCCGATATTATATGCTCCCTCTCGGCCTCCGAAATAGACTGACGCATGGACGAGCTGCCCGCGTCTTGGGTCTGCGTGCGGCGGTCCTGCGCATCGCCGGTCCCCGCAAAAAGGCAGACAAAAACCAACAGGAGCGGGGATACGAGGTTACATCGGGATGTGGCGGGGGTTTTCACAATGTTTGCGCGGTTGCTTTATTTTCAACTGCCCTTGAGTTTTATAACCGTGTCGAGTATCCTGTCGGCGACCTCGTCTTTCGGAAGCAACGGAAGCAGCTCGACGTCGCCCTCGCGGTTTATCATCATAACCTCGTTTACTTTGCTGTCCAGTCCGGCCGCCCCGTTTGCGATAACAAGGTCGAGGTTTTTATCCTTCAATTTTTTCTTGGCGTTTTTTTCGAGATCCTCGGTCTCTAAGGCGAAACCCACGAGGGTCTGGTCTTTTTTCTTTTTTTTACCCATGTGCTTGAGGACGTCGGCGGTTCTCTCAAGCTCGACGTTCAACCTGTCCGCGTCTTTTTTGACCTTCGTATCATACCGCGTGGCGGGCCTGTAATCCGCTATGGCCGCGGCCATGATGACGACCGTTGACTGCGGGTAGTGGGTTACGCACAGATCATACATCTCCTCCGCGCTCACGGCCCGCACGAACGTAACGCCATGAGGGGGCGGCAAGTGCGAGGGCCCGCTTATGAGGACAACCTCGGCGCCCCTCCTCCTCGCGGCCATTGCTATGGCATAGCCCATCCTGCCCGATGATGCGTTGGATACGAACCTCACGGGGTCTATGGCCTCTCTCGTTGGGCCGGCGGAAACAAGCACCTTTTCTCCCGTGAGGTCTTTGGGCGAGAGGATATCCAAAGCCGCCTCGATTATGTCTTCGGCGGCAACGAGCCTGCCCTTGCCTTCGTATCCGCAGGCGAGTCCTCCGGCGTCAGGGCCTGCGAAGGTGTAACCGAGTTTTTTCAATTTTTCAACATTGCCCGCCACTATTTTATTTTCCCACATATTGCAGTTCATGGAGGGGGCAATCAAAACAGGGGCCTTTGCGGCCATGACGATGGTCGTCAAGAGGTCGTCCGCTATGCCGGAGGCGATTTTTCCTATTATGTTGGCGGTAGCGGGCGCGATGATTATGAGGTCGGCCTTTTCGGCAATCTCGATGTGCCCTATCTTCGTCCCTTCGCTCAGCTGAAACAAATCGCGGTAGACCTCTTTTTTGGCGAGCGTGGAAAAAGAAAGCGGCGTTACGAATTCAGCGGCGGATTTGGTCATAACAGGCCATACGCGCGCCTCGGCCTTCACGAGCAATCGTGTAAGAAAAAGCGCCTTGTACGCGGATATCGCGCCCGTTACCCCGAGTATTATGTTTTTTTCTTTCAATACCATAACTTATCCCCCTCACCCCAACCCTCTCCCGCCCCCACCCTGCCCTCCCCCATAAAGGGGGAGGGGAAACGGTATGGTTCATCGTAGGGAGAGGGAGTCTTCCCTTTGCCCCGAAGAAGTGGCTGCCTAAACCGCCTCTCCGCTTATAAAGGGGTTGGTCTTTCTCTCGCGCCCGATGGTTGAATCAGGCCCGTGTCCCGGCAACACCTTTATCGTGTCCGCGAGCGGCAAAATCTTTTTCTTTATCGAATCCATTATCACTTTATGCGACCCGCCGTTCAAGTCCGTCCTTCCGATGCTGCCCGCAAAGAGCGTGTCGCCGGTGAATAAAAGCCCTTCTTTTTCTTCATAGAGGCATACCCCGCCGTTGGTGTGACCGGGCGTATGTATGACCTTTAGAGAAAGCCCTCCGGCCTTTAAAACTTGCCCGTCTTCAAGTAGGACTTCGGGCGAGGGTTGTTGAGGGGTCTTTACGCCGAATATCACGCCGTGCTCGTGTGATTCTGACATCATGCCAACGTCGTCCTTATGAATGGCAATCTTCGCGCCACCCAGGGACGATTTGAGCACGACGACTCCCCCCACGTGGTCGAAGTGCCCGTGCGTCAGGACGATGTATCTGACCTTGAGGCGCTCTTTGGCGATGAGCATTTTTATCTTATCGCCGTCCCCGCCCGGGTCAATGACGAATGCGTCCTTCGTTGCGCCGTCCCAGAGTATATAGCAGTTCACCTCAAGTGCGCCGACGGTGATGGTTTGAAGCACGGCGGTTTCTCCTTCAAGGGCAGTCCTGTTACCTTAATTCGCCTTCGGCAAGCATCAATCCTTCCGAGTAAAGCCTTAGATTGTCGCTGTTGAATTCATACTTCACGTCAACGTCGAGGTTCTCGACAGACAAGATTTTCCAGCCTTTGCTTTTGTAAACGTTGTTTCTGCCCTTCTTACCTGCCGCGTATATCTCAAAAGACATCACAAAGTGGCGCGCGTCCTTGGTTATTTTAGAATCAGGTGAGAGATAAAAAGACCTGAGAAAGGTTTTGCATTCAAGATAATTCGCCCTGCCGAACTCGTCAGTGAATTCGATATCCGGATATCCGGCGGCCTTCTTTCTACCGCTTGCGGTAAACGGCACATCTGCGGCATAACCAAGCTTATTCAAGGCGTCCTTTACATACGGCTCAATGTCATTGCCTATTTCGTTAGGTCTTGCCCTTACGATGCCTTTTTTGTTTATGGTCTTGCCTGCCGCATAAGCGGCCCCTTTAAGGTTTTCCAATACCGCCGCGTCTTTAGAATCTCTTTTGTTGAATGGGATAATCTTATGATTCGATATTCCCTCGATAACCAGATTGAGAGGCACACCCTTGAGAGGGGTGAGCATCTGCTTAATGAGATTTTCAAGTTTTTTTGTGTATTCGGCGTTCATGTAATTATTTTTTGAATATTACAATCCTGTTCGTATTTGCGCCTTTCTTTTTATTCGAGTTGCCTAAGATATTAGCGGGTAAGCTTTAACTACTACATCTTGCCAATCTTATTGCATTTATCATACAAATCAATCAGCTCGATTTCCAACTTATATAATCTGCACAATGCGATATATTGGCGCACCATTCCAGAAGACGCCACTTTGATGTATCCACTTTTTTTAGTTTTTTTGTAATAATGATTTCGCATACAAATGTATAGTTTTTTACCCTCGCATCAAGCAGCGCCTTCAAAACGTCTTTAAAGAACTCGGCATAAGCATCTGCAAGACTAATCTCGAATGCAATGCCATTTTCAACATCGAGTATATCGAAGGCCTGCAGCTTATTGGAATTTATGGTTACGGGAACTTTGCCGGTTGAATCATCAAATCTGAGCGTCATTCCCTCGGCAACATGGGCTTCTATTTTTACACGAGAGTCAAATTTTTGCTTTAAAAATTCTTGGAGTTTTTTCGTTGTCTGAGCGCTCTTTGCCTCATCAGCGCTCCCATGACTCAAACCAATTTCTTCTAACCAAGTTTGCCTATACCCCGCATAATTATAACCATCCGATGTTCTTTTTGATTCAAAAATCTTTTTAAAGAACTTCAGTATTTCCCTTAAAATATCCTCTCTGTCGCTTGCCATTTCTCGCCCCCCCCTACCTCTGCCACTTCCGTATCTTCTCGATGTATTTGTCCATCAGCTCGCCGGCCGTCTCTTTTGTCGAGGCCTCGACAGCCACGTGGAAGTAGGGCTGGTCCTGGCTGGGATACGCCACTATCCAGTCCTCGCCGAAGTTTATCTTTATCCCGTCAACAAAGGCCGTGTCCTTGCTTCTGGAGTCTTCGGCGAGCCGCCTCATTATCATGCCCTTATTTTCAAACGAGCACGAAACCTTGTCCCTTATGATGACGCTTGGCGGTATCTCGCGGATGAGTTTATGGAGCCGCGCCTCCTGATTAGCGAGCATCTCGAGGAGCTTGACTATCGCATACATGCCGTCGAAGTTAGGCTGGAACTGCGGGAAGATGAACCCGCCCGTCGGCTCTCCGACTATCGCCATACCCTCATCCATTGCGGCCTCCATGAGGCCGCGCGCGCTGGTCTTCGTCCTTTTCACCTTATACCCGTAGGTGGAGGCGAGCTTCTCGATGGCGCGAGAGGCCGTGATGGGCGCGGCGATTTGGTCTTTCTTCGGCCCCGGTTTTGTGCCCTTCACGGCAAGCAGCATGACGATATTCAAGGCCGTGTCGCCGTCCAATATCTCGCCTGAGTCGTCAACCAAAAAGACCTTCTCTCCCCCTGCGTCGAGCAAAACCCCGAGGTCAGCGCCCAAAGACCTCACGATGGTGGACAATTGATAGAGCGCCTTGCCGAACTCCTCGGCGGTCTTGGTGGTCTTGCTGCCGTCGAGATTGGCGTTGAGGGCTATCACCTCGCAATTCAGCCTGCCGAGTATGGCCGGAAAGATGCGCGAGGAAGACCCGTAGGAATAATCGAGCACGAGCTTGAAGTTCGTCTTCCTTATCGCCTCCGCGTCTATCCCGGACATGAATGCGTTTTGATAATACTCGAACCCGTGTATGGGGAAGACCATCTCGCCCGTTTCGTCAATCGAAACGCGCGTAAAATCCTCCCTGAAAAAAAGCCTCTCGATGGTCTTTTCGTAGCCTGGGTGCAGGTCAAGCCCCTTGTTGTCGAAAAACTTTAAATCAATAATCTGCGGCTCGAACGGGCTCCTCCGCGTGTGCACGCCCCCGGTCTCGCTGCCGCCCCTTGCAAGAAACCTCACGACTGGCATGGGCGTAACGCCGTAGTCATGGACGTTTACGCCCGTCGAGAGTATGCCGGTCATAACCGCCCTGTTTATCATGCGCGAGGTCTTGTGCGCGTCCCTGCTCGTGGAGACGAAAGAGCCTTTGGGAAGCGACGCCCCGTATGCAGCCCCAAGTTTTGCCGCGAATTCCGGCGTCAATTCGAGGTTCGCAATGCCCGTAACGCCGTAGGCCGAAAAAATATTGCGCCCCCACTTGTCGGCCCAGATGAGAGAGCTTGAAAGTATGGCGCCGTCCTCGACGACCTTTCTCGGCCAGACCTTGACGTTGGCCTTGACCGTTGAATTTCTCCCAATCCTGCAATGGTCGCTTATGACCGCGTTTTCCGCGACGTGCGCGCCTTCGGCCACATCCGTGTGGTCTGCCACGACGCACTCTTGCAGGACAGACCCGCGCCCCACCCTAACGTTATCCCATATCACCGAATCAATTATCACCGCCCCTTCTTCTATGACGGAATTTGGGCCTATGACGGAATTGAGTATCCGCGCATCCGCTTCTATCCGGCAATTGTCTCCGGTCACAACCGTGCCTTCGAGTTTCGAGGTAAAATCAATGCGGGAATTTTTGCCTATCCAGATATTCTTGTCCGGCGCCTTGTCTCCCGGCATATTCACGTTTACCTGCCCGGTGAGGATATCCATGTTGGCCGTCCTGTATTCCTCGAGGCTGCCCACGTCTTTCCAGTAACCCTCGGCCACGTGCCCGTAAATCGGTTTTTTATTTTGCAGGAGAATCGGGAAGAGGTCTTTGCTGAAATCGAACTCCTTGTCCTTTGGAATGAAATCGAGCACCTCTTTTTCAAGTATATAAATGCCCGTATTTATCGTGTCGCTGAAGACCTCTCCCCAGCCGGGCTTTTCAAGGAACCTTTGAATCCTCCCCATCTTGTCGGTTATCACTATGCCGAAGGGCAGGGGGTTTTCGACCCTCGTGAGCACTATGGTGGCGATGGATTTTCTCTTCCTGTGGAAGACGACGGCCTTATTCAAATCAATGTCCGTGAGCACGTCCCCGCTTATGACGAGAGTAGTGCGGTCGTCCTCCCATTGGCGCATGGCATAAGCGACAATGCCGGCGGTGCCCAAATCCACGTTAGAGGTTATGTATTTTATCTTCACCCCGAAGGAAGACCCGTCCTTGAGGAGGTTGGATATGGTCTCCGGGTGGAAATAGAGAAGCGCCGTCATCTCGACGATGGAGTTTTTCTTGAGGAGTTCCATGATGTGCTCGATGATGGGTTTATTGGCCATCGAGACCATTGGCTTTGGCAGGCTGTTGGTGAGGGGCCTTAGTCTCGTGCCGAACCCTCCGGCCATGATTACGCTTTTCAAATAGCAACCTCCGGGGTCAACAATAGCTCAGGCCAACAGGCATGAGTCTTCTGCTAATGGATATGGGCGGTTTAAAAATTGCGGCGGGGATATGAGAAGATGTTAACAGCAATAAAGCCGCGCGTCAAGATAATCGGGGCGCAACCGCTTGAAACGCAAGAACAACCCCCCCTCATGGCATGAGGAAAGCCGTCGGCCAATCTCCTGCCGCGGACGTCCAAGTCGCGTCATTTGAGTCTGCCGCCGGCTGCGTTGAATATCTCGAATTTTCTCAGCCCCAACTTTTGCAGCCGGAATTTAAAGGCCGTTGACAATACTCCGAGTCCATAAACGACGCTCCTTGCAAAATTTATGGAGGAGGCCTCGGCGAAGTATTTAGTGGGGCAGCTTATCTCGCCGACGCGGAAGCCGAAAAACACGGCCTGCGCGAGCATCTGGTTGTCGAAGACGAAGTCGTCGGAGTTCTCCATGAGCGGAAGCGCTTCGAGCGCCTCGCGGCTGAAGGCCCTGTAGCCGGTGTGGTATTCGGAGATCTTTTGACCGAGGAGGATGTTTTCGACAAGCGTCAGAAACCTGTTGGAGACGTATTTGTAAAGCGGCATCCCGCCCTTTCGCGCGCCTGCCCCAAGTATCCTCGAACCGAGCACCGCGTCGTACTCGCCCGAGGCTATCATCGAGGCCATGGCCGTGATGAGCCTCGGGGCGTACTGATAGTCCGGGTGGACCATGACGACTATGTCTGCCCCGAGCCTCAAGGCCTCCCTGTAGCATGACTTCTGATTGCCGCCGTACCCGATGTTCCTTTCATGCGCGACGATGTGCCTGATGCCCAGCCCCTTGGCCGTCTCGACCGTCTTATCGGCGCTGCAGTCGTCCACGAGTATAATCTCGTCCACCACGTCGCGCGGTATCTCGTTGTAGGTCATGACAAGCGTCTTCTCGGCGTGGTAAGCGGGCAGGACGACGACTATTTTTTTGCCGTGCAGCATGGGTTAGTGGACAATGGGCGGCTCTGGGCGCCCGCCGGTTGCGTAAAAAATTATTGCAAAAGGACGGGCGCGTGTCAAATGGAATAAAAAAACCCTTTGGCCTCCCTTTCACTTGATTGCCGCGCCCTTGTATGCTAAAAAACGATTGAACGCGCTCTTGATAGCCGGCGGGGCTGGCGAGTCCCTGCCGCAAGGACATATCCATGTTGGACACAAAAGGCCGTGGGCGACTAACGACGCATCTTGCGGGGGCCGCGTTTGTCGCAGCCGCGTTCATCCTCGGCGTATCCCTCCGCTTGATACCGTTGCCCAACTTCATAACGCCGGAAGGCGTCTACTTTCTCGAGGGCGACAACTACGAGCACCTTCGCAAGATCGTGGTTATACTCCACGACTTCCCATACTATCCGCCGTATGACTACTATATCGGCTATCCGGTCGGCAGCGGCACGCTGTCGTCGCCCCTTTTCGACATTACGGCGGCCGCGCTTTTGCTGCCGGTCTTACGACTGTCCGGTTGGGGCGGCATAGAGTCCGCGGCCGCGCTCCTGCCGCCGATTGCCGGCATGCTCGCAATAATCCCGTTTTTTCTCTGGTGCCGCGAGTGCTTCGGACAACGGCGCGCGGCCGTTGCCGCCTTCATACTCGCCGTCCTGCCGCAGCACATATTCGCGACCGTCGTTGCGCGCCTCGATAACGAGATGTTCGAGCCGTTGTGGGCGGGCATTCTTTTTTATGGATACTCGATCTGCTGCCGAGAGGCTGAAAAACCCGGCGGCAAGGGAAGAAGGCTCCTTGTCGCCGCCGTCTTAACGGGTCTTGCGGCGGCGCTTTCCATCCTCTACTGGCGCGGGGCGCTCTTATGGTGGGCTGTCGTGGCCGGGCACAACCTCTGGGCGATATTCCGGGCCGGTTACCGGAATAAAAAGACGTGGAAGGGTTTTTGGGTTGCCGGAGTAGTTATCTTCGGCGTAACGGCCGGCGTTGCCGCGGCCGTATGTCTTACGGGCCTGTGGGGTCTGGGCGCCGGGGTGCGTTTCAACGTGGTTTCGTGGTTCCACGTCGCAGCAGCCCTTTTGGCAGTCTCCGCGTCTTCATCTCTGGCGATTATCTTCCATATGAAGCAGGACAGGGGCTGGACCGTTGCCAAGGCCGCTGCCTCCGGCGCTGTGGTCTTTGTGTTCGGAGGAGGCATTCTTGCGGCCGTTGTCCCGTCCTTCTTTTACGGCATCCTCGGCGGCTACGGCATCGTAGGCGGAGACAACGTATGGACGAGCACCATCGCGCAGTATCAGCCGCTCTTCCTCGACGCCTCGGGCCGCGTGAGTCTCGAGACATTCAAGTTCTCGACCCTCTATCTCGCCGTTACGCCCGTCATGCTTATCGTCCTTTCAAACCCATGGAAGAAGGAGAAGGAACGTCCGACGCAAACCTCGTTTTTCGTATTCGCGGGCCTCGCCCTCTTCGCCCTTACGGTCGTGAACACCCGGTATGAAAACGTCCTTGCGCTCGTCATCGCGGCGTGCGGAGCGCTCTTTTTGGCGCAAATATACGATATCGTCTCTCGAAGGGCCGGCAGGGCAGCGGGCTTGGCCGTTGCCCTGACAGCCGGGGCCGTCATGCTGCTTCCGGCTTACTCCTTTTACCGCGACCTGCCGCGTCATGCGCCGTTCATGATAAAAGGCTCCATGCAGGAGGCGCTCGTCTGGATGCGGTTAAATACCCCCCCGACGAGCCACTTCTTCGCCCCTCATAAAAAACCTGAATACGGAGTGATGGCGCGCTGGGAGTACGGCGGATGGATTGAGTACGTGGCGGAAAGACCGGCCATAGCAACGCTCTATGGGAGCGAGACGCACGGGTTGAGGGAATCCGCCGCGCTCTTTCTGTCCACGGACGAGCCGGAGTTTCTCGGCATAATGGACGCGGAGGGCGCACGCTACCTCATACTGTCAAAGACGCTCGGCGCGCTTCCGAACTACGCCAAACTCCTCGGACGCGAAACCTCCGGCTACTTCAGCATGGAAAAAGACGGCTCCGGCAGAACCATGCTGAAGACCGGGCCTAAGTTTTTCGACCTCGCGCACATACGCCTATACCTGATGGACGGGCAGCCCTTTGCGGATCCCGTGCGGGTAAACGGCGTG
>JACRCC010000006.1 GCA_016234405.1 Deltaproteobacteria bacterium | reverse complement strand
GCTCATAATCGTGCTTTTTTAAGGTGTAAAATTTTAAAACTGTGCGATTTCATGGAGTTATTGCTGTGCCATAAATTTGACGCGGCGTTGTTCCATATTAAAAAAGAATACAAAAATGGAGAATTCTCTTGTATTTTCAAAGCGATATATGCTATAAACCAACAAAATCGTTTAAGGCCGCGCTTGTTAGATGGTTACGGGTTCTTTTTAAGTTAATTCGTTGGTCATAATAAGGATGGGACTGATGAACGCAATTGTATCCGAAAATCTGATTAACGTCATAGAGCGCATTAAAAGGGCGGCCCGAAGGGTCGGCAGAGACCCGTCCGAGGTTACTCTTGTGGCGGCCGCCAAATCCGTAGAGATAAAAAAGCTCAAAGAGGCGATTTCCGGCGGGGTGAGGGCCATAGGCGAGAACTACGTTCAGGAGGCCGCCGAAAAGATAAAAAAGATAAAAGACGCTGCGGTCAAATGGCACCTCATCGGGCATCTGCAGAAAAACAAGGCTAAAATCGCGGTTGAACTCTTTGACGTAATCGAGTCCGTGGACAGCATCGAGCTTGCCAAGGAACTCAACAAAAGGGCGCAAGGGCAGATAGAGGTCTTTATCGAGATAAATATCGCAAAGGAAAAGACGAAGACCGGCGTAACCCCTGACCATGCGGTGAAGCTTGCAAAAGAGATTGCGGCCCTGCCGAACCTGACGCTTACGGGTCTGATGTGCATCCCGCCCGCCTCCGAGACCCCGGAAGGCGCAAGGCCGTATTTCGTAGCCCTCAGGCGTCTTGCGGAGAGGATAAATAAGGGGCATTTTCCGGGCGTAGCGCTAAAACATCTCTCGATGGGCATGTCCTCGGATTACGAGACGGCCATAGAGGAGGGCGCGACCATCGTGCGCGTAGGCACGGCCGTCTTCGGAGAAAGAGCCGAAAAGGCCGGTAAAAAGACGGCGGGCGGCAAGGCGCATTAGGTCTCCATAATGCTCACTAAGAAGACCATTGGGTTTCTCGGCGCGGGCAACATGGCCGAGGCCCTTATAAAAGGACTGCTCGCGTCCAAGCGCGTATCTGCCGCGCAGATAACCGCGTGCGACAAATCGGCCGAGCGGCTCGTTCACCTCGCCGAAAAATACGAGATAAAGCTCTTTAACAAGAACTTCGAGGCCGCAAAAAATTCGGATATAATATTCATAACCGTAAAGCCCGGGGACGTTTCATCCGTACTCAAAGATATAGCCCCGGAGTTGACGCCGGAGAAGCTCGTCATCTCGGTGGCCGCCGGCGTAACCACAGGCGCGATAGCCGCCGCCTTGAGGTCGAGCGGGTTTGCCCGTCAGGTTCCGGTCATAAGGGCAATGCCGAACACCCCCGCGACCGTGGCAGCGGGTATAACCGCCGTCTTCGCGGACGTCAACGCCTCCGACTCGGACGTAAAACTCGCGACCGCCGTCTTCGAGTCGGTCGGCAGCGTCATAACCGTAGAGGACGAGGAACTCATGAACGCGGTAACCGGGCTTTCCGGCAGCGGTCCGGCTTACGTATTTCTGTTCATGGAGGCGTTGTGCGAGGCAGGGGAAAAACTCGGCATCGGGAGGGAAGCGGCAAAGACCCTTGCGATTCAAACCACGCTCGGCGCGGCCCGTCTTGCCCTTGACGGCAGCGTTAGCCTTCACGACCTCATAAAAAAGGTCTCCTCGCCCGGAGGCACGACGATAGAGGGGCTTAAAAAACTCGACGAGTCGGGCTTCAAAGACGCGGTTATAAAGGCGGTCGAGGCAGCGGCAAAAAGGGCGAAGGAACTCTCGAAGCAATAGGTCTGCGCGGACATTTGCCGCAGGGTATGATTTAAAGGGTTTTAACCATGCAGGACATCATAACGGCAAACATAATCTTCACCGTCGCAAAGGTGCTCGACATGGCCCTGAACGTCTATATGTGGATAATAATCGCAAGGGCGCTCGTCTCATGGGTCAACCCGGATCCGTATAATCCGGTCGTGCGGTTTTTAAGCCAAGTAACCGAGCCTGTGCTCGGCAGGCTCAGGAGGCTCTTGCCTTACATGGGCGGCGTTGACGTGTCTCCCGTCATAGTCATATTCGCCATATTCATCGTAAGGCAATTTCTCGTAACCACCCTTTTTGACATAGCTTACAGGATGAAACAAGGAGGATGAAGATGAAGATAACCCCGATGGACATACGCGGCTATCAGCTCAAGAGGTCATTTAGAGGTTATGACGCCCGTGACGTTGACGCCTTGAAAGAGATTTGCGCCGAGGCCCTTGAAGACGCGGCCGGCGTGATAATGAACCTCGAGGAGCGGTTGAAGCGCGCCTCCGAAAGGCTCGACGACCACATGGCCAACGAGACCACTCTGAAGGATGCCATCACCACGGCTCAGAAGATGGTCGAGAATTTGAAGGGCAGCGCGCGCAAAGAGGCGGAGCTTATCGTGGCCGAGGCCAACGTGCAGGCCGACAACATAGTCAGGCAGGCCCACACCCGCGCAGCCGGCCTTCAAGAGGAAATATACAGGCTCAAGAAGCAGAGGATCGAGATCGAGACCGCCGTCAAGGCCGTTATCGAGTATCACTCGAATACTTTAGTCTTGAACGAAGAGGATGCGAAAAAGGCGGACGCCGAAGCCGAAAAACTCAAATTCCTCAGAAAATGACGCGGCACGCGGAGTTGAAGCCGGTTGCAAAGACCGTGAATAATCTCCCGTTTATCGAGTCTACGGTCAATGGGCTTTTTTTAAGACTAAAGGTTATCACGAGGGCGCCGAAGAATAAGATAGAGGGCGTTATCGGAGACGCGCTTAAGGTCAAGATTGCCTCCCCGCCCGTGGATGGCGAGGCGAATAAGGAACTCATAACTTTCCTCTCAGGGGTTCTCAACGTGAAAAAGAGCTTGCTTACGATAGACTCCGGGGAAAAGTCCCGGATAAAGAGGGTCCGCGTGGACGGCATAACGCGCCTTACCCTTGAAGAGGCGCTGACAAAAAACATCTCCATGAGGATTATCCCCTTTGTCGCGGCCGTCTTTTTTGCGCTGGCCATGACAGGGACAGTATTGGCGCAAACAAAGTCGGAGTACACCCCAAAGAGCGCAATACCTTCCAAAGACTTGATAGCCGACGGCGAATACGAAATGACGCAAGGCGAATCCGCCCAAGTTGGGGTCTTGCGCGCCGAGCGTAACGCGAAGAAATCCCTCATTGACAAGGCCATAGCCCACATAAAAGGAGCGCCAAAGGTCTCTGGTCTCAAGCTCGATGACGAGGAGATGCGCGCGGCAATATCAAGTATCATTGACGTAAGCGTCGTTGACAAGAAGACCATAAAGAAAAAGGACACGGCGTCAATCCGCGTGAAGTTAAAGGCGCGGATTACCGCTGAGAAATTGGTAAAGATAATCGAGCGGGCGCGGGATAAGTCCTTTGTAAAGCGCTTTAGGCTCGTATCGGACGCCTACGGCGCGGCCGAGTCGGGCATCGCGGTTGTCAAAGAGGCGTTTAAAACTGCGTCCACGCCAAATGAAAAGTCCGTCGTTGCCGGCAAGATCAAGTCAAACGAAAGGCAATTTCAGGCGGCCGTATTTTTTGAAGACGGGTTTCGACGCGACCTCGCAAAAGACCCCGGCCGCGCGATAGAGGCATACACCAAGGCCATAGAGTTCAATTCTGAATTCGCTTACGCCTACAATAACCGCGGACTTGCCCTGAGCGAAAAGGGCAGGTTTGAAGACGCGCTCAAGGATTTCAGCAAGGCCATAGCGTTGAAGGGCGACTTCGCCTTCGCATACAACAACAGGGGGCTTGCCTACGCCGATACCGCGCAGTATGCCCTTGCGATAGAAGACTACAACAAGGCCATCACGCTCCATCCCAAAGACGCGGATACGTTTAACAACAGAGGCATCGTATGGCTCAACAAAAACGAGTACGGAAAGGCGCTCGTGGATTTCGACAAGGCCGTGGAGCTTAATCCCGAGGGCGCCCTTGTATACATCAACAGGGGCAACGCCCACAAGGGGCTTTTAAAGTACGACAAGGCGATCGCGGATTTTAACAAGGCCGTGGAGTTGAGGCCGGACGTGCCCGCGGCTTACATCAACCGCGGGGTTGCCCGCGCATACAAAAAGGATTTCGACGCGGCCTTGAAGGATTTCGATAAGGCGATAGAACTCGACAAGAATAACGCGGACGCCTACAACAACCGCGCAAACGCTTACCGGCACAAGGAACTTTACGACAAGGCAATCGCGGATTACACGAAGGCGCTGTCCCTGAACCCCAAGCTCTCCTACGCCTACTACGGCAGGGCAAACATATATAAACAAAAGGGCGAGGTTGAAAAGGCCATAGAGGACTTCACCAAACACATATCGCTTACGCCGGACAACGCCGACGCCTACGGCAGCCGGGCGTTTTTGTATTACAAAAAAGGGCTTGTTGACAAGGCGGTCGAGGACTTCAAAAAGGCCTGCGCCATGGGGGATAAGTATAGCTGCAAGAGTCTCAAGAAACTCGGAAAGAAATAGTAAAGACCGTGAAACGAGATTGCCGCGCTTCGCTCGCAACGACCGTGAACCGCGTAAAAACGAACCTCTCGTTACCAAGCTCAGCCCCCGGTAAAAATATTCGAGGGCAGGCTTGGTAACG
>JACRCC010000044.1 GCA_016234405.1 Deltaproteobacteria bacterium | reverse complement strand
TCTTCCATGGCTATCGGCATTATCAACTCCACTTCCAAGTTCACGTTGTCTCCGGGCATTATCATCTCCGTGCCGTCGGGCAGCTTCGACACGCCCGTTACGTCCGTTGTCCTGAAGTAAAACTGCGGACGGTATCCGTTAAAAAACGGCGTGTGTCTCCCGCCCTCTTCCTTCGTCAACACGTAGACCTCGCACTTGAACTTCGTGTGCGGGGTTATGGTCCCGGGTTTCGATAACACCTGCCCCCTCTCGACGTCTTCCTTCTTCGTGCCGCGCAGCAGCACCCCGATATTGTCCCCTGCCCTGCCCTCGTCAAGAAGTTTTCTGAACATCTCGACTCCGGTGGCAACCGTCTTTTGCGTGTCGCGTATCCCGACTATCTCCAACTCCTCGCCAACCTTCACTATGCCCCTCTCCACCCTTCCGGTTACGACCGTGCCCCTGCCGGATATCGAAAATACGTCCTCCACCGGCATCAAAAACGGCTTCTCCACGTCCCTCTTGGGATCCGGGATGTAGGTGTCGAGCGTGTCCATAAGCTTCAATATCGGCCCGCAAGAGGCGCATTCCTTTTTGGCGCACCCGCACCCAAGCGCCTTTATCGCGCTGCCCTTTATGAACGGGGTCGTGTCCCCCGGAAATTTGTACTGGTTTAAAAGCTCCCTCACCTCAAGCTCGACGAGGTCCAAAAGTTCCTTGTCGTCCACCATGTCCACCTTGTTCAAAAACACCACCACGTAGGGCACGCCGACTTGGCGCGCCAACAGTATGTGTTCCCGCGTCTGCGGCATCGGACCGTCGGCCGCGGACACCACGAGTATCGCGCCGTCCATCTGCGCGGCGCCGGTTATCATGTTCTTCACGTAGTCCGCGTGCCCGGGGCAGTCTATATGCGCGTAGTGCCTCTTGTCCGTTTGATACTCGACGTGGGAGATGGATATCGTGAGACCCCTTTCGCGCTCCTCAGGGGCCTTGTCAATGTTCTCGTAGGCCAAAAACTCCGCGTATCCCTTGGCGCTCAAGACCTTCGTTATCGCGGCGGTAAGAGAAGTCTTGCCGTGGTCAACGTGGCCGATGGTGCCGACGTTTACGTGCGTCTTAGTCCTCTCGAATTTGGCCTTGCTCATAGCGTATCTTCCCTCCGTTAGCTTTTTAGCGTTATATATAATTTCAAACCCGATTATTTTAACTATCGTTGAGAATGGGAAAAGTCTTTCCCACCTCCCACCTCCTGCTACCCACCTTCCACTATTTGCCCTGCGCCTTAGCCGTGAGGACTTCGGTCACGGAACTGGGCACCTGTTCATAGTGCGAAAACTCCATCGTAAAAGTCGCCCTGCCCTGAGTCCTCGACCTTAAATCGGTCGAATACCCGAACATATTCGCAAGCGGTATCTCCGAGGAGACCACCTGAAAGCCGCCCCTCGTGTCCATGCCCATAATCCTGCCGCGCCTTGAGTTGAGATCCCCGATGACGTCTCCCATGAATTGCTCGGGAACGACCACCTCTACGCCCATTATGGGTTCGAGGAGTATCTGGCCCGCGCCCTTGCAGGCCTCCTTGAAGGCCATTGAACCGGCTATCTTAAACGCCATTTCCGAAGAGTCAACGTCGTGATAGGAACCGTCATAGAGGATTACCTTCACGTCAACCACCGGATATCCGGCAAGCGTTCCTGTGTCGAGCGCCTCTTTTATCCCGTTCTCGACCGGGTTGATGAATTCCCTCGGTATCGAGCCTCCGACTATTTTATTGACGAATTCAAAACCGGCGCCTTTCTCGGCCGGCTCCAGCTCGATGTAGACGTGGCCGTATTGACCTCTCCCGCCGGTCTGCTTTATGTATTTGCCCTCGGCCTTGCTTTTCCGCGTAACCGTTTCCTTGTAGGCGACCTGCGGTTTGCCGACGCTCGCCTCTACCTTAAATTCGCGCAGGAGCCTGTCCACGATAATCTCAAGATGAAGCTCGCCCATGCCGGATATAATCGTTTGACCGGTCTCTTCGTCCGAACGCACCCTGAAAGACGGGTCTTCCACGGCAAGTTTCTGCAAAGACACGCCGAGCTTTTCCTGATCCGCCTTGGTCTTGGGTTCTATGGCTATGCTCATGACAGGATCAGGAAAATCCATTGACTCGAGTATTATCGGTTTCTCGATATCGCAGATCGTGTCGCCCGTTATGGTATATTTTAAGCCGACGGCGGCTGCGATGTCCCCGGCGAAGACCTCTTTAACGTCCTCGCGCTTGTTGGCGTGCATCCTCACGAGGCGTCCTATCCGCTCCTTCTGATCCTTCGTGGAATTATAGACGTAAGAACCGGCGGACATGTAACCTGAGTAAACCCTGAAAAACGTCAATTGGCCGACGAACTGGTCGGTCATTATCTTAAAGGCAAGAGCCGAAAACGGCTCCGCGTCGGATGCATGCCTCTTGTCTTCCTGATCGGTTTCGGGATTGACGCCGACTATGGCGGGTATGTCTATGGGGGCAGGCAGATAATCAATGACAGCGTCAAGCAAGAGCTGAACGCCTTTATTCTTGAAGGAAGAGCCGCAAAACACGGGCGTTATCTCCATGGAGATGGTGCCCTTCCTGATGGCCTTCATTATTTCTTCTTTCGTTACCGCGCCGCCTCCGACAAACTTGTCCATAATCTTATCGTCGAAGTCAGAGGCCGCCTCGATGAGTTTTTCCCTATACTCGGCAACCTGTTCCTTCATATCCGCCGGTATATCGGCGAGCCTGAATTTCGCTCCAAGCACCTCTTCGTCCCAGATAACCGCCTTCTCGATAACGAGGTCCACCACGCCCTTGAAGGTCTCTTCCATGCCGATGGGCAGATGCATCACGACGGGACGGGTCTTCAACCTGTCATCCATCATTGCGACTACGCGAAAAAAGTCCGAACCCACCCTGTCCATCTTATTGACGAACGCGATGCGCGGAACCTTGTATTTATTGGCTTGTCGCCATACGGTCTCGCTTTGCGGCTCAACGCCGCCGACCGCGCAAAAAACCGCGACGGCCCCGTCAAGCACCCTGAGCGACCGTTCGACTTCTATCGTAAAATCAACGTGACCTGGGGTGTCAATGATGTTAATGCGATGGTCTCTCCACGTGCAGGTGGTTGCGGCGGACGTGATGGTTATGCCTCTTTCTTTTTCCTGCTCCATCCAGTCCATGACGGCGGTGCCGTCATGCACCTCTCCTATCTTATAAGTAACCCCCGTGTAATAGAGGATCCTCTCGGTAGTGGTGGTTTTCCCGGCATCTATATGCGCCATGATGCCGATATTCCTCTGTTTGTCTATGGATATTGTCCGCGCCAACGAAATCACTCCTCGATATCCCAATACCGGCCTTTTGATTCACGCCAATCCCCGCTCCAATCACGGCAAGGGAATTCCCCGCTTCAATTATGCGGGGGAATATCTGTGAAGTCTCTTTGCTCAAGGCTCCTCACAGTTGATTGTTATTTACTTCAAACGGCTAAACCCTTGCGGCATCCTGCCCCGGACAACCCGACTACCATCTGTAATGAGCAAACGCCTTGTTGGCCTCGGCCATCTTATGGACGTCTTCTCTTTTCTTGACGGCCGCCCCTTTGTTATTGGAGGCGTCAATAAGCTCCGCCGCGAGCTTTTCCCTCATTGACTTCTCGGAACGGCCGTTTGCATAAGCGACGATCCAGCGCAGCGCGAGAGAGAGTTTCCTGTCGGGTCTGACCTCGACCGGCACCTGATAAGTCGCGCCGCCGACCCTGCGGGATTTGACCTCGAGCACCGGTTTTACGTTGTCGAGCGCCTTTTTAAAAACCTTGAGAGGGTCCGACTTGGTCTTTTCTTCGATGACGTTCAACGCCCCGTAGAATATCCCCTCGGCCTTGCTCTTTTTGCCCTGTATCGTGAGCTTATTCACGAAACGCATTACCACCTTGTCGTTGAACTTGGGGTCGGGCAGCACGTCTCTTTTTGCTACGAATCCCTTGCGAGGCATGAACTTTTGTTCCTCCGCTTGGTGGGCGCCGCCCACCCTTGCATATTGGTTGCAGCTCAGGCCGTAGCGCAGGCCTTCAGGCCTGCGTTTTCAGGGCTAAAGCCCTGAGCTGCCGGCCGCGTTACTTAGGCCTCTTTGCGCCGTACTTTGAACGGGCTTGTTTTCTGTCGGTTACGCCCATTGTGTCGAGCTTTCCCCTTATTATATGATACCTTACTCCGGGAAGATCCTTTACCCTTCCGCCGCGTATCATGACGACCGAATGCTCCTGCAGGTTGTGTCCGACGCCCGGTATGTAAGACGTAACCTCCATGCCGTTAGTGAGCCTGACCCTTGCGACCTTTCTGAGCGCAGAGTTAGGCTTTTTTGGGGTAGTGGTGTAAACCCTGACGCACACCCCCCTTTTCTGCGGACAATTCTCCAAGGCGGGAGAAGCCGTCTTCCATCTCGGTTTTTGCCTGCCCTTTCTGACAAGTTGATTTATCGTAGGCATATCTACCTTTCCGCTTTATTTCAACGGCTTAAAACAGTCTGCGTCTAACGCGCACAGGAGCGATGCACAGTGGCGTAAATCAAAATAATTTAACAGCTTTCAATAATGTTGTCAAGAAGTAAATCCCCCGGCGCCGATTCAATCACAGCCGTCCGTGTTATGAAATAAAACGGCAAATGAATCGGCGCATGGCTTACGATGCGGCTGAAGGGACTATCTCAGTGTCCTCATCCTCTTCAACGTCAGGTTCTGCGAACTCGGCCAAGGTGCCGGTGTATTTCCTAAAGCCCGTACCCGCGGGGATGAGCCTGCCCATGATGACGTTCTCCTTGAGACCCCTCAGGTAGTCAATCTTTCCCTCCAACGCCGCGCCGGTGAGGACCTTGGTGGTCTCCTGAAATGACGCCGCCGAAATAAAGCTCTCGGTGGAGAGAGACGCCTTGGTAATGCCCTGCAGGAGCGGTTCCGCCACCGCCGGACGTTTGCCCTTAGATATAATCCTGTCGTTCTCCTCTTCGAACACTTGGCGCTCAACCTGATCTCCGATGAGGAGATTGGTGTCGCCCGCGTCTTTTATTTTAACGCGCCTCAACATCTGGCGGACGATGGTCTCGATGTGCTTGTCGTTTATCTTGACGCCCTGGAGCCTGTAGACCTCCTGCACCTCGTCAACGAGATATTTTGCGAGTTCCTTGACGCCGAGCACGCGCAGGATGTCGTGCGGGTTCGCGCTGCCGTCCATGAGAGGCTCGCCGGCCCTCACCTGATCGCCCTCGCGCACGCTTATATGCTTGCCCTTTGGGATGAGATATTCCTTAACCTCGCCCGTCTCCGGCGTGATGACGACCTTTCTCTTTCCCTTCGTGTCCTTGCCGTACGAAACGGCGCCGTCCACCTCGCTGATAACGGCGCACTCCTTGGGCTTTCTCGCCTCGAACAGCTCGGCAACCCTCGGGAGTCCTCCCGTGATGTCCTTCGTCTTCGTGGTCTCCCTCGGAATCTTCGCGACGATGTCTCCGGCCTTTACCTCGTCGCCTTCGGTGACGGTAAGGATGGCGCCTATCGGCATCAGGTAGCGCGCCTCGATTTTTGACCCGTGCAGTTTCTTAGTCCTTCCCTCCGAGTCTTTTATGGAGACGCGCGGCCTCATGTCCGCCTCCTTCGACGAGACGATGACCTTGCTGGACAAACCCGTCACCTCGTCCACCTGCTCCCGCATGGTACGGCCGTCCTCGATGTCGCCGAACCTGATGAATCCGCTTACCTCGGTTATTATTGGGATGGTGTAAGGGTCCCACTCGGCTATGACCGTCCCGGCGGCGACCTTTTGACCATCGGCGACGCGCAGACGCGCGCCGTAGGTGATGGCGTCTCGTTCCCTGTCTCTGCCCTGCTCGTCATGAATCGCCGCCTCGCCGTTGCGGTTCATGACGATGGCTTCATTCCTCGAATTCACGGCGACGTTCAGATTCTGATATTTTAAAAAGCCCTCGTGGCGCGCCTCGAGGGTAGTCTGTTCCGCGCGCCTGGAGGCCGTTCCTCCGATGTGGAACGTCCTCATCGTAAGCTGCGTGCCCGGCTCGCCTATGGACTGGGCCGCGATGACCCCGACGGCCTCTCCCATCTCGACCATGCGCCCCCTCGTGAGGTCCCTGCCGTAGCATTTTATGCATATCCCCCGCGTGGCGCGGCATGTAAGGACGCTCCGTATCTTGACCTTCTCGACCCCCGACTCTTCAATCATGTCCACCTTATTCTCGTCTATCTCGTCGTTTGCCTCCACGATGACCTCTTTGGTGAACGGGTCAATGACGTCCTCGAGCGTAACCCTGCCGAGGATCCTCTCTCCGATAGGCTCGATTATCTCCCCGCCTTCCATAAGGGACATCAGGTATATGCCGTCGAGAGTTCCGCAGTCCTCTTCGGCGATTATCGCGTCCTGCGCAACGTCAACGAGCCTTCTCGTAAGATACCCGGAGTTGGCCGTCTTCAAGGCCGTATCCGCAAGACCCTTCCTTGCGCCGTGCGTGGAGATGAAGTACTGCAGCACCGTGAGGCCTTCCCTGAAGTTCGCGGTAATCGGGGTCTCGATAATTTCTCCTGACGGTTTTGCCATGAGTCCCCTCATGCCGGCGAGCTGGCGTATCTGCTGGGCAGAACCTCTCGCGCCCGAATCCGCCATGATGAATATGGGGTTGAAGCTCGGCGCCTTGGCCGCGCGCCCGTGCTCGTCCTTAACCGTTTCGGTGGCGAGTTCCTTCAACATCTCGTCGGCTATCTCTTCGGTGGCCTGCGCCCAGATGTCTATGACCTTGTTGTAGCGCTCGCCGTCGGTTATCAAACCTTCGTTATATTGTTTTTGTATCTCGGCTACCTCGTACTCGGACTTTGAGAGGAGTTCCGTTTTCTTCTTTGGTATCTTCATGTCGTCCACGCAGATGGAAATACCCGCCCGCGTGGCGTGCTCATATCCGAGGTCTTTCAACTTATCGGCGAGTATTATGGTCTCCTTGCTGCCCGCCCTCCTGTAGCAGGTGTCAATGAGGTCCGCGAGGCGCTTCTTGTCCATGACCTTGTTTACCTCTTCGAAACGGATTTGAGAGGGCACCACCTCCGTGAGGAGCACCCTGCCGACCGTGGTCTCTACGACCTTACCCCCGATCCGCGCCTTTATGCGCGCCTGCAGGTGCGCCTCGCCGGAGTCATACGCGGCCCTCACCTCGTCAAAACCTGAAAATATTTTGCCCTCGCCCTTGACCCCCGGACGCTCACGCGTAAGGTAATAGAGGCCGAGCACTATGTCCTGAGTCGGAACTATTATCGGTTTACCGTGCGCCGGGGACAAGATGTTGTTGGTGGACATCATCAGCACGCGAGCCTCAACCTGCGCCTCGATTGAGAGCGGCACGTGGACGGCCATCTGGTCTCCGTCAAAGTCCGCGTTAAAGGCCGTGCACACTAGCGGGTGAAGCTGAATGGCCTTGCCCTCTATGAGTATAGGCTCGAAGGCCTGAATGCCGAGCCTGTGGAGCGTAGGGGCGCGGTTGAGCATCACGGGGTGTTCCCTTATAACCTCGTCGAGCACGTCCCAGACCTCCGTCCTTTCCTTCTCGAGCATCTTCTTCGCGCTCTTTATCGTGGTCGCATAACCCTTCTCTTCGAGCTTCTGATAGATGAAGGGCTTGAAAAGTTCGAGGGCCATCTTTTTGGGCAGACCGCACTGATGCAGCCTGAGATCCGGGCCTATTACAATGACCGAACGCCCGGAGTAATCAACCCTCTTGCCCAGCAGGTTCTGCCTGAACCTTCCGCCCTTCCCTTTTATCATGTCGCTTAGGGATTTCAGCGGCCTTTTATTCTGGCCGGTTATGATCCTGCCGCGCCTGCCGTTGTCAAAGAGGGCGTCAACGGCCTCCTGCAGCATCCTCTTCTCGTTCCGTATTATAATGTCCGGGGCGGAAAGCTCCGAGAGTCTTTTCAACCTGTTATTCCTGTTTATGACCCTCCTGTAAAGGTCGTTGAGGTCGGACGTCGCAAACCTGCCTCCGTCAAGCGGCACGAGCGGACGGAGGTCCGGCGGGAGGACGGGTATCACCTCGAGTATCATCCACTCGGGTTTATTCCCCGAAGAGATGAATGCGTCTATCACCTTAAGCCTCTTCGCTATCCTCTTTTTCTTGGCGTCCGACGTGGTCTTTTTCATCTCAGACCTGAGGGCCGAGGAGACCTTCTCAAGGTCTATCTTCTTGAGGCAATCCCTTATGGCGCCGGCCCCCATGCCGTATATGAAAGAACCCGGCCCCCACTTCTCTATCGCCTTCTGGAACCTGTCTTCGTTCAGGAGTTCCCATTGCTTTAGGTCGGTTTCCCTGGGATCAAGCACCAAATAGTTCTCGTAGTAGAGCACCCTTTCGAGTTCCTTCAAGGTCATCTCAAGCGCCGCGCCTATGCGCGACGGAAGACTCCTTAAAAACCAGATGTGCGCCACGGGGGTCGCTAAATCTATGTGGCCGAGACGCTCCCTCCTGACGTTGGATTGGATGACCTCGACGCCGCACTTCTCGCAGACCACGCCCCTGTGCTTCATCCTCTTATACTTGCCGCAGTTGCACTCGAAGTCCTTCACTGGCCCGAATATCTTTGCGCAGAAAAGCCCGTCCCTCTCCGGTTTGAAGGTTCTATAGTTGATGGTCTCCGGCTTTTTCACCTCTCCGTGCGACCACTCGCGTATCTTCTCCGGCGAGGCAATCGAAATCCTGATGGAATTGAAGTCCATCGGTTTTTTCTGCTTATCGTAGTGTCCCTTGAGGCTTTCCCTTTCCAATGCTACCTCCTTATTAAGAAAAAAGTCTCTTGTCGGCGTCCATCCCGATTAAATGCCCGTTCAGACCCGCATACGCGAAGGCCGGGCTGCCGGGTCAGGCGTTCTCATCGTCTTCTTCCATCAATCCCACGTCGAGCGAAAGACTCTGCAGCTCCTTTATGAGGACGCTGAAGGATTCCGGTAAAGACGGCTCGAGCGCGTAAGAACCCGTCACTATGGATTCGTACATCCGTGTCCTGCCGGGCACGTCGTCTGATTTCACCGTCAGGAACTCTTGCAGCGTGTGCGCCGCGCCGTAGGCCTCGAGCGCCCAGACCTCCATCTCTCCGAGCCTTTGGCCTCCGAACTGGGCCTTTCCTCCCAGCGGCTGCTGCGTAACGAGGGAATATGGGCCGGTTGACCTTGCGTGTATCTTGTCGTCTACGAGGTGATGGAGTTTCATCATGTACATCATCCCCACCGTAACCTCCTGATCGAAGGGCGCGCCGGTCTTCCCGTCGTAGAGCACGGCCTTGCCGCTTTTGGGGAGTTCCGCCAGGGTAAGCCCCTCTTTGACGTCGTCCTCGGTCGCTCCGTCAAAGACCGGGGACGCCATCTTGACGCCTCTGCTCATCTTCTTTGCGGCCTCCAACACCTCCGCGTCCGAAAGAGAATTTATGAATTTGCTGAACTCGATATTTCCATAAATCTTTTTTATCCGCTCCCTTATGGAATTTACACTCGCCTCTTTCTCAATGAGGGCGTTCAAGGATTCGCCCAAGCTCCTCGCGGCCCAGCCCAGATGCGTCTCGAGTATCTGGCCGATGTTCATCCTTGAAGGGACTCCGAGCGGGTTTAAGACTATGTCCACCGTGGCGCCGTCGGAGAGGTACGGCATGTCCTCCATCGGCAGCACCCTTGATACGACGCCCTTGTTGCCGTGGCGCCCGGCCATCTTGTCGCCGACGGAAATCTTTCTCTTCATGGCGATATAGATCTTCACCATCTTGATTACGCCGGGGGGCAGTTCGTCTCCGCGCTTGAGACGATTTATCCTCTCGTCGAAGACCATCTTTATGAGGTCCACCTGCTCCTCAAAGCCGTTGAATATCCTCTCGATGTCTTTTTCGGCCTTCTCGTCGGCCGGGATTATCTCCTTCCACTTGCCCTGCGGTATCGTGTCGAGCGCCTCGGCGGTGATAGCCTTGCCTTTGCTGAGAAGCGTGTTGCCTTTTTTATCCGCTACCCTTACCTCTGACTTTTTGTTGAGCAGCAATTTTCTGACCCTGCCGTAGGCGGTCTCCTTTACGATGTTCATCTCTTCTTCGCGGTCTTTTATCAGACGCGCCATTTCCCTGTCCTCGATAGACCTGCTTCTCTCGTCCTTATCGGCGCCCTTTCTGGAGAAGACCTTCGCGTCTATTACCACGCCTTCGATGCCGGGCGGCACGCGCAAGGACGTGTCTTTCACGTCCTCGGCCTTTTCGCCGAAGATTGCCCTGAGGAGCTTTTCCTCCGGTGATAGCTGCGTCTCGCCCTTTGGGGTTATCTTGCCGACTAGTATGTCTCCGGGGATGACCTCCGCGCCGATGCGTATAATGCCGCTCTCGTCGAGGTCTTTCAACGCCTCCTCGCCGACGTTGGGGATGTCGCGTGTTATCTCCTCTTTACCGAGCTTTATGTCGCGCGCAACCACCTCGAACTCCTCGATATGAACCGAGGTGAAGACGTCTTCACCAAGGAGCCGCTCGCTGATGAGGATGGAATCCTCAAAGTTATATCCGCCCCACGGCATGAAGGCCACGAGGATGTTTCTGCCGAGCGCGAGTTCGCCCGAATCCGTCGAAGGCCCGTCCGCGATTACAGAACCCTCGCGCAAACGGTCACCTCTCGACACTATGGGCTTCTGGTTAAGGCACGTATTCTGGTTTGACCTCCTCCACTTCGTCAGGTTGTATATGTCCACGCCGCCTGAGGCGTTCCTCACGACTATCCTTGTCGCGTCAACCCCCTCGACCACGCCCGCCCTTTTTGCGAGTATCGTTACACCCGAGTCCATGGCAACGGTCTTTTCCATGCCGGTCCCGATGAGCGGGGCCTCGGTCTTGATAAGCGGCACGGCCTGCCTTTGCATGTTGGAACCCATGAGCGCCCTGTTGGCGTCGTCGTTTTCAAGGAACGGTATCAATGACGCGGCCACGCTCACGAGTTGGTTTGGGGATACGTCCATGAGGGTTATCTTGTCACCCCCCTCCATCTTGAAGTCCCCGCTCTGACGAGCCGAGACAAGCTCTTGGGTAAAATGCCCGTCTTTGTCAACGGAGGCGTTGGCCTGAGCGATGATGTGCCCTTCCTCCTCGAGCGCGGAAAGATATACTATCCTGTTGGACACCTTTGCGTTTTTCACCTCGCGGTAAGGCGTCTCTATGAAGCCAAAATCGTTCACCCTCGCAAAGGTGGAAAGCGACACGATGAGTCCGATGTTCGGGCCTTCGGGCGTCTCGATGGGGCATATCCTGCCGTAATGGGTGGCGTGCACGTCCCTGACCTCGAACCCCGCCCTCTCCCTCGTAAGACCGCCTGGCCCGAGCGCCGATAGCCTTCTTTTGTGCGTAACCTCGGAGAGGGGGTTGGTCTGGTCCATGAACTGCGAAAGCTGAGACGAGCCGAAAAACTCCTTGATAACCGCCGACACCGGCTTGGGGTTGATGAGGTCGTGCGGCATGAGCGTTTCAAGCTCACCGAGGCTCATCCTTTCCTTAACGGCCCTCTCCATGCGCAGGAGACCTATCCGGTACTGATTTTCAAGAAGCTCG
The DNA here is from genome assembly GCA_016234405.1 of Deltaproteobacteria bacterium. GTDB lineage: Bacteria > Desulfobacterota > GWC2-55-46 > GWC2-55-46 > GWC2-55-46 > JACRCC01. The sequence continues at coordinate 5,710 of JACRCC010000044.1, read as the reverse complement.
CCGACCGACCTCACCCTCCTGTTTCCGAGGTGGTCTATGTCGTCAACCGCGCCGATTCCATTTCTGAGAAAGACCAGATATTTAACGGTCTCGAGGATGTCCGTGCCTCTGAGCGTCGTATGCTCGAGCGGCACGTCGAAGCCGAGTTTCCTGTTGAGCTTGAGCCTGCCCACCTTCGACAGGTCGTATCTCTCAGGAACGAAAAAAAGCTCGTTGAAGAAAATATTCGCGGTCTCGACGGTTGGGATGTCGCCGGGTTTCAGTCTTTTATATATCTCGACCCTCGCGTTCACGGTCATATTCGTCGTGGGGTCGTCCGGGTTCTCCTTGCGAAAGACGACGGCGGCCTTCGTCTCTTCGTTGCCTATCTTGTCGTTTAAGATCGTATCCCTGAAAAAACTCCCCCGGCTCTCGATGTTCAGGAGCCTGAAGCTCGGGATGCCCCTCCTGCCTATCTCGTCGAGCTTGTCGCGGGTGAGCGCCTGATTGCATTCAAGTATAACCTCGCCTGTCTTGGGGTCAACCACGTCCTTTGAGGCGACCCTCCCGGCTATGTCCTCGACCTCGACGGGGATGTATTTAACCCCGGCGGCCTCGAGCTTTTTTATGGCAAGCCGCGTGAACTTCCGGTCTTTTTTTACGATGACCTCGCCTGAGTGCGGGTCTTTTATGTCGCGGGACGCCTTCTGCCCCACGAGGAACTCGGGGTCAACGCTCTTTAATATCTTTTTAGCGTCGAGCGCTATCTCGTCGCTCGGATAGACGTGGTTCAATAACTCCTCGACGGAATAACCAAGCGCCTTCAGGAGGATGGTGGCCGGCATCTTCCTCCTTTTGTCTATGCGCACGTAGAGCCAGTCCTTCTGATCGAACTCGAAGTCCAGCCACGAGCCGTGATACGGGATGACCCGCGCCGTATAGTGCACCTTGCCGGCAAAGCCCTTGGGCTTTTCCAACTCGAAAAAGACGCCGGGGGAGCGGTGGAGCTGGGAGACGATAACCCGCTCGGTGCCGTTTATTACGAAGCTGCCGTTCTCGGTCATGAGCGGGACCTCGCCGAAATAGACCTCCTGCTCCTTGATGTTCCGTATGGTCTGCCCTCCGGTCTCGAGGTCCTTGTCGTACATGATAAGCTGGACGAGTATCTTTATGGGCGCGGCGAAGGTCATGCCCTTCTGGTGGCACTCCTCGACCGTGTACTTGGGCTCGAGCAGCGAAAACTTCATAAAGTCGAGCTTTGCGTTGCCGCTGAAATCCATTATGGGGAACGCGCTCTTGAATACGGACTGTATCCCCACGTTTTTTCTGTCTTCGGGCTTGGCTTCAATCTGGAGAAACCGGGCGAATGAATTTTTCTGAACCTCGATGAGGTTCGGCATGTTTACGACTTTAGGTATGCGAGAGTAATCCTTGCGCAAATCCTGACCGTTGAGTTCGTTGGAGGTGGGCATGTTTTGTTTTACTCCCTTATTTGAATTACGTCGGCCGTAAGACCGGGCGGTTTGGCGTTTAATTACCCTGACGAGTTAGCGGCCTCGTCGAAGACCGAGTCGCCGAGCGGATTATTCTCTCAAAAGGCCCTTTTAATATTCTTTTTTTGATACCGCGTAAATGACGTGGCCGAAATCTGCGCCCGTCCAGCGCCACTTTGGTTTACCGAAGTTGTCGCATTCGACAAACCCCGGTGATCCAAAGCGGCGCTGGGCGCGGATGACGGCCACTGATGACTCTAATGAAGTTCTACCTTTGCCCCTGAGCTTTCGACCTGTTTCTTTATCTTTTCCGCCTCGTCCTTGGTAACGCCCTCTTTCAAGGTCTTAGGGGCGCCTTCCACGAGGTCTTTGGCCTCTTTGAGCCCGAGCCCCGTTACCGCCCGCACTTCCTTGATGACCTTTATCTTATCTGCGCCGACTTCCTTGAGGACCACAGTGAACTCGGTTTTTGCCTCGGCGGCGGCATGGACCGCGCCCCCTGCCGCGCCGACAGCCACCGCAATAGGGGCCGCCGCGGACACCCCGAACTTGGTTTCAAACTCCTTTACGAGTTCGGCCAATTCGAGCACGGACATGTTTTCTATGAATTTCACCACGTCTTCTTTCTTTATCCCTGACATTTTCTCCCTCCTGTTGGATCGGTCGGTTATTTTTTTAAGGTCAATTCACGAATGTCGTTACGCGGCCTTTGACTTCACGTCCTTTATGGCGACCAGCGCGTAAAGGAATTTGCGCGGCACTCCGCCAAGCACCATGACAAGCCCCGTTGTGGGCGCCTTCATGGAACCGAGGAATTTGCCGAGAAGCGCTCCCCTCGGCGGCAGCTCGGCAAGGCCTTTTATCTCCGCAATGCCTATCTGCTTGTCTCCAAGGGACCCCGCCTTTATCTTGAACTTAGGCTGGTCTTTTGCGAACTGCACGGCAACCTTTGCGGCGGCGGCGGCATCTTTGTAGGAAAACGCGATCGCGGTCGAGCCGGTAAATTTGCCGGCAAGATGCTCGTAACGTGAGCCGGACACGGCGCGTTTGGCAAGCGTATTGCGCACGACCCTTAACTCAACGGAAGCGTCCCTGAAGGCCTTACGCATGGCGTTCATCTCGACCGCCTCGATGCCCTCACACTCCGCCACGAACGTCGCGTCGGCCTTCTTGAACTTCTCGCTTATGTCCGCTACGAACTTCGCCTTCTCGCTCTTGTTCACTATCTCTCTCCCCTCCTTTGCCGTCTCTGATTTTTTTTACGCATCAAAGACAGAAGAGGATAATAATGCTGCGGACGCCGCGGCTGCCGCGTCCCCTCTCCGGCCTCGGTAGGATTATTAACCCGGCGCCACCCAGCGCCACTTTGGATAACCAAGGTTGGTTGGATGTGACAACTTTGGCAAACCAAAGTGGTGCTGGGTGGCGCCGTGCCCTACTGTCTTTGACCGTTAAAACCGCGCGCCGAGGCGCGCGGGGCATCACTTGAACATATTTCCAACCTCGACGGCGTCGAGCTTTATGCTCGGCCCCATCGTGGTGCACACGAATAGGCTCTTCAGATACATCCCCTTGCTTGAAGACGGTTTCGCCTTGACTATCGCCTCCATAAGCGCGAGAAAGTTCTCCTTGAGTTTCTTCTCCCCGAAGGACGCGCGGCCCACCGGGACGTGGATGTTGCCCTGCTTGTCCACCCTAAATTCAACTTTGCCGGCCTTGAGGTCCGTTACGGCCTTTTTTACGTCAAAGGTGACGGTGCCGAGCTTAGGGTTAGGCATGAGTCCTCGCGGCCCGAGAAGTTTGCCGAGTTTTCCAACGGCGCCCATCATGTCGGGAGTGGCGACGATGCTGTCAAAATCGAGCCAGCCCTTGCCGACCTTGTCTAAAAGCTCCTCTGCGCCCGCGAAATCGGCTCCGGCATCCAACGCCTCTTTTGCCTTCTCGCCCTTTGCAAAGGCCAACACCCTTATCTTCTTGCCCAAACCGTGTGGAAGCACCACTGTGCCTCTGACATTCTGCTCCGGATGCTTAGGGTCAACGCCGAGCCTGCCTGACAACTCCACGGTTTCATCAAATTTTGCGGCAACGGTCTGAGGAAGAACCTTGAACCCGGACTCAACGTCGTAGGCCTTGCCTTCTTCCACCTTGGTCTTTGCCGCTTCATATTTTTTTCCCAAATGGTTTCTCCCCTCTCTGCTAATTTAATCTCTCAGCGCTAATATCAGGCTCGATAGAGACGCAAAACTTACCCCTCGACGGTTATCCCCATGCTCCGAGCCGTGCCCTCGATGGTCTTGATCGCGGCGGCAAGGCTTCCGGCGGTGAGGTCCACAAGCTTCAACTTGGCAATCTCCTCGACCTGCTGTCTCGTTACCTTCCCGGCCTTTTCCTTGTTCGGCTCTTTTGAGCCTTTCTCGACCTTTGCGGCCTTCAGGAGGAGTATGGACGCCGGAGGCGTCTTGGTCACAAAAGTGAAAGACCTGTCGGAATAGACGGTGATGACGACTGGTATAATCATGCCGTCTTGGGACTGAGTCCTTGCGTTGAACGTCTTGCAGAACTCCATTATGTTCACGCCGTGCTGTCCGAGCGCCGGGCCTACTGGGGGAGAAGGGTTTGCCTTGCCCGCCGGTATCTGTAGTTTAATCTGTCCCGTTATCTTCTTTGCCATTTCCCGTTACCTCTCCTGCGCGAAGCGGGCGATCTACTCCTGCTCCTGACGTTAGTTATTATGACAAAAATATATTTTCCCGCGCTTGGTTGGCCTGCGCGGACGATTAATCAGGATTTTTCGACCTGAACGAAATCAAGCTCCACCGGAGTAGCCCTGCCGAAGATGCTCACGAGCACGCGGAGCTTGCCCTTTTCCGGCTTGACCTCCTCGACGATGCCCGCGAAATTCGTGAAAGGCCCGTCAATGACCCTTATGTTTTCGCCCCTGTCGAAGAGCACCTTGGGCTTGGGCCTCACCGCGCCCTCTTCCATCTGACGGGTTATCTTCCTGACCTCTTCCTCGGAGATGGCCGGCGGGGTTTCCTGCCCTCCCACGAACCCCGTCACCTTGGGTATGGACTTTATCAGATGCCAAGTGTCGTCGTTAAGCTCCATGTTTATGAGGATGTAACCTGGGAAAAATTTTCTGGAGGTCGTCCTCTTCACGCCCTTGACCATGTCAACGACCTTTTCGGACGGCACGAGTATCTCTCCGAAGACGTGTTCCAAGACCAATGTCTTCACCTTCTCTTCAATGGCGGACTTGACCTTGTTTTCGTAACCCGAATATGTATGCACCACGTACCACTTCTTCGTCATTATTACCTCATTTCAGTATGAAGCCGATGAACTTCGATATCAGCAAATCCGTTAGACCGAGGAATATCGCAAGCACGATGGTGACAAGCAATACCACCCACGTGGACTGGACAACCTGCGGCCTTGTCGGCCACGTAACTTTTTTCAGTTCCTGCTTGGCCTCGCCAAAAAATTGTTTTGCCCTGTCTATCTGTTCCATTCGCCTTTATACACTCTTATTACAAGAAGACTTACTGACAATTGCAAAGCGGCAATTAAACCGCCATAAAATCTGGCAGGCCAGGAGGGATTCGAACCCACAACATGCGGTTTTGGAGACCGCCGCTCTAGCCGTTGGAGCTACTGGCCTATGTTAATAAAAAACGTGAAACGTAAAGGTTATCGGTTATCGGTAACGGATAAAATGGAAAACCGTTTTGCCTTTTTTGTCTTTATCGCCAACCGTTCGCCGATAACGGCCACTAACTACTTAGTCTCCTTGTGCGGCGTGTGCTTCCTGCAAAACTTGCAATATTTCTTAATCTCAAGCCTGTCAGGCGTGGTCTTCTTGTTCTTCGTGGTCGAATAGTTCCGGCGTTTGCAATCCCCGCAGGCCATGGTGATTATGTCCCTCATCTGTATTGCTCCCCTTGTTTAATTATTGGTATGTGGGAGGCGGGATGTGGTGTGTGGTAAAGACTTTACCACCTCCCGCCTCCTACATCCCATCACGTTACGCCAATATCTTCGTCACTACGCCCGCGCCGACCGTTCTGCCGCCTTCCCTGATTGCGAACCTCAGGCCCTCTTCCATGGCTATCGGCATTATCAACTCCACTTCCAAGTTCACGTTGTCTCCGGGCATTATCATCTCCGTGCCGTCGGGCAGCTTCGACACGCCCGTTACGTCCGTTGTCCTGAAGTAAAACTGCGGACGGTATCCGTTA
>JACRCC010000002.1 GCA_016234405.1 Deltaproteobacteria bacterium | reverse complement strand
GTTACTTTGAACCCGTTCGCTTCGCTCAGTGATGACGGAAACGAAAGACTCGCAAAGACGTCTTGGGGTCTGCGCTGCTGATGCGGGAAGACCGGTCATCGAAGCCTCCGGGATGAAGGTTCAAGCTGAAACCCCGCGCTGAAAAACAAAACCAGATCATCGAGGAAAACGGCGAGGGCGGGGAATACGGCAATGCGACGTTAGATGATTGTTACCAGATTGGGCGGGGAGTGTCAAGGGGAAAAACAAAACAAATAAAACCTGTTTAATCCCCGTGCCCCTGGCCGTTTGGAAAAAATCTGCTTTGGATGTATTCAACGGCCTCTTTTTTGTTTGTGACGGCCCCGGCATCCACTGCCCCGGATATACCCTCAAGCATCTCTCCGACGAGCGGGCCTTCCGAAACCCCGAATATCCTCATCACTTGCGCACCCGTAAGAATCGGCCCCTGTCTTTTTCGCGTAAAGACGCCGTAATAATATTCGAGAAGTTCTCCGGCGGCTTTTTTTACCTCAGGGTACCCACGTTTGCGCGTGGCCATTGCGTGGGCTAAGGCAATAAAAACAACGTCAACGCCGAGGCTCCCTCCAGCCGCCCTGAAAAAATGCGCCTTCGCCCTTGCGTTTTTTTCCTTTAATTGGGCATACGCAAAAAACCTGTGGTGATTCTTTACGACCGACGAAAACCCTGCGGCGAGCTTTCTGCTCATACGAAGCCTCTTTGCCAAAGACATGGCAGTATCAGCCCCGTTCATGTCATGAAAAAAGGCGCACACCTTGAGAAAAACACCCCTTTTAACGCCACCGATTGACGACGAGAAATGCCGCGCAAGTCTCTTTGAGTGTCTTGGAAACTCCACGCGGAAATCCGCGAGAAACGACTCGGCCTCTTCAAGGGTCTTTAACGAATGTGTTAAAAGGTCATAGCCCTTCAATCCTATTCCCGCCCAGCCGCGCGTCTCAGGCAGTGCCGTGTCGTTGATGCCGGTTTTAAAAATGGTCTTCAAACCTTGCGCGGCGCCGGCGCACGAAAAAATACGCAGGAGTTCGTCGCGTATGCGTTCGACAGAGGTGTTTTTAAGGAGGTGCGCGCTAACCTTCAACAAAACAAACGCAGCGGGGCTTATTGCAAGCCCGCACTGCAAGGAAAGCCTTATCGCCCTCAGGCATCTCAACGGGTCTTCTTTAAATACCCGTTTATTTGTTGCGGCTAAAACCTTTTTTTCGGCGTCGGCAATGCCTTCGCACGGGTCAATCACCTTCAGTTCCGCGCCTTCGAATATTGAAGAGAGTTCCACGGCGGTCGCATTGACCGTAAAATCTCTTTTTTCGAGGTCGTGGATTATATCTCCCCCATCCATCGGGGAAAAATCAAGCGTATAGGTCTTAGGGGCGAAGGGGGTAATTCCCCCTTTTTTGACGATGACCCTCGCGGCCTTGGTCTCCTTGTCGAGGATAAAGGACTTGCCGCCGAGCCGCGCTGCCGCCGCATCCGGAAAGTCGTCAATCCCGTCGTCGAGCACGAAGTCAATATCAGGCTCAAACGGTCTTGAAAGATATAGGTTACGGAGCGCCCCGCCTACAAGATAGACCTTGACGCCTTTTTCTTTTGACAGTAGATAGAGAGCCTTGAAGACATTGCGCCGGGAAAACACGCTGGAACGCAACGGCCGCTTGAAGGGGGCGCTCGACGAGGGGGTTGCCCTCCTTGAAACGAAAGGAGCCGGAGTAGAGGATAATTCCCCTTTTCTCCGGCTCCTTGTTATAACACCGGCTTTTTTTCCGGGCTTCACAGCAATTCCACCTCTATAAGTCCGTCGTCCTTTGGTATCTTGACGGCATCTTCGGAATAGAGTTTGACCTTGAGCGACGCCTCCCTGTAATCGGGGTCTATCGAATTTATCGCGCCAAAGAGCTTGAATGCCTCTTCTTTTTTATGGGACGCCTCGTAGACGATGGCCAGCTCGTACATCATGCCCTTTCTCTCGTCGTCGTTTCTGTTGGGGATTTTTAACCCCTTCACATAGCAGGCAATCGCCTCATCGTAGTTTTTCTCAGACATCGCGCAGAGTCCGAGCCGCGTATAACACTCAAATTCGAGTTTCGGGTCTTTAAGCGCTATCTTGAATTCCTTTGCGGCCTCGCCGTGCATCTCCATTTCCATGTACGCGATGCCGAGGTTGAAGTGCGTTTCAAAGTCCTCCTTTCCCGCCTCTGCTTCTTCCTCTTCCTCTTCCCGCATGGAAGACGCATCCAAGCCAAGTTCCGCGGAGAGGTCGACGTAGTCCTCTTTTTTCTCCCTCCAAGCCTTCTTCGCCGTCACGGGCACGGGCTCTTCTATTATCTCCTCCGTATCCACAAGCAGCACGTCTGAGATCTCTTCATCGGGCTCGACGTGCTCCGTCAGTTCGGTTATGGATTTAAAAAGATCTTCGTGCGACACGGCAGACGTCTGAGCGCCCCCGTGCGGATGTTCATCATGATTGACCCCACCCCCCATCTCAACCTCGGAAGCGGCAGTAACCTCTTCGGCGGCCTCGGTTAGATGACCGGCGACCATAAGCTCGTCTATATCCGTCTGGGACATCTCGCCTGTGGGGGTTTCTATCTCTATGACCTCGCCCTCAAGCTCTGTTTCCTCATCCCCCGAAGGTATCTCAACCTCGAACTCGTCCTCGTCGCTTGAAGCCGGCAGTGCCCCGTCTAAGGGTAATTCCACCTCCTCCTCAACCGGTTCCTCTTTTTTCGCTTCAACCGGAGGTGGTAACTCCTCCTCAACCGGCTCCTCTTTTTTCGCTTCAACCGAAGAGGGGAATTCTATCAAAGGCGGCGCTTCCGGCTTCACCCCTATCTCGATGCCCTCCTCTGGCCACGAGATAAGCGGCTCGTCTTCTTCTTTAGGTTTAGGAGCCGCCTGAGTCTTGACCGGTTCATCGGGGAATGAGATAAGAGGCTCGCCATCCGAAGATGGCGCTTCCGTCTTTATCGGCGGCTTTTCTGCCGGCTTTTCCGCCGGCTTTTCCGTTGGTTTTGCGCCCAGCCAAACGCCGCTGCCGGTGTCGCGGCCGAGGTATGTCAGACACTCCATGTCCTTCTTATCGGCGTCAACTATCGCCTCGGCCATTGCCTTGGCGTTTTCCGCGTCCCCGGTCTCTTTATATATGTGGAAGAGCGGTTTGGCATATTTAAGGAACTTGCCCCCGTCGCCGCGCTTGATGTTTATGACGGCCAAACCCTTCAAGATCTGCGCGTTTTGGGGGTTTGCGTCGTGAAGGCCATGATAGAGTTTCTCGGCCTTGTCGAGCTTATTTTGAACGACGTATTTTTCGAAGATAATTCCGTACTCGTTAAGGGCGTCCTTTTCAAAATTCAATTTTTGGTAGTGCTGCGCGAGTTTAAGACGGACGGTGGTGTTCTCAGGGTCAATGTCAAGCATCTCTTTCAAGAGCTGCACCACCTCGCCGGTCTTGCCCTTTTTCTCGAAGCTGTTGACGAGGATGCTGTATTCGCTGATGGCGTCAGAGGTGAGTTTCTGGCGGGCGTAAAGCTCGGCCAATTTGTAGTGAACGTCGAAGTTGGCCTCTTCGATCTTGAGTATTTGTTTATAGACCGCGATGGCCTTGAGGTAGAACCCCTTCTGAGAGTGGACCTTGGCGACCTCCTTGTACTCGTTCACGGCCTCGGTCTTATTGCCGGTCTTCACGTGGAGGTCCCCGAGTTTCAAACGCACAGAGACGTCCTTGGGGTCAAGTGTGACGGCCTTTTTGTACTCCGCTGCGGCCTTGTCGAAATTGCCCTTCGCTGCGAAGGCCTGCGCCTTCTCTATCGCGGTTTCCTTAGCGCCCATAAGCGTCCAAGCCCCTAATGCGCCTCGTGCGGTCAATTGCCCCGGATGTCCACTCCGGAGTTGAATATCTCGATTCCATAAGCCCGTCCTTGATATACTCTTCGGCCCCGCTGAGTTTGACGGTCTGAAACTTTGCTTCGAGGCCCGCGGAAAAACCCTTTACGAGAAGCCCCCGCATCTCCGCCGCCGTTACCGCGCTGTGCGCGCTTATGCACGTCATGGCGCCCTGAAGGCCGCGTCCGAAGATGCGTCCGTTGAGTTCTTCGGCGATTGAAAAGAGTATCGAGCCGTGCTGCAGGAAGGCGCTTTTAAACCTCCTCTGCGCGCTGCCTGCTATCTTTTGTCCGTTGACGAGCAGTTCATGCCTTGACGGCGCGGAAAAACAGGCCTGCCCGGCGCCATCGGAGGGCCGTGTCTTCGCTGCCCGCCCCGACATCGAAGCGTTGATACCCGCGTCTCTTAGCGCGGATAAGATACAACGGCTTATCTCGAAATACGCCGTTGTTATGCCTCCTGAAAAAAGCGGGTGCGCAGTCGGCGCCACTATTGAATAAGTTATCTCGGAATCGTGCAAGACCGCCCTGCCGCCCGTAACCCTGCGCACGACCGGAAGACCGCAGTCCGAGAACCCCGCCGCGTCCTGATGATACCCTATCGAGAGGGTGGGGCCGCTCCAGCCGTAGAGCCTGAGCGTGGGGGTAAATTCCCGCGACCCATCCGATGAGGTCAACACCGCTTCGTCAACGGCCATGTTCTCGCGGCCGTCAAGCAACGGATCCAGTATCAATCTCCAGTTCTCAGACATCTGACCGCCTTAATAATTACCGTAAAAAACCATGCCGTTAGAAGTAAAAGGGATTACCGCTATCCGCCTCCCGCTTCCTGCTCCCCGGTAGGAATTTGCGGAAAAACTCAAAACTTGTTCAGGTTATTTTACGTAAATCTGGAGAGAAAATCAATATCGGTCTTGCCCGCGATGAAGTCGTGGTCTTTGAGTATCTTTAAGTGGAGCGGGATGTTGGTCTTGATGCCGACGATTTGAAACTCTTCAAGCGCCCTGCTCATGCGGGCTATCGCGTCCATGCGCCCCTCGGCGTGGACTATCACCTTTGCGATAAGATTATCGTAATACGGCGGCACATGGCTGCCGCAGTAAATGGCGCTGTCAACCCTTACGCCAGGGCCGCCCGGCATTGTAAGGCCCGTTATCTTTCCGGGAGACGGCATGAAGGTCTTGGGGTCTTCGGCGTTTATCCTGCACTCGATGCTGTGCCCTTTCATGACTACGTTTTTCTGCTTCAAGGCCGTCCTCTCGCCCATCGCTATCTTTATCTGCTCCTTCACCAAGTCAACGCCCGTGACGAACTCGGTCACGGGGTGCTCAACCTGCACCCGCGCGTTCATCTCCATGAAGTAAAAGCGTTTGTCCTTGTCGAGCAGAAACTCCATCGTGCCCACGTTCGTGTAACCGATGCCCTTTGCGAGTTTAACCGCCGTCTCCCCCATCTTCTGACGCAATTTGGGGTCGAGCGCCGGAGACGGAGATTCTTCGAGTATCTTCTGGTGCCTCCTCTGAATCGAACATTCACGCTCGCCGAGATGTATGACGTTGCCGTGCTCGTCGGCTGCGATTTGTATCTCTATGTGGCGGGGCAACTCGCAGTAGCGCTCGATAAAGACCTCTCCGTCTCCGAAGGCCGCGATTGCCTCGCTCTTAGCCATGTTGAAGGCGCTGCCCAGCGACGCCTGCGTGTGCACGAGCTTCATGCCCCTGCCGCCTCCGCCGCTTGCGGCCTTAATAAGCACGGGAAAACCGATCTTTTTCGATACCTCTATGGCCTCCTTCTCGTCAACGAGCGCCCTGTTGCTCCACGGGAGCACCGACACGTTGAGTTCTTCGGCCTTTTTCTTGGCGCCGACCTTGTTGCCCATGAGCCTCATGACCGAGGAGGCGGGGCCTATGAACTTTATCCCGCACTTCTCGCACGCCTCGGCAAAGGAGGCGTTTTCCGCCAGAAAACCGTATCCCGGATGCACGGCCTCCGCGTCGGCGACCTCCATGGCGCTTATGATGGATTGGATGTTCAGATAGCTGTCCGCGCTCTTGGGCGGCCCTATACAGATGGCGCCGTCCGCCAACCGCGTGTGAAGGGCATCCCTGTCGGCCTCGGAATAAACCGCCAACGTGCGTATCCCCATCTCCTTGCAGGCGCGTATTATCCTTACGGCTATCTCGCCCCTGTTTGCTATGAGTATCTTATTGAACATGGTCTCTAACTTTACTCCCCTTAACGGAAAAATGGGGAGTGGGATGCGAAAGGTCGTAGCTCAGAGCAACAGGTCTGGAACACTTCAGGGCTAAAGCCCTGAGCTACGATTTCCCGCACACTACTCCCCAACCTTACTTGGACGCCTCGATATGGAAGAGCGGCTCACCGTACTCCACGGGCTGGCCGTTTTCGACGAGTATCGAGACTATCTTGCCTGAAAACTCGCTCTCCACCTCGTTCATGAGCTTCATGGCCTCGATTATGCAAAGCGCCTGCCCGCTCTTTATTATCGAGCCGACCTCGACGAACGCCTGCGCGTCAGGGGCCGAAGACCTGTAAAACGTCCCGACCATCGGAGACGTCATTATCCTGATGTCGTCTTTCTTCGCCTCAGGGCCTTCTATTTTCGCTTCCGTCACAGGGGACTGCCGGTGCGCGGCCGCGGGCAATGACTCCAAGGCGCGGGCGACTGCGCGCTTGATCCTTACCTTGCCTTTCTCCCCTTCAATCTCAAGCTCGACTATGTCGGTTTCGACGAGAAACTTATAAAGCGCTTTCAGTTCTTTGATTTCCATCTATTGTTCCTCTTTCTCCAGTCGTATTTCGCAGTCGCCGTCAAACCGTAAAAAACTCGGCCATCTAATCTTTAATGACCGAGACCTTGTCGTCCAAGAATTTTATATAGAGATTGTCCATAAACCCCAACTTATATTTCCACAGGTTCGACTTCAAGATGCCGTCAATCGTCATGTTGAACGTCTTTTTCTTGTCTGCTTCCAAAGGCACGCCCATCGCGTAGAGCACCTGCGCCTTTGTCATTCCGGTTGCCGCCTTCCCGTTGGCGATGAACGTCTTGACGTCGTTAGAATAGGAGGCTATTACCGCAGAGGGGTCTTCTTTAGCGAAGAATTTCGAGAGCATATAGTCGTTAGGCGTCTTTCCGCCGTGATACACGAAGATGTACTCCGTACCCTTATTCGTAAACCTGACGGCGTTTCTTCGCTTCTCCACGAGCGTTATCTTTTCGCCCGCGGGTATGAGCGCGCCGTTTTGGGCGTTTTCCCATGTAATCTTATTCTTGAAGGCGCGAAGCGCGGCGCGGAGATAATACTCCGTGCCCACCTTGAAATCGCTCATAGATACGGCCGCCGTTTCTCCGCCGCTTTGGTAATGGGACTCCTCCCCGGCAAAACCCTCGGCCGTGCTCCTTACCATTTGTCCGTAGGTAATCTTATACGGCGGAATCTCGCTCAAGACTACGCCGGTTGAGGTCTTCTCCTTAACCTCCCTGAGTTCCAACTCTCCTATCTCCACCCTTTCCACGTCGAGCACCTCTCCGGTTTTAGGGTGCTTTATGACCTTGCCCTCTTTATATACCATGAACCGCTTCCCCACCTTTGCGCCGGCCCGCTTCCCGATGTCAACGGTAACGGAATTGCCGTCTCCGCGAGCCACGATGTAACCCTCTAACGGAAAGTCCTGTATTATCTTCCCGACCATCTGAGAAACGAGGTCTTCGAGCCTTATTGCGCTGTCGCTCTTCACCTTTTCGGCCGCTATTATCGAGCCGTCCTCGACGTTGATGATCCTTGCGCTGACCTCAATGAATTGCCGGAGCTTCATGACCGAACCGGTGATGACGACCTTTGCGCCGACTATCTGTCCGGTCTTTGCCGCGCCCTTTGAGTCAACGATGCCGTACATGGGGAGTTCCTGTTCCTTCAAAATCTTTTCAAGGAGGCTTCTTTCGATAACGTCGAACCTCCCCGCCTGCACAAGGCCGGTGATGAGCCACTCGGCAACGATCTTGCCCATGTCCTTTGTCTCTTGTTCCTCGCCCTGCAGGGCAAAATCAAGCACCGCAATTTTGGTTTTTTTGAACTCGGCCGCGGCTTGCCCTTGCGCCATAAACGAAAAGACCGCAATGGCGCACAAGGCCATCCACAGGAAACGACGGCGGACACGGACGCCGAGGCATGTATCAATTAATATGTATCCTAAAAATCTCATAAAACCTCCCGCCATCTATGACAACTGAAAACCGATAACCTAAGTCAAAGGCAAATAAGACCTCTTGGCGTCTTCGTAATTATCTCAGCCCCGCCTCTTACCACATGAACCATGTCCTCGATTCTCACGCCGCCAAAACCGTGTATATAGACGCCCGGCTCGATTGTAACAACCATGCCGTCTTCGAGTATATCTTTGCTGTAAGGGCCTATTATAGGCGCCTCATGCACGTCAAGCCCAACGCCGTGGCCCGTGCCGTGGCCGAAGTGTTTTCCGAAGCCGGCCTTTTCTATGCAGCCGCGCGCGGCCAAATCAACGTCTTTTGCGGCTGCGCCCGGTCTTATCTTTTCGATGGCGCGCATCTGCGCCGTGAGGACCGCATCAAAAATCTTTTTTTGCTTCAGACCGGCCCGCCCGATGCAGTATGTCCGCGTCTCATCGGAATTGTAACCGTTAAGGAGGACGCCCATGTCCACGACCACAAGCTCGCCCTTTTTTATCTTCTTGTCCGACGCCTTGCCGTGAGGCAGCGCCCCCCTTGGGCCTGAGGCGATTATGGGTTCAAAGGCAAAGGCATCGGCCCCTGTTCTCCGCAAAAAGGACTCTACGCCCCACGCAACCTCTTTTTCAATTGCGCCGCTGCGCAGCATCGCGCAGGCGGCCTCGAAACCCCGGTCGAGGAGGCCGGCGGATTTTCTTATGAGGGTTATCTCCTCCGCGTCTTTCCGTGCCCTTATATCCGACACCATGCCGGTCAGGGGTTTCAACCTCACGTGACCGAGGGTCTTTTTTAGCTTTGCAAAGGTTTCATACGGAAGGTGATTTGCCTCAAAGCCGAGGGTGGTAATGCCTCTTGATTTGACCTCCGCCGCGACCGCCGCGTTAAGATTGAGCGCCTTTGAATATTCCTTAACCGTAAAACCCCGCGCCTCTTCGCGGGCAACCTCGGTGTATCTCGAATCGGTCAGAAAGATACCGGCGTTTTCCGCGACGATGATACACGCGCTTGAACCGGTAAACCCGGAGAGATAGCGGATGTTTTTGATGTCCGTTACAAGAAAGGCGTCAACGCCGCGTTTTGAGGCGTTGGCTCTGACGTCCCCAAGCCTGCTACGCAAGGAGTTCCTTTCTTGCCTTGTGCACGGCCTTGCGGAGGAGATAGCGCGCCTTGCCCACGTTGCCGCCCGGACCCACGGCAAAGGCGATGAAATATTCCGGGCTTATTATCCTCAATATAATATCCGTGCCCATGGTGTTGACAAGCACCTCTTCAACGGCGCCGAGGCTCAATAAAGCCGCGGCGTTTTTTATCTCGTCGAGGACCTTGCCGTACTCGATGCCAACCGTCTCTACGTCATACTGCGCGCCCGCATTAACGTATTTCTCGATGGCAAGCCCGTCAACGCCCATCAGGGCGCATGCCACGGCCTTATCGGCGCCCTCTACAAGCTCTTTTAAGATGGACAGGAACGACATAATCCCCCTCCTAAATATCCGTAACCGTCTTTATTTTTTCAGGCGTGCGGGGGCATGCTTGCGCGTTTTTTACCCCGCTCGGCCAGACCCTTGAGGGCATCTACCTTAACCCTAAGAACCTCATCCTTCTTGTCTGCCGGGCCGCTGTCAAGGAGTATCTTATATATCGTCAGCGCGTCCTCGAAATAACCCTGCTTTTCAAGAACCTCAGCCATAGTGGCCGTAAAAAAAAGATCGTCTCCTGCCTTTACCTCGGTCATGGGAGGTCTTTTAAACCGTTTAATTGAGCCTTTATACCATTAAAAGTATTAAAGAAACGACCTCAAGTCAAGGGGAAACTTAATCCAACCCTGCCCCCCCCTTAAAAAAAAGGGGGGCGTTTTTAATCCCCCGGCGGACATTTCACGTCACGCGCGGTCTAAAGACCCAAGAAAACGCCTGATTTGAGGAACGGTTACGTCTTTTACGATAACCCTGCCGATGGCGCGAGGCAGAACGAAACGCATCTTGCCGCCTGAGACCTTCTTGTCGAGCCGCATGGCATCAATGAGTTTTGCATGGGATATTTTAGGGGCATCCAACAAAAGCCCCATGGCCGAGATAAGCGCGGCAACCCTTTGGGCGTCTTTCGCGGGACAGAGTCCGAGACTTACCGAGAGGTTCATAGCCATTACCATGCCAATGGAGATTGCCTCGCCGTGAAGGAACGTACCGTAGCCTGATGCGGCCTCGGTGGCGTGGCCGAACGTATGCCCAAAGTTAAGTATAGCGCGTAAACCCGATTCACGCTCATCCCTTGAGACCACCCACGCCTTGAGAGCGCACGATTTTTCTATTGCCGCGCATATAGCGGGTCCTCTTTTCGATATTACCGCGGCATTTCTCTCGAGAAAACCGAAAAACGCCCTGTCTTTTATGACGCCGTATTTGATCACCTCGCTGAGTCCGGCCTTAAATTCCCTTTCCGGCAGGGTCTTTAAGGTCAAGGGGTCAATGTAAACTGCGGCCGGCTGATAAAAGGCGCCTATGAGGTTCTTGCCTCTTGGGTGGTTTACGCCCGTCTTTCCGCCCACGGAGCTGTCCACCTGCGCAAGAAGGGTCGTAGGGACTTGGATATACGGCACGCCCCGCAAATACGCGGAGGCCGCAAAACCGGATATGTCGCCTATAACGCCCCCGCCGAGCGCGACGATTGGGCTGCCCCGCTCAAACCTGTTTTTAACGAGCGCGTCGAAGATCTTGGCCGCTTCATCGAGGGTTTTATATCTCTCGCCGTCAGGCACAGTTATTACTATGGTCTTAAAACCCGCTGAGGCAAGGCTTTTTATAATAACCCCGGCATACAGTCGCTTGACCTTGGGATTTGTTATGAGGGCGACACTGCCTCTGAAACC
This sequence comes from Deltaproteobacteria bacterium, assembly GCA_016234405.1. Lineage (GTDB taxonomy): Bacteria > Desulfobacterota > GWC2-55-46 > GWC2-55-46 > GWC2-55-46 > JACRCC01. Next base: position 51,749 of record JACRCC010000002.1, on the reverse strand, counting down.
GAGGCCGGACAAACGAGGGCCGAGTTCCTTGATGATATTGTCTTTAATGACTATATCATAAGAACGCGGCGCTCCACGGAGATTGACTCTTATTTTGCGGGTCTTGGGCATTTCTAAATTAAAGCGGCGAGCGAAAACACCGTAACAATAAAAATCTGATTATTCAAGGAGTTACACTGAATTGCCAAGAAATGACTTTATCTTTTCAACCGCATCCTTGACGCTCATCTCGGTGGTGTCCAACGCAAAGTCGCAATCCTTATACGCCATATCCCTTTCCTTCAAAAGCCTTTCTATCAAGGGGGGCAAAAACCCCTTCTCTCTCTTTTTTCCCTGAGCGGCGATGTCAAGCAAAGGCCTTTCGTCGCCGCTCCCCGCCCTTTTTATGATTTCATCAACGGAGGCCCTAAGGCAGATTACCGCGCCCCATGCCCTTAATGCCTTTCTATTTGACGGCCTGATGACGGCCCCGCCGCCCGTTGCCGCGACTATGCCGATGCCGTATTCTCCCTTTGTCAATTTCACGATTGCGCCTGCTTCAAGCTCCCTAAAATACGCCTCGCCTTTTGTTCTGAATATATCCTTTATCTCTACGCCTGTTTCTTTTACGATCGTCTCATCGAGGTCGAGGAACTTCCTGCCAAGCGTTGCCGCAAGACGCTTCCCGACTACGGTTTTTCCCGCGCCCATGAAACCCGTGAGGACGACGTTTCTTGCGCTCTTATTACCCGTCATTTTATCGTAATGCCGGCTAAAACCCGGCTATCTGCCTGAGATACCCTCTGTAGTTCCTCTCTATCTCGGACATGGAATCGCCGCCGAATTTTTCGAGGAATGCCGTCGCAAGCTCGAAGGCGACTACCGCCTCGGCCACCACCGCGGCCGCCGGTACGGCGCAAACGTCGGACCTCTCTACCGATGCCTTGAAAGGCTCCTTGGTAATAATATCAACCGAGCGGAGGGGTTTATAAAGCGTGGGGATGGGCTTCATGACGGCATTGAGGACAACCGGCTCTCCGTTGGACATGCCGCCTTCGATGCCGCCCGCGTTATTGGTCTTGCGGTAAAAACGCGGCGACTGCGGCCAGTAGACGCCTTTTTCATCTCGCCTCGCCTGCGCGGCGCTATCATAAAAAATCTCGTCGTGCGCCTTTGAACCCGGCAAAGACCCGACCGCGAAACCCGCGCCGACCTCAACCCCTTTGATGGCCTGTACGCTCATCAGTGCCCCGGCAAGACGACCGTCGAGCTTCCTGTCCCAGTGTACGTGGCTGCCAAGACCGGGCGGAACCCCGGTTGCCGCAACCTTAAAGACGCCGCCTACGCTGTCGCCCTTTTTCTTGGCGTCGTCAATCTTTTTTTTCATCTTCTTCTCGGCTTTTGCGTCGGGACACCTTACCAATGACGCCTCCGCCTTTTTGAAAAGCGCCTCGGCGCTTGCGTTGGTCTCCCGGGCACTGACGCCGCCTATCTCCAAGACCCAGCTCATCACGGTTACGCCGAACTCGGCCAAGAGTCGCTTGGCAACGGCCCCGGCCGCCACACGGCCCGCGGTCTCGCGCGCGCTCGACCTCTCGAGAATATTCCTCAAATCACGCTGACCGTACTTCAAGCCGCCGGCCAAGTCCGCGTGTCCGGGCCTCGGTCGTGTTACCTCTTTCCCGTTCTCGACCGCGTGAGGCACGCCCGCGGCCATGACCTCCAGCCAATTCTCCCAGTCGCGGTTTTTCACAACAAGACAAATCGGAGAACCGAGGGATTTGCCCCAACGGACACCGGAGGTTATCTCGGCCTTGTCGGATTCTATTCGCATCCGTGCGCCGCGGCCATAGCCGCCTTGCCGCCTTGCCAAATCATGGTCAATGCAGGCACGGTTGACATCGAGCCCGGCTGGCATGCCCTCGATTATCACGGTAATTTGTTTGCCGTGAGATTCGCCTGATGTGAGGTATCTTATCATGTTCTTGCCCTCTCAAATAAAGACGCACCCAGCGCCGCTTTTCGCCGCCTACACCGTGCAGTTAATAAGGCCGGTGGCGGAAAGTGGCGCTGGGTGCGTTTTTCAATTCTCGCCTTTCCTGATTAACCGACCGCCTTTTCCTTCATTATGGTAGGCGTGATGAATATTAGGAGTTCCGTCTGCGTATCCGACACCGATTTTCTCCTAAATAACCAACCAAGGAGAGGTATATCCTTGAGGTACGGAATTCCGGCCTCTGTCTCGGATTTATCCGAAACCACGATGCCGCCGATGACGGTAGTCTCGCCGTCTTTAACGAGCACCTCGGTTGAGGACTCTTTTTTGTTGATGCTCGGCTGACCTGCCGAGGTTCTGAACGTTCCGATGGAATTTCTGTTCGCCTTTATCTTCATAAGAACGCTTCCGTCCGGCGTGATATGCGGGGTGACCAAAAGGCTTAAATTGGCGTCAATAAACGTAGTTGAAGTGCCGGAAGACGAAGTCGTTTCAAACGGTATTGATTCGCCCTGCTCTATTTTGGCCTCTTTATTATCCATAGTGGTGATACGCGGCCTTGAGATGGTCTTTACCAGACCCTGCGACTCGCCGGCCGAAAGCCTCAAATCCAAAATAAGCGGGTTGGAGCCGCCCTTGCCCACGATGAAGCCGAGCGCCCCGAGCGTGCCTGCGGTGCCGGTAGCCGGCGTATTTACCGCGTATTGTGTCGCGCCGCCTTGCAGGTTCATGCTCGTCTTTGCGTTTCCGGGGTATGCCGTGTTAGTGCCGCTGGCCGTCCCGAACTGCTGATTGGGGTTTGTAGCCGTCTGTGTAGACCCTTCCGCGCTTCCGAACATGCTCGTATTCACGTTCCTGCCGTCAACGAAGTAATCAATACCCCACTGGATGCCGAGGTCGCGCGCAAAGCTGCTGCTGGCCTCCACTATTCGGGCCTCTATTAGAACCTGCGGTATTTGGGTGTCGAGTTTTTTTACGACCATTTCAGCCTGCTCGATGCCCTTCTTTATGTCCCTGACGATAATGGTATTGGTCCTCTTCTCGCTCGTAACCGTGCCGCGCTCCGTGAGAGAAGACTTTATCTGAGGTTCTATTTCAACGGCCACGGCGTAGTTTATGGGGATGAACTTTATCTCAAGATTTTCAAGTTTTTCCTGCGCCTTCTTCGAGGCAAGGGCGCTTTCCTTTTCTTGACGAATCTTACTGGCAAGGGCCACCCTTATGACGTTTCCCTCGCGCGCGACGCCCAGATCCTTTGCCTTGAGTATAATGTCGAAGGCCTGATCCCACGGCACGTCCTTGAGGCGAAGGGATATCGTTCCCTTGACGTCGTCGGCGGCTATGATGTTCAAGTCGCTCTCTTCGGCGAGCATCCTGAAGATGTCCGTTATGTTGACGTCCACCATGTCGAGGTTGATGCGCCTGCCGGTATAGACCTTCTTGGTCTCGCCTATCGCGGCCGCATCGCCCGAGGTGCCCTCGATGGAGGAGGCCGCCTTTGCCAATTCGTCCTGCGTCTTAGCGGGCGCTAACCCCTCCACGAGGGTGAAGTCAACGTTCAACGCGCCGTTCTCCTCTTTGATGTCATATTTGGTCTTGTCGTAAAGTTTTACGAGCACCCTTACGTCTTTAACGGGTTTTAGGGACTCCTGATACGAACTTATCGTAAGCACCGGGGTCTTGAGCTTCGAGGCGTCGAGCGTCCGCTTGAGGCTGTCCGGTATGATTGCGTTTTTTATGTCAATGATTACGGACTTGCCGTCCTCTGAGCCGATAGCGGTGTACTTCGCTTTTTGAGAGGTTACGATGACGACCCTGCCCGAACCGTTGACCTTCTTAAAATCCACGCGCTCCACGGTATTTGCACTCGCATCTTCCGCCGGAGCATCGGCAACGGGCGCAGACGGGGGCGCTGACTCGGCAACAACGACAGGCTCAGGCGTTACAACGGGCGCAGCCTCTGCGGCCTTGGGAGCGGCCTGCATGACCCCTTCGCCGATGGTTAAGACTATCGCGTCTTCAATCTTATTAATCGAGTGCGCTGCCATCTTTGCGTTAGTCCCGTCAATGACGAATCTAACCTTGTCCGGGTGGCTTCCTATCCGCACCGACTTTACGCGCCCCCCGGCGACCTTAACCATTGCCTTGCCTACCGCGTCTTTGACGCCCCACACGTCAACGATTATCCTTGCAGGTTTGTCGAGTTCAAAGGAATTGTAGTTACCGATTGCGCCGTCCGCGACCAAACGCACTACGGTATTTTCACCCTCGGATGCGGACTCGACTTTAATCACCTTTGTCGCGGGTTTCAGGTCCTTAACCGGGGCATCAACGGGCTTTACGCCAGCGCCTGCCACTATCACAGGCTCGGGAACCGGCGCTGGAGCGGCAATCATCCCAGCCTCGGCTGTTGCCGGCGCCTCGGCGGTCGCGACCCTTTTGAGGTTCACGAGAATGCTGTTTCCGCCCGACTTGACCTCGTAGTCCACGCCTTCCTTAAGGCCTATCACGACCCTGCCGATGTTATTTCCGTCTTCGGAACTTGACGTGGTTACGTCTGAAACAAGATCGTTGTTTACGGCGGTGTGAGCGGCGACCTTGTCCGTGCTCACCCCGGGCATGTCAACGATTACCCTTAAAGGGTCGGTAAGCATGAAAACCGTGTACTTCAACGGCCCGTCGGCGGAGATAAGCACCTTGTCGCCGGATGCCTCGATATTGTCTATACCGACCTTAGCCGCCTCTGATTTCTTTTGGGCTTCGGCGCCTTTGAGTTCCCCTTCAGCCGGAAGGACTGAGTCCTTACCTCCCTCCTGATCAACCCCGGCGCACCCCGACATGATTACGAGACATGCCAATGCCGCGCCCGCGAGTCCGCTTCCTAAAAACCTTTTTATGTTCATGACGACCTCCATGTTCTCCTTGAAAAAACCGGTAAACGCAAAAACGCCCGTCTGCAACCGGCATTATTACTTTGGCTTCGACACATCCGGATGCAGCTTTATCGCAACGTCATTGGTTAAAATAACCTTTCCATCGGGGTCCTTCGTAAACTCCTTGACCATCATCCCGTTTTCGTCAATCTTGATTATCTTCCCGTCCATCATGCCGATGGCATCGCCGATACCTACCATGTATCTCTTACCGTCAGGGGCGAGGACCACGGCCTTTGGTTTAGCCCCGCCGGTCTTAACGGCCTGAATCCTGAATACCGAAATATCACAGCACTGGAGAGGCCCCTTTACCGCCTTTATATCCACCCCCTCAGTCTCACGCCTTACTATAATATAGCTCAAAAAGGGATTACGCAATTTAACCGCAGCCGCAGTCGGTTGAACGCCGGCTGTCTTATCAACTCCCGGCGCGGCTTCCACCGGCTTTACGGCGGCCTTCCTAACCGGCGGGGGAGGCGGCGCGCTCTCTTGCCCGCAGGAGGTCAACAACAAGACTACCGCGGCTGGGAACAATATTTTTTTAAATAACCCGCTGGGCATTACTTCTTCTCCCCCGCGCCCGTTGGGGCGGGCGGCGCATTCGGCGTTGGAATGAACCTGAAAGTCGTGGCTACAAAATTCGCCCTGATGCCCGGCACCTTGTTTTTGTGCCCTTCCGACATAACATCCAAATTGGCGATATTTACTATCCTCTTGAGCGCCCCGACCTTCACGCTGAAATCATGCAGACTCTCGAACCTGCCCTGCACGGACATATTTACCGGCACTTCGGCGTAAAAACCCCTCATCACGTCCGCGCCGGGCTTGAAGATAAGTATCTTGAGTCCGGATCTTTCGCTCGAGATACTGATGCTGTCAATGAGTTCGGGCAATTCCTTTTCGTTGGGAAGCTGCGTAAGGGCTTCCGTCAACTTTCTCTCCATGTCCTCTTTGTCCTGAATGTACTTGGGAATGTTGGCGGCTATCCGCCTGTCGTTTTCGAGCTGAACGTCGAGTTTGGCGATTTCTTCCTTGAGCGTCGAGATTTCCGTTACCTGCGGCAGCGTAAGGAAGTAGAATATCAGCCCCAATATAACGGCGTTTATCGCGGCGAGTACGCCAACGCGCTGCTTAACCGGCAGCTTGAGTATCACGTCGAGGTTGAGTTGTTTGGGCAAGGCGAAAGCCATCTACTTCTTCTCCTTCGATGGGGGTAATCCCCCCTTGTCCTTGGACTTTTCTCCGGCGGCAACCCTGTTGAGTTTGAGATCAAAACTCACGACTTCACTCCTGGTCTCACCTTCAGAGATCACCTGAGCAATAATGAGGTCCACGGAGGAAAAACCCTTGTGCCTCTGGAGGTTTTTCATGAGGTCCGACATGACCTCCTGATTAACCGCGAAACCGGTGAGGGATACCGTCTTGCCGTCATCCTTCAACGACTTGAGCCACGCCCTCTCAGGCATGGCGTCGCCTATCAACTTAAAGAGGTCTACAGGCCCTGTCTTGGCGGCCTCGAGGCTCTTGATGATGTTGAGTTTTTCCTCGACCACCTTTTTCTGCTGCTCTATCTTCGAGAGCTCGCCTATCTTACCCTTGAGGACTTCAAGCTCGGCCTTCGCGGAAGTTATCTTGGAAGATTGCGAGGACGCCTCGCTCATTTCGTATAAATATACGGCAAAAGATACAAGAAGCACGATGACTGTGACACCGCCGGCTATCATCAACTGCAGTCTTGTGCTCTCTTTTTTCTTCTCGGCCCTTGCGGGCAGGAGGTTTATCCTTATCATCTGTCGCCGAGCCTCCTCGTGGCAAGCCCGACCGCCACTCCGAAAAGCGGGGACAGCGTCTTCATCTTTTCCGCGTCAAAGCGTTTTGGGTTTACGGCAATGCTTTTGAAGGAATCCACGATTTCCACGGGCACGGCGGTCTTTTCCTGCATTATCGCCAAAAGACCGGCGGATTTACTCCCTCCGCCGCTCAAATATATCTTGCCTACATAAGCGTTCTGACTTCCGCCGAGAAAGAAATCAAGCGACCTCTTGGCCTCGAAGGAGATGTTCGTGGCGATGCTCGTTATCGCGGCCTTCAATGCCTCGGCGTCCGCGCCCGCGTCTTTTCTCCCAAGCTTTAAGTCTTCGGCATCCTTGAAGCTGATGTTCAGCTGCCTTTGGATCTCCTCGGTGAACTGGTTTCCGCCCATGGGGATTGACCGCGTAAAAACCGTCATGCCGCCCATGATGACGCTTATGGACGTGATGCTCGCCCCGATGTTTATTATGGCGATATTCTCTCCCGGGGTAACCGGGTAGTTTATCTCCATCATGCTCTCTATGGCGAAGGAGTCCACGTCCACCACCACGGGCGTGAGGCCCGCTTCTTTCAAGACGTTGGTGTAGTCGTTTATCACGTCTTTCTTGACGGCCACGAGCATGACGTCCATCTGCCCCCTGCCCTCGGTGTCTGCGCCGAGTATCTGAAAATCAATGTTCACGTCGGCTATCGGGAAGGGGATATACTGCTCGGCCTCCCACTGTATGGATTCGGCCAATTCATCCTCGGTCATGGACGGGAAGGCGACCTTTTTTATGATGACGGAGTGGCCGGTAAGGGACGAGACGGTGTTTTTGAGCTTTATCCCGTTCTCCTTGATGAGGTCTTTGAGCGTATTGATGACGGTCATCGAGTCTATTATCGAGCCGTCAACGATGGCCTCCGGGGGCAACTCCGCAAACCCGAACTTCTGGAGCTCCCAGCCCTTCTTGCTCTGGCCCATCTGCACGAGCTTGATGGAATTGGAGCCTATGTCAAAGGCTACGGTCTCTTTTATCTTGAAAAGCGAAAATGCCATAATCTCCCCTGCCCGCTCAATCCCGGATAATCTCAGCCTATCTCACTATGTAGGATGGGTGAAGCAAAGCGCACCCATCAAACATTATGTGTTGGGTCCGCTGCGCTTGACCCAACCTAATGTGTTGGGTCCGCTGCGCTTGACCCAACCTACTTCGCAACGACAAAACAACGAAAAGCAGATGCTTCGCTTCGCTCAGCAGTTGATAAAGACCTTGTTCTTTTCCGCGAGTTTCAGACCGAGGGCCTGAATAATCTTTCTCTTGGTGTCCACCCTGCACGGATACCCGTGCTCTATCCGGTCTATGGTCAGGGCCGATATCCCGGCCTTCCTTGCAAGCTCCGCTTTACTGAGGAGCATATTCTCTCTGTATTTTTTCAGATAGTTGTTATTTTTCTTCATTTCACATCCACCTTGGTCTCAGGTTACGCCGGTATCGGCCTAAAACTGTCACCCTGAACGAAGCGAAGGATCTGCTTCTTGCTTAAGATATCACGGACTCTACATCATAAATAAATATTTGTCAATAGTTTTTTTTATAATAATATAATTTATGTTAATTTCATATAAATGAGGGACATTGATAAGAACAATGACAGATGCGTTCCCACGCCGGGGCGTGGGAACGATAAAACAAAAAAAGACCGTGATGCGTGAAAAACCTTTATTTCACGCGGTCACGGTCTTTTCACGGTCAACGGTCACGATTCACGGTTGCGGCCGTTTTACAACCTCCTCCAGAGCACCAAGGTGGAAAAACTTCCGTTGTTAATCTGTTTGGCGACGTCCAACAATATCTGGGCGTCGTACTCAATCTCGGCCTCCGGGCCGCCGCCGCCGTTAAGGCTCAAGTTGCCGCCAGCCATAATACCGCCTTTGACCTCTGAATTGCCGCCGCCGCCGTTCATGGTAACGTCGCCGCTCACGACGTAGATAAGCCCTTGCCACTCTACGTTCGGACCTATGGTTAAACTCCCGCCGTCAACTACAAGCACTCCCCTGCCGCACCCGGAAGGCAAGTCGCCGCTCGAAAGATTAACGGGGTTCGTGCTGGTTACATATCTGAGCGCGGAAGATGTCCCCCCAGCGCAATCGCCCCATATCGCGGTCGTGTTGGCGGGGCCGCTTATCACGTTAGCGCAAGTCGCAACCGAATTGCAGTCAAGAGTCAGCGTGGCAAGGGTCTTTACATCCGTAAGGCTTTTACCAAGATACGTATTAAGGTTGGTCGAGCTTGTTTTAGCGACACAACCGCCTTCAACCTTTCCGTTGCCGGTGTCAACCGTGGGGCAGTTCGTCGCGTTTACCATATTTCCGCCGCCCGCGCATGCGCCGAGGTATTGGAGTCCCGGAACACTGGCGCCGCCTTCGGCTTCAAGTTCGGCCTTTGAACCGCTCAACGTCGCGCACCCGTTGAGATTGGCGGCTGCGCCGGGGTCAAGGTTAAGGGTGCTCCTGCCGACGTATGCCTCTATCGTCCTCGTAGTGGTGCCGTATGTGCCGACCGAGACTATCCTGTATATGGGGTTCGTCCCTATTGATAACGAGGTGAGCGTCGAAGGGAAGTTGAAGTCCTTGCCGAACATCACCACCTCGCTGTTGCAATTTTGAGGGTCCGGCGCGCCCGTTGTGGCATTAACGGGCGTATTGCTGGCGATATTAGGCACGGATAGGGAGTTACTGTCGCAGTACGGCATCCCCTCGATGAGATACGACGTCGTTACGGAGTAGTGTTGAACGGCGTCTCCGGTGTTATTAAATGTACCCGTACTGTTAAAGGTGGGATTGGTCAAAACTACGGCGCTCGTCCTATAGAGCGGCGTGTTGGCCGGCTCTCCGACGTATCTCGCGTTGGCGACGCTGAGCCTTAGACGGGCCATGCCCTCGTTTATACCCGCGTCGGCATACTCGAAGGCGACCTTACCCTGACGTTCGTTGCCCGCAAGCTGAACGTCGGTCGTCATGTTAGTTATGAGGCTTATGCCGATGATGCTCATGGCCACCATCGAGACGAGCGCGAGAATGAGGATAAAGCCCTTTTCACTGCGGAGTTTATTCTGAGCGAAAATCAGATTCTTCGCGGAGTTTACGCTGAAGCGTTGCGATGCGCTCAGAATGACAACCAGAAGCATATCCTTCGCTCCGCTCAGGATGACATTGAGACTTTTTGCGTTCATGACGTTCACCTTCCTTTTGTCCGCCCCGTTACCGCGGGGACATTCTGACGGGGGGTTGTCCGCCCCCGCCTTATCAGTATTTTATACCGGGCGCCCCCGGTGTAATGGCCGAAGTGCTGCTGAGCGGACATGTGTCGGCTGCGACGATCTTGTAGTAATAATACACGCCGGGGTTAGACGCCGGTCTCGCGTCACAGTACTTCGTAGTGCCGGCGGCCAGCGAGCCTGAAATGTCAGCCCATGTCCCCGTATCGCCGGTTCTTGCCCATATATTGTAGGTCGGAGGGTCGGTATCCGAGGGCGTTGACCATGCCAATTGGATGCCCTTTGAGGAGTTGTTTGAGCCGTCGCATTTGGAGGTCTTCTTCGTGGCCGTAAGCGTGGTGATAGTGCTCGGCGAAAAATCGCACACCCGCGCCTTCACGGTTACCGTCGTGGACGCGCCGCCCGAGCAGGGATATGTCGTCGGACCGGTCCCTGCCGTAGACGGGCAGGATACGGTCACGGTGGCGTTGGCGATATTAGTGGGAACCGCATAGACCCCGGTCGTATTCGCGGCCCCGATATTTTGAGCCAATATGCTCGCGGTAAAGAGACCCGTGTTATTGGAGTCTTCCGACATGTTCGTGTAGAAGTTCGTAGACCCAAGGTTGGAGACACTTTTAGCCGTAACAGTGTCTGCGGCTCCGCCGAACTTACCGCAGTCGTTGACGGTTACGGTATAGGAACCGTTGGTGCTTATGGACGTGGGAGAGACGCTTATCGCGGCAGTAGTCGAGCCGACACATTCCCTCCAGTAGTTGGTCCTCGCCCCTAAGTTGGTGTCGGCGCCGCACGAATTCTTGGCCTGCACGTAGTACGTAAAGTCATTTGTGCCGGAGGTGCTGGCGACGGTATCCTTCCATCCGCACTCGTCTGCGGCAAGTCCGGTCGTGGCGTTAAAGACGGCAGTGCCGTTGCACGAGTAGACCGAGGCCGTGGCCGGCGTTACTAAACTTCCGGCGGCTACGGAGGTCCATGAGTTGACGGCGATGTCAGGCACGTCAAAGAGCTTCGTGAAGGAACCCGTGAGGGTGCTGCGCCTAAAAACCCTGTAAAAGATGGGGTCGGCGGTCTTGTCAATGACCGCCCCGCTCGTGTAAGCGGTAACCTTAGGCCACTTGACGGAAACCGTCGTGGCCGTGGCGGCGGCCAACTGCCCAAAGGACGCGGGGGCAACCGGCGTTAAGTCGCAAATGCCGACCGGTCTCTGGTCGTAGGTATACGCGCCCTCGTTAATCTCAGGCGCCCTGTCGTAGTTACCGTCCGAATCAACGGCAATTACATAGAACCAGAACCTGCGGTCGGTTAAAGAAGGTATGGCGCCCGTCCACGTGTTGCCTGTGGTGTTGGTCATCGTAACCGCGGTATAGCCGCTTGTTGGCGCCGTGCCCACGGTAAGCGCGGTGTCTATGTAATACAAGGCGGCAGAAGACATTGACACGCTGCCCCTCGTCGGCTCGTAAAGCGTGTTGGAGGTGATGTTGGCCGTAATAACCGTAGACGTTCCGCCGAGGGCTACCACTGGGCCGTAGGCCGTGCCTCCGCTGGTCGGCACGGTGTTGTTTGAGCCGGACGAGCCAGGAACGGCGTATACGAATGTCGGGGTAGACGGATTATTCTGCGTAACGCCGTTAACGGACGGGCCAAGGGGTATCGTCGTTCCTGTGGCAATCTTCGACACGGTCGCATAAGCGTAGCAGATGGGATTGGTGGAAGTTGTGTTGGTCGAGTTGTTGATGATTATGAGTCTTATGGAAATTAGGTCGTTCCTCATGTCAATCGGATTGCCGTTCTTGTCCGTGAACGTCAAGACCATGGGGATGTTTCGCGTATTCGCCGGCAGCTGGATGTTCCCGAGGGTCGTTGATGCCCTCCTCGTGAATGTGCCGGAATTGACGAAGTTTGACGACATAGGCACCGCGATGCTCGTCACGGCGATTGTGCTCATGCCGCCGCCGACGGCGACGTTGGTGAGCCTTGCCGACGAATTGCCCCAGTAAAAATAGCTCGCCGTGGCGCCATCGAGGGTTTGCGGTCCGTTTGCCGTATTCTCCAAAAACAACGTTACGGTATTGTGCTTGTAGGCCGTGGACGGCGTGGAAGCTCCGGTGCCGGTGCCAATGGAATTGTCCATGTCAACGCCGGTCAAGACCTCCCTGTGGGTGTCGTCGGTAACGTTCAACTTTTCGTCCCTGTCAATCATGCCGGGGGTAACGCCGATGCCATCCACGCCGTCATCGGTCAACCATCCCGACGTATTAAACTTATACGCAGCCGCTGCGTTGGGTATCCACTGCTCTTCATAGGTGCAGTCGGTCGCGACTATCCCGTAAGAGTATTTAGTCGTCCCTGAGTCCGTAAGGCTGTTGTTGTCAATGATCGAGTTGGTGGTTCCCACCGGGACGAAACCGAGAAAGCATGTGGAAGCCGGTGAAGCGCTGCACAAGGTTGTATCAAGGGTATTAGGGAAAACCGTTGTATCAAAAGGCGCAGACGGGGACCTGTAGACTCTGTACATGGCGGCGTCGGGAATGGCGCTGAGCAAGGGATTGTCATCCCACGTAATCGTCATGGGCACTTTATTCGCGTTGACGGTTTTTGAGTTGAAGGTAACATTATAGCTGTAGTCGTTTGAGTAGCACCCCTTCACCAACGGGTTGATGGGCGGGATAGAGGACGGCGGGCCGTACTCAGGGTCTCCCGGGAGACCGTCTCCGCAAAGAGACGCGAGGGCAGGCGTATTGCCGGTGGCAACGGCCGGGTTGCCGCACCTGTCGTAAGACACCGCCGTGTAGAAATATTGCGTGCTGGTGAGCGCCGGGGCGTGCATCGCGCTTATGCTTTCATAGAAGGTGTTCCCTGCGTTCTGCTCGTTGTCATGGACATAGGTGATATACCTGCCTGCCCCGGTCAACTTACCCGGAACCGAGACGTTGGTGTCTGGCACGGCTAAGCCGCCGGAAATCTGCCCGTAAGTCGGGCTGCCGAGCGTGGTATCCACCGAAGGGGATGGGCCGGTCGTGTTGTAATAGACGAGCGTATGGGTAAAATCCGTCTCCGTTGGATTTGTTACGCCCATATACACGCGCTTATAGCCGACGATTATCTCGCCGTTTCTCGTGAGGAGCGTAGGCGCCGTGGGCGGCGTGATATCGGGAGGATATGTATCGGCCCCGGCCGGGGAATCAACGCCCAAGCCTGTCCCGTCGCCGTAAGCCACGCCGTAGTTGGCCGCCGCATACTGTTCGCTTGCCGTGTCGCCGGAGTCAACCGTTATGAGCGTCGGGTCGCAGTTGACGGCCGCAATCGCGTAATAGTACTGCTGGCATCCCGTCAGACCTGAAACGGCATACGTGGTAGTTGACCCGGGTGAGGTTATGGCGGCTATCTCTAAAGACGAGCTTATCGGATACGTGAAGGCAGACGTGCTCCTATAAATGGCCAACTGCGTGACGCCGGGATTAGAGGCCGTAGGATAGGCCGTCCATGAAAGGTTGGTCGTGCCGTCGGCGGTCCCGTCTGCTCCGGTAAGGCCGGTTACGGCGCCGGGTTTACCCGGATTCACGGTGGAATCGTTTAAACCTGCATCGAACGTTGTGTTGCTCGCCGCTATGGTGGCCGTAGATGTATCTCCGTAAGCCTCAGTGGAGTAGGGGCTATAGTTCATGTTGTAGTCATAGGCCTTTACCGCAAAGTAATAAATTACGGCCGTTGAAGGGGCATGCACGGACGTAGAACTGTCGTACGACACCGTCGGGGAGAGAGCGGGATTTGAAGGGGCAAGGGTGCACTCGTAGACGTTGGCGGTATTGGTGCAGCTGTAATCAGCGCCGGTCAACGCGGTTGTCGAGACGTTGATCACCCCGTCATACGAGCCGGAGGTCGTGCCGTAATATATCTTATGGCCGATGACGTCGCCGTCAGGCGAACCGGTGAATTTGACCTTGAGTTTTCCGCAGCTGCCGCCGCCCAGACCGGACGGGTTGGCCACCTCCCTTACCTGTAGCCCGGTTGGGGCCGCGGGCGCGGTAGTATCCGAGGTGGACGACGCCGCCGCGCCGGTGCCTAAGCTGCGCAGCCGCAGATGGGTCTCTAATGCAAATTGCTTCTTGGCCGCGGCCCCCGGCGGGATGTCTTTCGTCTCGGTGGTGAGCTTTATGTTAACATACCTGATATCGTTAAGCACGGCGGTAGTAAGCCCGTTTGCGTCATAATACGCAAACTCAACGCCGGTTACGTCTGGGATGACTATGTTCGCGGCGCCTAAGGTGCCGAGCGTGGTGTCATCTTCCGTACGCAAAAGGGTCTTATTGACGGAGTCGTAATTGTAGGTGACCTTGATCCTCGATGCGCCGGGATCGTTAGGCTCCGAGTAGAGGAATTGAACGGAAGTGGATGTAGCTACGGTTATGACGTTGGTCGTACCCGCGTTATAACCGGCGTTTATAAGCTCCCTTTCCATCAGGTTTATGCCCACGCGGGCGTTTTGCTGGGCCTCGACAATGAGGTCCTGCGCAGCGGTCTGCTTGTAGAAGGTGATGTAGACCGAATATATCGCGCTGGCCACGATTGCAGAGATGAATATGGCTATCAACAACTCTATAAGCGTGAAACCGCTCCCCCTCGAAAGATAAGATTGCTTAAGGGGCGCTCCCGCCTTCGCAGAGTTTACACCGAGTGAAGCGAATGTGCCCGCAACCGTCGTCTTCATATTATTACCTCACATGCCTTAGAGTTAAAAAACATCGGCAATTCGTATATTCGCAGTTCAGTTGGTTATCATCGACGACAGAGTAAGAGTCTTATTGCTTCGTGACAAAGAATTCCAGTATGTTACCGTAACGTCGAGCTTTTTAAGGCGGTCGGACTCGTCCGCCACGGTGCTGCCGTCAAGGTCTATAAACGTTACGGTGTAAGTCCATGTGTAGGTCTTGGGGTTAACGGTTCCAACGGTTATCGAGTTCGTGGGGACGCAGCTGTAGACCGGTCTATTCGCCGGGCCGGTGGCCGCGCCGCACGTCCTTCGGAGATCCGTGCGCGCGGTCACGGCGTCCGAGAGATGCACGGACGCGAAGGCCACGCTCTGCAGGGCCTCTATCCTGTCCTGCGCGACGTTGGAGGCCTGCGACGCGTTCTGCGCGAAAGCGCCGGAATTGATGCTGGTACCGATGAGACCCATTATGCCGAGAATCCCGATGGATAGTATGGTCAAGGCTATAAGCACCTCGACGAGGGAAAAACCGAGGGCGCCCATTGCCGGCGCGTTGCATTTACAGTCTGCCCGCGCCGCGTCTCTTTTAAAAATTTCTTTTTCCGTAAACATTTTTAGCCCTCTATGTTACGGCAATCTTACCGGTTGCGGCTCTTACGTTTATCGTCAACTGATCGGTGTCGGACGAAGGGTTAGCGAGCCTAATGTCAATATTGGTTGCCGGCGGCATTATCCCCGTTACGGCCGCGGTGCCGGTCGGAAGGAACTCAACCCTGATGCTGGCCGCCGGGGAAGTGATATCGCTATTGCTTGAAAACGTAATAAGCCCCCCTGCGTTGCCCCAAGCGGCGCAAGCGACGGAAGGCGCGGGAGCCGGAGAATCGGTGCAGGTTTGCACTTGGTAAGCGTCAGGCGCGCCCTGTGTAATATTAATGCCGTAGCGCACGTTCTTGGCTATCGCGTTCATGCGGGCGGCCCTAAAAGCAACGGATAAATCCCTCGCGTCCCTCGTAAACCTGATGTGCGCCATCTGCCCGATCATCGCCGGGACGCCTATGGCGGTCATGATGCCGATAAGCGCTGCGACTATCAACAACTCGACGAGCGAAAATCCCTTTGAGTTTGCAGCCGGTTTATTCATGGTGTTTTTCATTATGTCATAATATATGCAACTGCCGTGCCCTAATGCAATAGCTTGATTTACATATCTTTTTTGTTTAGGCATCAAATTAAAACTCAATACTTTTTTCACAGTCCGTAATCTTTTATCTTATGTGCGTAGCTCAGGGCTTTAGCCCTGATAATCTCAGGCCTGAAGGCCTGAGCTACACTTTCACAGTCCGTAATCTTTTATCTTATACAAAAGCGCGCGAAAGCTGATGTCGAGGAGTTCGGCGGCCTTGGTTTTGTTATTTCCGGTCTTTGCAAGCGCCTTTGAAATGAGCGCCTTTTCAATGGCCTCGGAAGCCCTCTTTATCGAGAGGTCTGACGACGAAGGAAGGATTGCGCAAACGCCCCCCGTCTCTTTCATCGCCATGGGAAGGGACTCCTTTCTTATGACGCCGGTCTCCTCGAGTATTATAGCGCGCTCTATGGCGTTTTCAAGTTCTCTGACGTTGCCCGGCCACGAATATCCCTTTAGCGTCTTCAATACATCTTCCGGCAGGGTCTTTACGGGTTTGCCGAATTTCTTTGAATACTTTTCAATGAAGTGCGCGGCAAGTCCGGGTATGTCATCACCCCTGTCCCTGAGCGGCGGCAGGTTCACCTCGACCACGTCGAGCCTGTAAAAAAGGTCTTCTCTGAACGCGCCTTTTTTTATCTCCTCGCGCAGATCCTTCACAGTGGCCGCCACGACCCTCGTGGCTATTTTTACGGACTTCGTGTCGCCGACCTTTCTAACCTCCCCTTCCTGAAGGACGCGCAGGAATTTGACCTGAAGCGGAAGCGGGAGTTCCCCGACCTCGTCGAGGAATATCGTCCCGCCGTCGGCCTCCTGAAAAAGCCCGGCCTTATTCCTGTGCGCGTCGGTAAACGCGCCCTTTACGTGGCCGAAGAGTTCGCTCTCGAGGAGAGCCGCGGGAATCGCCCCGCAGTTCACGGCGACAAAAGGCCCGTTTTTCCTGTCGCCCGAATCGTGGATGGCCCTCGCTATAAGCTCCTTGCCGGTGCCGCTCTCTCCGATTATGAGGACGGGCGTGTCGTAACCGGAGACCTTATTAACGAGCTTCAAGACTTCGAGCATCGCCTTATCTTTTGTGACGATGCGCCTTATGTCATACTCGGCACAGGTCTCTTCTTTTAGCCTTTTATTTTCCCTCTTGAGCCTTTCTCTCTCCTCGGCCTTTTTAAGCGTAAGGATTATCTCGTCCGTCTTGAAGGGCTTGGAGATGTAATCATAAGCCCCGAGCTTCATGCAATCTATGGCCGTGTCCAGCGTGCCGTAGGCGCTCATCATTATAACCGTATATTGAAGACCCCTGTCTTTAAGGGCCTTCAAAAATTCGAGCCCGTCCATGCGGGGCATCTTTATGTCGCAGAGGATAAAATCAAAGTCCCCGCCCCCTGCCGCCTCTATCGCCGAGAGCGCATGGAGCGCATCCGGGGAAACGTGAACCTCATAACCCTCTTTCTTGAGGATTATGGAGAGCATGTGCCTCATCGCCTCTTCGTCGTCAATTACGAGAAGTCTCATCCGTTATGCCCCATCCCCTTTATCACCGGCGCGCGCAGGCAGAGCTACGGTAAATATCGCCCCTTCGCCTTCATTGGACTCAACCGTAATCTCCCCGCCATAAGCCTTTATAATGGCGCGGGACACGAAAAGACCGAGCCCCGTGCCCTTGCCTACCTCTTTCGTGGTGAAAAAGGGGTCGAATATCCTCGGCAAATCGTCTTGCGCTATGCCGCGGCCGTTATCGCTGAATTCGACGAACACGCAGCGTTTCTCCAATGTTGAGGCGGCGAACATTTGATCGTCTTTGCGCCTGCGCAGACTTTTAGCGCGTTCAGCGGTCTCCGCGTGCCCGTCAAAATATGTTTTGACCGTTATGGTCTTCACCCCCGCGCATGAGAGCGAGTGGGCGGCGTTCAAAAGGATGTTCATGAAGACCTGCCTGAGCTTACCTTCGTCGCCTATAACCGGCGGGACATATCCGTCCGGCTCAAATATTATCTTTACGCCGTCAAAGGCATTTTGAACGGCAACGGTTGAAATAATCTCCTCGATAAGACGGTTGACCTCGACTGTTTCGCCAGTCGGCTTCGAGGGTCTGGCGACCTCGAGAAATTCCCTCACTATCGCGTCAATCCTCGTAATCTCGGCAGATGCCCTTTTAATAACCGCGGCCTCTTCGTCCTTTTCAAGGCCGCCCTTTGCGAGTATGTCAACGTAGCCGCGCACCGCGCCGAGGGGATTGCCCACCTCGTGCGCAATGCCGGCGGCGAGGTTGCCGACCGCGGCGAGCGTGGACGTTTTCAATAACTCCGCCTGAGCCGCGATAAGCTCCGCATTCAAACGCTCAAGGGCATTTATCTTGGATTCGAGCCTCTCGGCCATTATGTTGAAAGAATTTGCGAGGCTGCCTATTTCGTTTTCGTCGCCAACTTCCGCCCGCTCTCCAAAATTGCCGGACGCTATCCGGGTCGCGGCGACTTCAAGCCTTTTTATTGGGCCGACAACAAGACGCGAGAAAAAATAAAGCCCCGTTATTATTATTATGAGCGAATCAAGCAAGACGTAGGCGAGCAGAAAATTCCTGATGCCCGACATCTCTTCCGCGACGCCCTTGAGGCTCACGGCGAACCTGAGTCTCCCGCTGCCGGAGCCGGGGTTGAAAAACGCAATCACGTGGAGCGCTTCGCCGGGGCCCGACAATATCCCTCCGCCGACCCTCTTTACTATTATCTCGCCTGCAAACGGCAAGGCCGCGCCGAGGTGTTCCGGCAGCGTCCCTTCTTTTTGGAACACAACGCCCTTGCCGTCCGTGAACTCAAAATCGTTTATCCCCGCCTCTTTAAGGAGCGCGCCCGCGGCCCTCGTGGACTCCTTGTCGCCGTGGGTCGCGTATTGCGACCGCGCAGCCGCGTTTAAGACCTTCACGAGTCTCTCAGCCGAGTCCATCTTGGCGTAGACGGCAGACATCTCGACGGCCTTTATGCTCATCAACCCCACAAGGCCGATGCCTGCCGAGGTCAGAAGCACGGTGCCAATTATAAGCTGAGTTCGTATGCCGAGCGCCGATTTTTTCATCTAAAAGCGGCTAACCTCCACCCGCAATCATTTCAATATACCACGAGACGATTGGCGGGCCGAAGAAAAGATGGACTATTGCCCCGGCCGCGAGGAACGGGCCGAACGGGATGGCGTATTTGCCGTCTTTGCCGTATCTAAGCATCAAGACGCCGCCGACAACGGCCCCGGCGAACGCGCCGATGATGAGCGTGACCACCGCGCCCCTCCATCCGAGAAAGGCCCCTATCATGCCCAAGAGTTTTATATCCCCTCCACCCATGCCCTCCTTTCCGGTTAAAAAATGGTATCCCATTGCTATAATGAAAAGAAAGCCCGCGCCGAGGAGAAAACCGGCCGCCGAGTTTACAAGCCCGACGGATGACATGAAATACGACGCTATAAGTCCAACCCCTATGCCGGGGATGCTTATCACGTCCGGGATTATCTGGAGTTTTAGATCAATAAACGTTACGACCATAAGGGCGGACACGAAGGCGAAGTATGCGAAGAACTCGACGCTGAAACCGAAGATATAGAAGAGCGCCGCGCAAAACGCCCCTGTTGCGGCCTCGACAAGCGGATACCTCGCTGATATGCGGGCGCCGCATTTCCTGCACCTGCCCCTCAGCAGGATATATCCCAACACCGGGATGTTGTCGTAAAAGGCTATTTCTGCGCCGCACGACGGACAACTCGAAGGCGGCGTTACTACGGATATGCCCGCCGGTATGCGGTATATGCAGACGTTCAGGAAACTCCCGATTGCGGAGCCGAAGATAAAGGGGATTATCAGGGTAAGTTTTTCCGACATCATAGAATAGAGACCGTGAGACGTGAATCGTGAGTCGTATCACGTCGCACGCTTCACGCTTCACGTCTCACGATTCACGCTTCACGGCCGTTATTTAAAAGTTCTCCGGCAGATACACCTTCCGTTTTTTCTCCGCAAGGGCAACTATGTCGGAGGCTTGCTTGACGGCGTCCCGCGAATCCTTTGAGGTGATCACCTCGGCCGGTATGCCGCCGGGCAAGGCGTCGGGGAATCGCGCGGTCTTGTAGTAGATGTCGAGGGACGTGCCCGTGCCGGCAAATTCCCTGAAGGCCTCTTCGTAGGTAATCGCCCTGTCAAGGAGGTCGGCCACGGAGCGCGTCTCATGCGCGTCTTCGCCGCGCATGAAAAGAAAGGCGCGCAAGGCCTTTGCCGCGGCCTGCTGCGCCCAGAAGCACGCGGGCGCGAAAAACCCGCCCTGCTGGTTCCACTCGGCGGTCTTGAGGTCGTATTCGGCCTGCCTCAACCACCTGCCGGACTCTTTAGCGGATAGCTCCATGGAAAACCTCCAATAAACTACGTCCTGTAAGCCGAGTTTATCTTAACGTATTCATACGACAGGTCGGACGTCCAATGGACTGTGGAAAAATCACCCATGTTAAGCCCTATCCTTACCAAGACCTCGGCGGGATTTACGGCACGGGCCGCCTTCTTTTCTTTCCCGGTATCGAGGCCGCGCTTAACCACTTGCACGCCATTGAAGAAAACATCAACCCTGTCTTCTTTCATCTTTATGCCCGCCCTTCCGAGGGCCGCGAGTATCCTGCCCCAGTTCGGGTCGCCGCCGAAAAAGGCGGTCTTTACGAGCATGGACGACGCGACGGTCTTTGCGGCGGACGCGGCGTCTTTCCGGGATGCGGCCCCGCATACTTCCAAGGTAATGAACCGCGTTGCCCCCTCACCGTCCATAACTATCATGCGGGCGAGTCTCTGCGCGACCTCGGTCAAAAGCGACGTGAACCTGCGAAAATCAGGCGTGCCCGCCTTTATCTCTTTGGGATTGGACGCGCCGCTTGCAAAGGCAAGGGCCGTGTCGTTAGTGGACATGTCGTTGTCAACGGAAATCCCGTTAAACGACACGTCAACCGCCTCTTTCAATGCGCGTCTCAATGCGGCCGGCTTTATGGCCGCGTCGGTCATGAAAAACGCGAGGAGCGTGGCCATGTCAGGGCATATCATGCCCGCGCCCTTGGCGATACCCGCGATGCTTATCTTTACGCCGTGGATATTGACCGAGAGAAAGGCGGTCTTGGGAAACGCATCGGTGGTCAGTATGGCCTCGGAGACCTCGGCCAATCCGTTATTGCGCAACCGGCTTGCGAGCGCATCCGACGCAGCCTCGATCTTTTTAACGGGCAACGGAACCCCGATAACGCCCGTTGAAGCTGCAAGCATCTCTCCGGTCTTGAGACCGAGCGCCTTTTCGACAGCAGCGGTCATGGCCATCGCGTCCTTATCCCCGCGCCTTCCGGTGCAGGCGTTGGCGTTGCCGCTGTTTATGACGACGCCCCGCGTCCACCCTTTTTTTACGCGGGCAATCGAGAGCATGACCGGCGCGGCCTTGACCTTATTAGTCGTAAATACGCCCGCGACCGCCGCAGGGGCATCGCTTACGATGAGGGCAAGGTCTTTTTTACCGTTCTTCTTTATCCCGCAGGACATGCCGCAGGCCGTAAAACCCGGCACCGGCTTGAGCCTGCCTATTTTTATCTTTTTTTTGGAGATTACGGGCATTGGTATTTTGCCTTTTCGACGCATCACGGTCACGGTTCACGGTCACGGCCGTTAAGCGGCATGTTCGTCTTTACCCGCGGCGCAGCATTTTTTGTATTTCTTGCCGCTGCCGCACGGACAAGGGTCGTTTCTGCCTATCTTGCCGCCGTGTCGCACAACCGGCTGTTGCCGTTGCTTTTCTCCTTCCGTTTCTTCTCCTGCCTCAACCGAGCCCCTGCCCTCTATCACCTTCGCGGGTTTGAGAATGGGCGGAGGCGGCGGGGCTTCTTCCCTGTTTATCTGCACGAGGAAGAGCCTCTCAATAACCTCGGACTTGAAGCGGGCTATCATGTCAACGAACATCTCGAAACCTTCCTTCTTATACTCCTGAAGCGGATTTTTTTGCCCGTATCCGCGCAGCCCTATCCCGCCCTTGAGGTGATCCATCGTCAGCAGATGGTCCTTCCATAGCGTGTCAATGGCGTGGAGCATAATCACCTTCTCGAATTCAGAAAATGCCTTGTCGGAGACCAAGGCGACCTTTTGGTTATACGCCTCCCAAACAACGGCGGAGATGTGCCCGGCGAGCGCCTCTTTTTTGTTGATCCCATGCGGAAGGGTGTCGCCTATGTCTACCCCTAAACCCCTTCGCACCGACTCTGAAATCGTCTTATAGTCCCATTCGCTTGGGCCGCTCTTTTCCTCGATATGCGTGTCCACCGTGGACTCAACGGCCTCGATACTGAATGCGTTGACCATGTCGCGCAGACCCGCTTGACCGAGTATCTGGCGTCTGTAGCCGTAGACGACCTCCCTTTGCTGATTCATCACGTCGTCATATTCGAGGAGATGCTTTCTTATGTCGAAGTTGTGCGCCTCGACCTTTTTCTGCGCGTTCTCTATGGCCCGTGTGACGAGAGAGTGCTCGATGGGGACATCCTCTTCCATGCCTATCTTTTCCATGAGATACGATATCCTGTCGCTCCCGAATATCCTCATGAGATCGTCTTCGAGAGAGAGATAGAAGCGCGAAGACCCGGGGTCTCCCTGACGGCCAGCCCTTCCCCTCAACTGGTTGTCAATACGCCTCGATTCGTGCCTCTCCGTGCCGATGATGTGAAGCCCGCCCAGCGCGATAACGCGGGCCTTTTCCTCGTCGCACTCGACGCGCAGCCGCTCGACGGCAACGCGGAATTCCTCGGTGGTGTCGTCTATGCCGGCGGCCCCGGCCGCAAGGAACTCCGGATTTCCGCCAAGCAGGATGTCCGTGCCCCTGCCGGCCATGTTCGTGGATATGGTAACTGAGCCGAACCTCCCTGCCTGCGCGACTATCTCGGCCTCGCGCTCATGGTGCTTTGCGTTCAAGACGTGGTGCTTGACCCCCTGCTGCTTGAGTATGCCGGAGAGTTTTTCGGAATCGTCAATCGAGATGGTGCCCACGAGCACGGGCCTGCCTTTTTCATTCCACTCCTTTATCTCCCGCACCACTGCCCTGAACTTCTCTTTTTTAGTCTTATAGACGAGGTCGGGCGTGTCGTAGCGGTGCAATTCCTTATTGGTCGGCATCACCACTACTTCGAGTTTATATATGTCGTTGAACTCGGCGGCCTCGGTATCGGCGGTGCCCGTCATGCCGGAGAGTTTTTCGTACATCCTGAAGTAATTCTGGAAGGTGATGGTCGCAAGGGTCTGGTTTTCGTTTTCAATCTTTACCCCCTCTTTGGCCTCGACGGCCTGATGCAGCCCGTCGCTCCAACGCCTGCCCGACATGAGTCGTCCCGTAAACTCGTCAACTATGACGACCTGCCCGTCCTTCACGACGTAATCAACGTCCCTATGTTTCAAAACGTGGGCGTAGAGCGCCTGATTTACGTGATGAAGGGTCTCGATATTGCCGGGGTCATAGAGGTTGGCGACCTTTAAAAGCCCCTCGACCTTTTCCACGCCCGCGTCGTTCAAGAGCACCTGCTTGGCCTTCTCGTCCACCGTGAAGTGGGCGTCCTTTTTAAGCGACGGCATTATCCCGTTTATGGCGTAATACTTGTCGGTGGAGTCTTCGGTGGCGCCGGATATGATAAGCGGCGTTCTCGCCTCGTCAATGAGTATGGAGTCCACCTCGTCAACGATGGCGAAATTAAGTTCGCGCTGGACGTATTCCTCCAAAGAGAACTTCATATTGTCTCTCAGGTAATCGAAGCCGAATTCGTTATTGGTCCCGTAGGTGATGTCCGCAAGATACGCCTCTTTGCGTGAAACCGGCCTCAGATGCGGGTGTCCGTCGTCTTCGCCGGAATACTCAGGGTCATAAATAAAACTCTCGTCGTGCTGTATCACCCCTACGCTCAAACCTAGCATACTGTAGAGAGGGCCCATCCAGCGCGAATCCCTCGCCGCAAGATAGTCGTTCACGGTTACGAGGTGCGCGCCCTTGCCCGTAAGGGCGTTAAGATACAGGGGGAGCGTGGCCACGAGGGTCTTGCCCTCGCCGGTCTTCATCTCGGAAATCTTACCTTCGTTGAGGGATATGCCGCCCATGAGCTGAACGTCGAATGGGCGCATGCCGATACTGCGCCAAGCCGCCTCCCTCACGGCCGCGAACGCCTCAGGCAGTATGTCTTCGAGCGTTTGACCCGCGGCGAGAGACTCCTTAAAACGGGCAGTGAGGCCGGGGAACTCCGCATCCTTCAATGCGCGCATCTTAGGCTCTAACGAGTTGATGAGCGTTAGCACGGGCTGGATCCGCTTTATCTCCCTGTCGTTTTTGCTGCCGAATACTTTTCTCAGTAGATTGTTTAACATTTTTCTCCGGTCTATTAATCCCTTCGCCTGCAAAGAAGGCCAAGCGGATATTCATCCTAACATAACCCTGACGGCAATTCCAGCGCAGGACGCGGCAGACGGGGTTTTAACAAAAACGCCCCGCGCCCAGCGCCGCTTTTCATTACGAGGGCGCGTCGGTTATTGACCCGCTTCGTTCAGAAAAGTGCCGCTGGGCACAGGGCGTCTGTCTTATCGGTTGTAGGTTTTAATCCGTTTATTTTCGGCGGGTCGTCAGTTGAGAAGATACTTGGCCGGATTAACCGTAACGCCGTTTACGGAGAGCTGATAATGGAGATGCGGGCCGGTCGAGTTTCCGGTGCTGCCCATCGCGCCTATCTTATCTCCCCTCTTGACCTTCTGCCCGACGCGCACGTGTATCTCGGATAAGTGGCCGTAAACGGTCTTTATCCCGTACCCGTGAGAGATGCCTATTACCTTGCCAAGCCCCGGGTCCCTGTCCGCCTGCACGACTATGCCGTTGGCGGTGGCCGCTATGGGCGTGCCCATGCGGTTTGCGATGTCCATCCCGTTATGGAGCTGGTTGAAACCCGTAAACGGATTGATGCGGTCGCCGAAGGTGGACGTGACCCATCCGCGCACGGGCCAGATGGACGGCGTTGAGGCGAGAAACGACGCCTTGTTTACGAGTTGGCCCTGTAATTCCGTAAAACTGCTCTCTTGACGGTTCGCGCGCGATTCGAGCTGCTTTATGTCCGACTTCATCCGCTCGATGAGGTCGTTGACCTTCGCCTTAGGCGTTGCAAAGCCCTGGTCATCGGGAGAAAGCCCGCCACCCACGCCGCCAAGTCCCATCGCCTGATCCTGCGCGGGTGCGTTCTTGGGACCGTCGAGGTTCGCGATTATCCTTATCTTCTTATCGAAAATATTGAGGGACGCAAGACGGGTCTCAAGGTCTCTAATCTTCCCGGCGAAGTTCTGAATTTCTACCTTCTGGGCCGTGGTCTCTTTTCTGAGGCTGTATAGTTCCGAGGTGTTGTACTTTATCCTCGAATAGTCAACAACCACAAAGGCCAGAACCAAGAAGAAGAACGCGCCTATCCCGCCCGCGATCTTGAGGCTCTTTACCTTGAGCTTAAATTGCCTTGCATTGGCCGCGTCGTTGCTGAGTATAAAAAACGTAAGAAACTTGTTGTCCAAGATGACGTCTCCTTTGAGCAAACAATGGGGTATACCACCCTCTAAAAACACCGAACTTTTAAACCTGTAAAAAACCGTTCAGGGACACGACATACGCGCCCATTACCGTTCCCAAGCCGAACTTGTAGAGGTTAAAGAACTAATTGTAGCAATTGTTTAGCATGTTGCCCTAAAAATGTCAAGGGGGAAATGCCGTCCCCTTCGCAGGTTTAACGATAACCGGAAATGCCGTTATTGTCCGGCATAAAGCCGCCCCCATCCCCCGCCGGACACGCCGCTAACTCCGCATCAAGTCTATATCATCGCCAAAAACGCTTCAGTGACGAAAGTCACTCCGCGTGGATAAAGAGCACTATCTTGTCCTTTTCTATCTTGATATACCCCTCTTGGCTCATCTTCTTCAAGGCCCTGCTCACCACCTCACGCGATGACCCAATCATCGCGGCTATCTCCTCGTGCGTGGGCCTCTCAATCGTTACGGACTTGTCCTTTGGACCGGGCTTGGCAAGGCCTATAAGCGTGTGGGCTATCCTGCCGCATACGTCGAGGAGCGCCAACCCGCCAATCTTCCTCGTGGCATCGCGCAGCCGCGCCGTAATGTACGCGAACATCCTGATATAAACCCTGTGGTGTCTGGAGAGATATTCGAGAAAGCCCTCCTTGCCAATGACGAGGCACTCCAACGCGCCTATGGCCTCCACGGACGCGCTTCGTGGCTTTTCGTCCACTATGGACATCTCGCCGAACATGTCGCCTTCCCTCAGGACGGCAAGGACTATCTCCCTGCCCTCCTCGCCGTAGAGCGTGACTCTCGCCTTGCCGGAGAGGATGAAAAAGACCTCGTCGCCCTGCTCGCCCTCGGAGATCAACTGCGTGCCGCGCCCGTATCCGCGCACCTCACCCTTTTCCATCAAGTGCTCAAGGTAAAATCCCTCAAGCCCGGTGAAGATGGGGTTTTTGGAGAGCACCGCCTGCGCCTTTTTGAGTGTGTCTTTCTTCTCTTCCGTCATTATCCCCCTCATCCCAGCCTTCTCCCGCCCCCACCCGTAAAGACATGCCTTCGCACGTCTTTACATCAGTTACCCATCTCCCCCACGAGGGGGGAGGGATAAGAGGAAGGGGGCATCGCAGGAAGAAGGGCTAATCGCCGCTCATCTCCACCTCGTTGGCCAGGACCGACGGAGCGCCGACTGAGCCGTAAAACCTCAGGTCCCTGCCGCACTCGACGATGCTGCGAAAGAGTTTTAAAAGATTCCCGGAGACGGCCATGCCGCGGACGGGGTATGACAACTCTCCGCCCTCGATGAGGATGCCCGACGCACCGAGCGAGAAATCCCCGTTTACGGTATTCACCGTGTGCACGCCCATCAACTCCGTGATGAACAGCCCGTTGCTTGCTGCCGAGATAAGCCCTGCAAGCGTCTTATCTCCTTTTTTTAGATAGATGTTGGAGACCCCGACAGACGGGAGGCCTTTAAAACCCGCTCTCGCGGCATTTCCGGTTGACTCGGCCCCGGCCCTTCGCGCCCAGTAAGAATCATACAGGTAGTTTGAGCAGACCCCGGCCTCGATGAGGGGCGTGGTCTTTCTCGGCGCACCCTCGGCGTCGAATCCAGATGTCGCCCATCCGCCCTTCATCACTCCGTCGTCATAGATGCTGACCGCGTTTGAGGCAATGATTTTGCCGAGCTTATCCCGGAGCATGGATTTGCCTTTAAGCACGTTATCCGCGAGGAACGACCCGGCAATGGTCTCGATGAACTCGCACACCACTGAGTTTTCAAAAACCGCGGGGCATTTTACCGTCTTCCACTTGCGCGCCCCGAGCATCCTTACGGCGTTTCTCGCCGCCGATGCCCCGACCTCCTCAGGGGCTATTCCCCCGAAGATATGCGAGGTGGAGACCTCGAAACCCATCTGGGAATCCCCTGCGTCCTCGGCCACGGCAGTTACGCTGGCGGTATAAAAGGTGGCGCAATAAGGCCTGTCAACGCCGTTTGAATTCACAACGCGTGTGTTTTTAAGGGTCTCGCCGTACGAGGCCTTGCGGATACGTTTGACGCGGCCGTCGTAAGACATGGCCGACTCCTCGATGAGGAGCGCCTTTTTTATCTTCTCTTCAACCGGTATCGCGGAAAAATTAGAGTCATAGATGTCCTTTGGAATAGCTTCACTCCCCGTCGCCGCAGCCGCGGCATTTACGTATCTGACATATTCATCGGGCGTGGCCTCTTGTCCAGAGGCGAGGCAACGCTCCACGAGGCCGTTGAGCGCGTCATCCGTCAACGCGCTTGTAAATGAAAAACCCTGCCTGCCGCCGATTGCGGCGCGAAGCCCAACGCCGAAGCTTGACCTCACCTTGAGGGAGTCAACAGCCCTGTCCTTGGCCTCGACGCTCAGGCCCGACTCGGAGGAAAAAAATATCTCATACCCTTCGGTCCTGTCCTTCAAAAGGGCGGCAAGACGCTCCACGATTCCATCCGAATCCATTGGCGTCTGCGCGGGTGACGTCTGGACGGACACATGTCTTTTCATTTAATCTCGATTATAACGGCGTGTTCGTCGCAATTCGGAAATTTCACGCACCTTATGCACTCCCCCCATATCTTATGCGGGAGCACGTCTTTGCTGATTTCTTTAAAACCCTTTTTTATGAAAAAATTCGTCTTGTAGGTGAGGGCAAAGACCTTCTTGAGGCCGAGGGCGCGGGCCTCGTCAAGACAGGCGTTGACGAGCGCCGTGCCGATGCCCTTGCCCGTGGAGCCTTCCTTCACGGCCAAAGAACGTATCTCGCCCATATCCTCGGAGCAGATGTGCAGGGCGCACGCGCCGCAAAGCAACTCCTCTTGGGGGCGAACTTCCTCTCCCCTTGGGGGAGAGGATAGAGGTGAGGGGGATAAGAAAACGAAAAAATCCCTGATGCCGTCGTATATCTCGGAGCTTGACCTGTGGAGCATCACGCCCTTTTTGGCGTAAGACTCGACAAGACCGTATATGTCAGGGACGTCGTTCAAGACGGCTTTTCTTACCAATTATCGTCCTCGTTTATCAGGGCTGCCCCCACCCTGCCCTCCCCCGTAAAGGGGGAGGGGGAATTGCTCATCTAAGCCCTGAGCTACTTCTTTCTTTTCCCGGCCATTGCCCTTGACGCCTCTATAAGTTCCATAGCGTGCTCCTTTGTAACGTCCGTCACCTTTACCCCGCCGAGCATGACGGATATCTGGTCCACGGCTTCGGCCGGGTTCAATTCCTTGACTACGGTTACGGTCCTGCCGTCCCCGCCGGGGCGCTTGGCGACCGCGAAGTGTTTGTCCGCAAAGGCGGCTATCTGCGGCAGATGCGTAATGCACAGCACCTGATGGATGCGTGATACCGCGTTGAGTTTCAGCCCCACCACCTGCGCCATTGCGCCCGAAACGCCCGTGTCAATCTCGTCGAAGACGAGGGACGGTATCCGCCCCAGGGCCGTAACGCTCTTCATGGCGAGCATTATCCTCGACAACTCGCCGCCGGAGGCTATTTTGGAGAGCGGTTTTACGGCCTCGCCGGGGTTGGGCGAAATGAAAAAATTCACCCTGTCCGCGCCCTTTTCTCCGGGCCGCGGCCCCCCGTCGGCGTTCTTGTCGGTCTCAAGCCGCGCCTCGAAGACCGTGCCCTTCATGCCGAGCGTGGCCAACTCGGCCTCCAACTTGCCCTTCAACTCGGTTGCGGCGTGTATGCGCGCCTCTGACAATTTAGCGGCAACAACGGAGGCATTGTCTTTTGCCGCGCCGCACTCACCCTCCAACTCCTTTATCCTGTCTTCCACGTGCGAAAACCCCTCTACTTCCTTCTCGAAGGCGGTCTTTTTGGCAAGCACCTCTTCAATTGTAGGTCCCCATTTTTTTATAAGTCTAACGACCTGGTCGAGCCGCGCCCCGAGGTTTTCAAGCTCATTAGGGTCGGCCTCGATGGACTTTGAATAATCCATCAAAAACCGCGCGACGTCTTCCATCTGAAAAAGGTTCGTTTCGAGCGTTGCGGCCGCCTTGGCGAGCTTGTCGTCAAGCGAAGACACCTCTTTTAAGTTCTTTACGACGGAGCCGACCCTCTCCACGACCGAGCCGTTGTCGGAATATAATACGCGCTCGGAGCTTACCACCGCGCCCTTTATCCTTTCGGCGTTCCTGAGCCTTTCATACTCGCGCTTCAAGTCCGCGTCGAGGCCCGGCCTCAAGGCGGCGTCGTTTATCTCCTTCACCTGATGGTTGAGGAGAGTCATCCTCTCAGCGGACGTCTTGGGGTTTTGGACAAGGGCGTCGAGTTCTTTCTTGATATTCGCGTAGTGTTTGTAGGCATCTGACATCTCAACCCGTAATTTTTGAAATCCGCCAAAAGAGTCAAGTATCTCGATGTGCTCTTCGGGCCTCGTGAGGGACTGGTGTTCGCTCTGGCCGTAGATGTCAATGAGCCGCCTGCCGACCTCCATGAGGGTAACGAGCGTGGCAAGGCTCCCGTTTATGTAAATCTTATTTCTGCCGGCCTTCTGAACCACCCTCTTTATGACAAGGTTGTCAGAAAACAATATGCCCGCCTCGCCAAGCACGGCCTCGATGCCCTTATTTCCGGCGACGTTGAAAAGCGCCTCCACGAGCGCCTCTTCCTTATTCGTCCTTATAAGGTCGTTTGAGGCGCGGTCTCCGAGGATGAGCGCTATGGCGTCAATGATGATGCTTTTGCCCGCGCCCGTCTCTCCGGTGAATACGTTAAGCCCCGGGCCAAAACCGATGGCGAGGGAGTCAATTATGGCGAAGTCTTTTATGCTGAGTTCTATGAGCATGGAGGTTTGTAGCTCAGGCCTTCAGGCCTGACTTTATCAGGGCTAAAGCCCTGAGCTACGGTGTCCTATTTTGAATCCGCCTTCAACTCCCACATGAGCCTTTCCCGTAAAATGTCGAAGTAGCTTTTGCCTTCGTATTTTATGAGATACACGCTCGCGTCCGCCCTTTTTATCTTAATCGCGTCTCCGCTGTCAAGGGCAACGCCCGCCTGCCCGTCAAGCACAAGCTGGATGTTGGTCTGTCCCGGCGAGACGGTAACGTCCACGGTCATCCAATCCGGTATCACCATAGGACGGTTCGTGAGGTTAAAGGGGCATATCGGCGCCACGATTATGGAATGGATGGTCGGATAGAGAATTGGCCCGGCGGCAGACAGGGAATACGCGGTGGAACCGGTTGGCGTGGCCACGATGAGGCCGTCGGCTCTGTAGGTGTTGACATATTCCTTATTTATGCGCGCCTCAAGGCGCACGAGACGGGCAGCCCCGCCGCGCACTATGACGTCGTTTAAGACATTACTGCTTATGACGGTCTTATCCGCCCGCCGCAGCTCAACCGAGAGCATCATCCTCTCTTCGGTCTTGAAATCATCCTTTAATATCCTCTCGAGGAGCGGGATTACCTCTTTGACCGTGATTGCGGTCAGAAAACCAAGCCCCCCGAGATTCACGCCGAGGATGGGTATGTTTTTTCCGTCAAGGAGCCTGGCCGCCGACAGCATTGTCCCGTCGCCGCCGAGAACAACTAATACGTCAATATGCTCCGGCAGTTTGTCTTGCGGCACGGCTGAAGAAAGGGGTATCTGCTCCGCGTCTTTGCCGGAGTAGACCTTGCCCCCTCTTTCGGCTATCCACGCCGAAAGCTCCGCAGCCAACTTGAGGGCCCCGGGATTGCCTGGCTTTAACACGAATCCGATTCGTTTCACGGTTTCTCCATCATCTTTGCGGCTCTATAATTATTTTAAGCGAGTCCCCTGCCTCAGCGGCTAATTTAAAACCTAACTGCGCCTCACCGAGGCCGAGCCTGTGGGTTATCAAATCAGTCACCACAACCCTCTTGGACGCGATAAGGTCAAGCGCCGTCCGTGTATCCGCAGGCGGTGAGGCATAAGAATTGACGAGCGTTATGTTGTCTCTCCAAAGGTCGAACATGGGCAAAGGATAAGTTTCACCCGGCCCCTTTGGCGCGAAGAACTGCACCACCCCGGCCCGGTCAACGCTTTTCAAGCCTTGCCCTATGGCCGAGTCCCGAGCAGCGCAGATAACGACAATGTCCGCGAGCCTGCCCAATTTTTTCCTTATGACGGCCGGAACGTCCTCTGCGGCTTTTATAGTTATGTCCGCGCCCGATTTTTTGGCGGCTGTAAGCCTGAAATCGTTTACGTCCGTTGCTATTATCGCGCCCGCGCCAAGGGCCTTTGCAAGGCGAATCTGCAAAAGCCCGGACATGCCGCTGCCGATGACGAGGACGGTCTTGCCCGGAGACATCCCGCACGCGCGAAGCCCCCGCACAACGCAGCCAAGAGGCTCGGAAAAACTCCCCTCCTCAAAGGTCATGCCATCGGGAAGCGTAAATACGCCCCTGTCAACGTTGAGCTCCGGCACCCTCACGAACTCGCAAAAACCGCCGGGGTCGAAGTTCGCAGTCCGCAGCGTGTCGCAGACCGAAAAATTACCGGAGAGACAATACCTGCACGTGTTGCAGGGCACGTGGTGCGCTACGGTTACGCGGTCTCCGGTCTTGAACTTCTTGACGCCCGCCCCGGTCTCGACGATTGTCCCGGCTATCTCATGGCCCAATACGAGCGGGGCCTTTTTAATCCTGTACCACTCCATGACGTCGCTGCCGCAGATGCCGCTCGCCTCGATTTTGACGAGCACCTCGCCGTCCTTAATCTTAGGCACAGGGACTTCCTGCAAACGGACGTCTTTGTTGTTGTAGTAAAATGCGGCCCTCAAATAATCGCCTCCGTTGTTTGAACCGTAATCCTCTCGTTCCCAAGCTCCGACTTGGGAACAAGATTGCGTGGGAAGCTCAGCTTCCCGATAATTGCGTGAGAATCACAAATAAAAAACCTTTTAAAAAACCGCCCAGATCCGCTTTCCGGCAGCGGCCTTGTCCGCGCCGTTATCGCCGTGCTTTTGAGGAGGGGTTTATGCGGGTTCCCTGCGCGAGATCTTGGGTTCTTTTTAAACCTTCACCTTCTCGCTTAACCATTCGGCGATTAAAATATCCTCGTCCTTGTGCAGCTTTTTAGCCTTGTTTTTAATCTTGGAATATAATCCCATGTCAACGCCTATGTATTTTTTCTTTTTCAGGGAAAACCGCAATTCTTTTACCTCTGCCGTGTCCTCAAATTCGCAAAAATCATGTTCATCCCAAAAAGCAGACGCCTCATGTATGGACATATCTTTTATTTTTTTACTTTGTTTCATATCTATTTCTCTCCCTTCTGTTCATATCTCTCGCGGTAACTATCAACGCCTTATTATCTAATTTCCTGATAAAAAAAACGGATAAATACCTGCCGCCGGTTGTCTTGCCGAGCGCATTGTATAAATGCTCGCCTTCAACCTTGCCATTTTCCTTTTTAAATATCCGGCAATCCCCAACCAAAACCTCTTCAGCCTCTGACGTCAACACATTATGTTTCCATGCTAGCTTTTCAACTACAGTCTCAAGCCATATTATATCATCAATAACAAACACATATACCCCTTTTGAGGTTGCGCCGTCAGGCGGAAACTCCCGACGGCGCATAAATTCCGACTTCCATCTTCCGACTCATGACTTCTTTCACGCCTACGCGAAGGCCGTCTCCTTTTCCTTCGACAGGGTTTTATACATGTCAACCGCCTTATCGAGCGGCATGTTGTTGTGGACTATCTCCCTCACCGTGCGTATCATGGCCACCGGGTGCTCGGACTGGAAGATATTCCTTCCCATGTCAACGCCAACCGCGCCCCTCGAGACCGCGTCAAAGGCGAGTTTCAAGGCGTCCAATTCCGGTATCTTCTTTCCGCCGGCAATGACTATGGGCACCGGGCAGTTCTTTACGACCTTCTCGAAGTCCTCGCAGTAGTAGGTCTTGACCACGTGAGCGCCGAGCTCCGCGGCTATCCTGCACGCAAGGCCGAGATACCGCGAATCCCGCGCCATGTCTTTTCCGACGGCCGTTACCGCGAGCACCGGCACGCCGCAATCTTCTCCTTCGTTGATGAGGTCGGCCATAGCCAAAAGCGTCTGACGCTCAAGGTCCGACCCTACGAATATCGAGAGCGCAACGCCCGATACGTTCAGGCGCAGCGCGTCTTTCATGGACACGGTCGTGGCCTCGTTGGCGAGGTTTCCGAGGATGCTTGTGCCGCCTGAGACGCGCAGAACTATGGGTATGTCGGTCGCGGTCGTTACGCACGAGCGCAAAACTCCCCTCGTGAGCATCAAGGAATCCGCGTAAGGGATAAGCGGCGCAATAGTTTTACCCGGTTCCTGCAATCCGGTCGTGGGCCCGAGAAAGTATCCGTGGTCAACCGCGAGCATCACCGTCCTGCCGGTCTCAGGCCTGATTATGCGCGAGAGCCGGTTTTTCATCCCCCAATCCATATAAACCCTCCTTTAAAAATATAAAGTGTATGCCGTCGAAAAAAGCCTATGTTAACGCAGATTTAAGATAGCAGGAGAGCGGCGCGCCGTCAATATCATTTATATCTTCCTGCACCCGGCAACGTCTTTTAACCCGGCAAGAAGTTCCGATACGGTTTTTTTCAGGACCGGATGAACGAACTCCGGCGCGATTTCCAATAGAGGCGCGAGCACGAACGCCCTCTCATGCGCCAATGGGTGCGGGAGCGTTAACGTCTCAGACTCCATGATGAGGCCGTTATAAAAGATTAAATCGAGGTCAACGACGCGAGGGCCCCAACGAAGGGTCTCAACCCTGCCCATGCCGGATTCGATTGTCTTCAAATTTTCGAGGAGTTCGCCGGGGCTGAGGCTTGTCGTAATTTCAATTGCCGCGTTTACGAAGGAGGGCTGGTCTTTATAACCCCACGGCGGCGTGTCGTAGAAAGAACTTTTTTTGACAACGGCTATGGCCGGGTTTTCGGACAGGCGTTCAATGGCCTTGCGGCAGTTAAAGGACTTGTCTCCGGTGTTGGAGCCGATGGATATGAAGGCCGTGAACCGTAACCGTTGACCGTGATGGCCTGTTGCCGTTTTGCTCATTTCCATTTCGACGTTATTTTTAACGGTCACGGTTCACGGTCACGGCCGTTACACGGCCTTAACTTCAGAATTCGAGTTCGAGCGCCTTGAGCCTCTTTTTCATCTCTTCGACGGCCCTGAACTCGTCGTCCTTGTCCTTTGCGATGAACGTGGCTGAAAACCTCAGATAACTCCCGGCGTCGTCCCACGGCACGGTTGAAATGGATGCCTCTTTTATTAGAAATTCCGAGACTGCCTCGGCCGCGGCGAATTTTACCCCGCCCTTAGCGCGCCTCGGGGCCTTGACGTAGATATAGAACGAGCCTTTCGGAGCTTGGGCCGAAAAGCCGCACGCATTCAACGCCTCGGCCATCATGCCGAGCCTTCTTTTATACTTAGCGGAAATCTTGTCGGTTATCTCCGAATGGTCGAGGGCGTAGACGCCGGCCTTTTGTATGGCGATGAACTGCCCGGAGTCGCAGTTGTCCTTGACAAAGCCGAAGGCGGCCACGGCCTTTGCGTTGCCCGCCGCGAACGCGAGCCTCCAGCCCGTCATGTTGAAGGCCTTTGAAAACGAATGTATCTCGATGCCGACTTCCTTTGCCCCTTCCGTTGCAAGAAAGCTCAACGGGATACCGTCGTAGGCAAGGGCTGCATAAGCCGCGTCGTGGACAACGAGCACTTCGTTTTCGCGCGCGAACCGCACAACGTCCTTGAAAAATGCCTCTGTCGCGGACGCGCCCGTCGGGTTATTCGGATAGTTTATATAAAGGAGTTTGGCGGCCTTGAGGTCTGCTTTCGTTATGGCCTTGAAATCCGGCAGAAACGAGTTCTCTTCCTTGAGCGGAAGTTTTACGACGCGCCCTCCGTTCCACTGTGCGTGCGTGCCCATTATGGGATAACCCGGCACGGTCATAAGGACTGCATCGCCTGGATTGATGAAGGCGTCGGGAAGCATGGCGAGGCAGGGCTTAGAGCCGATGGAGTGCAAGACCTCGGTTGCAGGATCAATGCCCTTGACGCCGTAGACCTTCTCCAAATATCTTGCCGCGGCCTCTTTCAATTCCATTATGCCGTTATCGGCGTAGCCCCTGTTTTCAGGCTTGGCGCATTCGTGCCTTAACGCCTCGACGACGACGGAAGGCGCCATCTCGTCGGGTTCACCAACGCCGAAGTCGAGAAGCTCGATATTCGGCGAATTTTTCCGGGCCTCGGCCTTGGCCCTTTTTATCTTCTCGAACTTATAGATCCGCGTCTCTTTACCGAAACCCTTGCCGCCTATCCTGTCGGCAAAAAGACCTTGAATGAAATCCCCTGACATGGAAACCTTGCCTCCTCTTTTCACAATCAATGGACGGCCGCTTTTTTCATCGTTCCCACGCTCCGCGTGGGAACGCAAGCCACAGCTCAGACCGTAGCTCAGGCCTTCAGGCCTGATTGTATCAGGGCTAAAGCCCTGAGCTACGGACTGCTACCGCGCCGCGACAATATTCTTTAGAGTCCCAATGCCCTCGATAATAACCTCTACCGAGTCTCCGGGCGCCATCTTGCCAATCCCCGAAGGCGTGCCTGTGGCGATCACGTCCCCGGCCACGAGCGTCATGACTTGAGAGACGAAACTGAAAAGTTCATAGACGTTAAATATCATGTCCTTTGTGGAGGTGTCCTGTTTTTTCTCCCCGTTGAGCCATGTCTCAATCCTCACGTTAAGCGGGTCAATGTCCGTCTCCACCCACGGGCCTATGGGCGCGAAGGTGTCAAAGCCCTTTGCCCTCGTGAACTGAACGTCTTTGCCCTGAAGGTCTCTTGCCGTAACGTCGTTGATGCAAGTATATCCCAGAATATAATCCTGCGCCTTGTCAACGGGCACGTCCTTGGCCTTTCGGCCGACGACTACGGCCAACTCGCCTTCGTAATCAACCCTGTGGGACATGTGCGAGGGATAGACGATGGCGTCATTGTGTCCAATGACCGCGGTGGAGGGCTTCAAAAAGAGCATCGGCGTTTCGGGGAGGGGTTTGCCGAACTCGGCGGCGTGGGCCTTGTAGTTTAGCCCGATTGCAACTATCTTCGTGGGCGTGACCGGCGGGAGGAGTTTTACCTGATCCAAAAGTTTCACCTCGCCGCGCATTATCTCACCGGTAAACCTGCCGGTTGCCGGGTCTTCTTCCATCCGGTAAACGACGTTGCCCTTCACTACGCCCATGCGGGCAGGGCCGTCGTATGAGTATCTGCAAATCTTCAAGAGGATGTCTCCTTGTAACTACCGTGAACCGTGACCGTAAAGGGATCGTTTTTTACACGGACACGGCCTCATCACCGCCTTTTTGACGCCCTCTCGACCATTGACTTTATCTTGAGCCGCAGGGCGTTTATCTTTATGAACCCTTCGGCGTCTTTCTGGTCATAGACCGTGTCTTCCTCGAATGTCGCAAAATCCGGGTGATAGAGCGATTTTTCTGCCTTTCTGCCGGCAACCGCCGCGCTTCCCTTGTACAATTTAATCCGCGCCAAGCCCGTAACCCCGGACGCCGCGTCGTCAATCAGTTTTTGCAAGGACGACCTCTCCGGCGAATACCAATATCCGTTATAGACAAGCTCCGCGTAGCGGGGGATGAGGGAATCGCGCAGGTGCAGGACCTCCCTGTCCATTGTAAGAGACTCAACGGCCCGCCTTGCAACGTGAAGAATCGTCCCGCCCGGGGTCTCGTATACGCCGCGAGACTTCATGCCCACGCAGCGGCTCTCAACCATGTCAACGCGACCCACGCCGTGCAAACCGCCGATGTCGTTTAACCTCGCAATGAGATTGGCCGGAGAAAATTTCTTGCCGTTTATGGTTACGGGATTTCCACCCTCAAAACCGATTTCAACATAAATGGGTTTGTCGGGCGCCTTTTCAGGCGCGGTCGTCAGCACGTACATATCCTCAGGCGCCTCGGCCCACGGGTCTTCGAGTACGCCGCCCTCGAAACTTATATGAAAAAGATTTCTGTCCGAACTATAGGGCTTTGCCTTGGTTACCGGCACGGGTATGCCGTGACGCTTGGCATACCTCACGAGGTCCGCCCTGCCCTTCATCTCCCACTCCCTCCACGGGGCAATGACCTTGATATGGGGATTTATGGAGTAATACGTAAGCTCGAACCTTACCTGATCGTTGCCCTTTCCGGTTGCGCCGTGGGAGACCGCGTCAGCATTGGTCTTTTTCGCTATCTCCATCTGCGCCTTTGCAATCAGCGGCCTTGCTATGGAAGTGCCGAGCAGATACGTCCCCTCGTAGACCGCGGAGGCGCGCAGCATGGGGAAGACAAAATCCTTTGCGAACTCCTCGCGCAGGTCTTCGATAAATATTTTTTTTGCGCCGGTCTTGATGGCCTTTTCCTTCAGGCCCGTCAATTCCGACCCCTGCCCGATGTCCGCTGAAAACGCTATGACCTCGCAGCCGTATCTTTCGATCAGCCACTTGATTATAACGGACGTATCGAGACCGCCGGAATAGGCGAGGACCACCTTTTTTATGTCTTTGGGCATTTAAATTGTCACCTCAAGAGAAAAAATCACGCAAGCAGACGCTCAAGTATCGCCTTCTGGATGTGGAGCCTATTCTCGGCCTCGTCCCAGACCGCTGAATTAGCCCCCTCGATGACGTCATCCGTTATCTCTTCGCCCCTGTGTGCGGGAAGGCAGTGCAGCACTATCGCGTCCGGGTTCGCAAGGGCAAGTATTTTAGCATTTATCGTAAAACCTTTAAAGGCCTTTTTCCGCGCCGTTGCTTCTTTCTCCTGCCCCATCGAGGCCCAGACGTCGGTATTCAATACGTCCGCGTCTTTTGCGGCCTCCTGCGGCGTCTTTACGAGATGGATATTTTCATTAGCGGCCTTCGCGTTTTTAAGTATCTTGGAGTCCGGCAGATAATTTTTCGGACACGCGAGCCTAAGCTCGAACCCGAGTATGCCCGCGGCCTCGAGCCACGAATTGGCCATATTGTTGCCGTCGCCAATCCAACAGACCTTCATTCCCCGATAGCCGCCTTTTTTTTCGACAACCGTCATTATGTCGGCGAGCGCCTGACACGGGTGGTGCCCGTCCGTGAGGCCGTTTATCACAGGGACGGCGGAGTACCGCGCAAACTCCTCGATTATATCCTGCCCGAAGGTGCGAATGACGACCCCGTCCACGTAGCGCGACATGACGCGGGCAGTGTCTTTTATGGGTTCGCCCCTGCCCATCTGGGAATCCTTATTGCTAATAAAGATGGCCGTGCCGCCGAGCTGCTGCATGGCCACCTCGAAAGAGACCCGCGTGCGCGTCGAGGACTTCTCGAATATGAGGCCCAGGGTCTTGCCCTTCAAGGGCTGGTGCGGGATGCCCCTTTTTTGGCGCGCCTTCAACGACGCGGCTGACGCGAGGAGAACGTCAATGTCGGACTTGGTCAGGTCTGAAAGTTTTAAGAGGTTCATTTGGTGTCCTTGTGCGCGCAAAAAAATCAAGGCTCTTTTATGTCGAGGTCTTTACAAATCTTTCTTGCAAGTTTATCTGCAATTTCGTTATGTCTCGGCACACTGGATGTTTTCCTGCCAACGACGTTAAAATAGACCGAGTGCTTGCCGCCCTCTCGAAACAGTTCGCATCCGTGTTGCTTTAAATGTCTGAGCAGTTCACGGCGTTTCATCGGGTTTCTACAACAAGTTCTTCTTTAACGCAATTTTTTCCGGCGATG
Organism: Deltaproteobacteria bacterium; assembly: GCA_016234405.1. Taxonomy (GTDB): domain Bacteria; phylum Desulfobacterota; class GWC2-55-46; order GWC2-55-46; family GWC2-55-46; genus JACRCC01. The sequence continues at coordinate 12,560 of JACRCC010000002.1, read as the reverse complement.
CCGCGTTCCGCAATTTCCCTGTTAGACTCGATAACAAGCGCGGCCGCCTCTTTAAGATTTTCCCTCGCCTCCTCTAATGTCGCGCCCTGCGTGTTCACGCCCGGCATCTCCTCGATATAAGCGATCCACCATTTTTCCTCTTCCTCAAATACGGCCGTAAATTGATTCAACATACAAACCTCCTTAACGTGTTAACCGGCTATGCCTTCACCCCCGCCAGCGCCCCCTCCAGCACCCCCAGCATCTCGTCCACTTCCTTCTCCGTAACTATGAGCGCGGGGATAAAGCGCAGCACCTTGTCGTGAACGCAATTTATCAAAACTCCCTTGCTCATGCACTCCTTGACTATGTCGCCGCCCTTGATGCCTTCGGCCAATTCCGCGCCGATGAGAAGCCCCTTGCCGCGGACATCCTTTATAAACGGAAATTTTCGTTTAAGCGCGTTAAGACGCTTCACAAGATATTCGCCCGTCTTGCGACAATTTTCAATCACGCCCTTTTCAAGCAAAACTTTTAACGCCGCAATGCCGACGGCTGTTGCGAGAGGGTTGCCTCCGAATGTCGAGGCGTGCGTGCCCGGCGTAAAGGCCGATGCAGCCTCGTCCGTAGCGAGCATCGCGCCTATTGCGACGCCTCCGGCAAGCCCCTTGGCAAGGGTCATTATATCCGGCGTGACGCCGTAGTGCTCGTAGGCAAAGAGTTTTCCCGTTCTCCCCATGCCGGATTGCACTTCGTCGAAGACGAGAAGTATCCCGGCCTCGGTGCAGAACGCGCGAAGGTCCTTCATGTATTTTTCGGAGGGCACGTTCACCCCGCCCTCACCCTGCACGGGTTCGAGCATTACGGCCGCGGTTTTTTCGTTGACGGCTTTTTTTACGGCACGGATGTCGTCAAACGGGACGTAGGTGAACTTTTCAAGCAGAGGCTCGAAACCCTCTTGAAATTTCTTTTGCCCGGTTGCGGCGAGCGCCCCGAAGGTGCGTCCGTGAAACGACTTCTCCATTGTTATGACCTGATACCGCGGAGAGTTCCTTACGGCGAAATATTTCCTCACGAGCTTCAGCGCCGCCTCGTTGGCCTCTGCCCCGGAGTTGCAGAAAAAGACCTTTCCCGCAAAGGAATTTTGAGTCAGCATCTCCGCAAGCCTTGATTGCGGCTCGATGTGGTAGAGGTTGGAGACGTGGATGAGGGTTTCGGCCTGCGCCTTCAAGGCGGCCACCACGTCCGGGTGGCAATGCCCGAGGTTACAGACCGCAAGTCCCGAGGCGAAATCGAGATACTCGTTTCCGTCCGCGTCCCAAACCCTTACGCCCTTGCCTTTGACGAGCGCGATTGGGAAGCGGCCGTAGGTGTTCATTACGTGGTTTGCGGTGTTTTCAATGATTAACTGGTTTGACAAGTAAATATCCTCTCTTTCAAATTTTTAACTTAGACACCCAGGTGCGTCATCTACTCATTAAACTCGAAAGTCTGCAAAATACTCTCGAAAGTTTTTAGACGCTTTGAAAAACCTTCTGAAGAACTGCCCCCTGTTGCATGATAAGCCTTTTTTCCATTGACGATAAAATAGGTTATATTGCGCACGACATTGTCGCCGACGTAGAGGTCGTAAATCGCCCACTTTGCCTTAACACCTTTTTTTGAAAAATCGCCTTGCTTATGTATCTTCACGCCAAAGTAAGAAGCTCGCATGAAGTCCAAATAAGAATTGAAGTATTCTTCAAGCATGACGCCGTCTTTCGTTTCGTGGACATCAACGAACGCAAGCACCGCAAAAGAGTCTTCCGTGGCCTTCGAGGAGTCAATACCGACAATGACAGTCTTGCTCACGTTTCTTTTGTTCTGAGATACGTCCCAATCGTCGGGGTACTCTATCGAAAACCCGTTCTCTTCATTGTAATGTTTTTTAGTGCCTGCCTCGCAAAGAGAACAAAGCGCAAGCAAAAGCATTACGGCAAGACATGAAACTAATTTGGCGATCCTCCTCATGCCAGCACCTCCCGCATGCTACTATTTTTGAAAAAACCTCCTAATACAATTTCTGATTTGTCACCTCTTAATCCCTATCGCCGTGCCGACCCCTGAGTCCGTGAAGACCTCCAATATGACCGCGTGCTCCACCCTGCCGTCTATTATATGCGCCATGTTCACGCCGCCCGCGACCGCCTCGATGCAGCAGTTGAGTTTTGGTATCATGCCTCCGAGCGCGACCTTTTTCGTTATAAGGGAACGCGCCTCCGAGAGGCTCAGCGTGGATATGAGTTTTTTTCCCTTATCGAGGACGCCCTGCACGTCCGTGAGGAGTATCAGCTTTTCGGCCTTGAGCGCGGCGGCGATCTTACCGGCCGCCGTATCCGCGTTTATGTTGTAGCTCTCGCCGTCATCCCCGCCGCCCACGGGCGCGATGACCGGGATGAAGTTATTGGCCTCAAGGGCGCTTATGACGGAAGCGTCAATCGCCTCAACGTCGCCGGCAAAACCCATGTCCGCGCCCTTCATCTTGAGGGGCTTGGCCTTTATAAGCCCGCCGGCCTTGCCGCCGAGGCCCACTGCCCTGCCGCCAAAGTGGTTAATGAGACCGACGATGTCTTTATTTATCTTGCCCACAAGCACCATCTCGACTATGTCCATGGTCTCGTCGTCCGTAACGCGGATGCCCTTTACAAAGCGCGACTCCTTGCCGAGCCTTGAGAGCAGCCCGCCTATCTGCGGCCCGCCGCCGTGGACGATGACCGGGTTTATGCCGACGTACTTCATCAGCACCATGTCGCGCGCGAATGAGCGCTTCAACCCTTCGTCCACCATGGCGTGTCCGCCGAATTTGACCACGATGGTCTTGTTGTAAAACTTCCTTATGTAAGGAAGGGATTCAAAAAGCGTTTTTATCTTTTCGATGTTTTTGCGCACTCCGCCTCCTTAAAAGACGGTTATCGGGTATCCGTTATCGGTTAACGGTAAAACGAACAACTGTTTTGTCTTTACCGATAACCGTCATTAGAGTATGTACTTCGACAGGTCCTCGTCCTTCACAATGTCAGACAATCTTTTGCTCACGTATGCCCTGTCAATGACGACTTTTTTTCCGCCCATGTCCGGGGCGTCAAAGGAGATTTCGTCAAAGACCCTCTCCATCACGGTGTGGAGTCTGCGCGCGCCGATGTTCTCCATGCGGTCGTTGACGAGCGTGGCCGTGACGGCTATCTCCCTGACGCCGTCGTCCGTGTAGGTAACGATGACGCCTTCGGTGGCAAGCAGGGCCGTATACTGCTTCAACAGCGCGTTTTCCGGCTCAGTGAGTATGCGGATAAAATCGTCCTCGCCGAGCGTGGTCAGCTCCACCCTTATCGGAAACCTGCCCTGAAATTCCGGGATAAGGTCCGAAGGCTTTGCAACGTGAAATGCCCCGGACGCGATAAAAAGTATGTGGTCGGTTTTGACCATTCCGTATTTCGTGTTTACAATCGAACCCTCGACTATCGGCAGGAGGTCGCGCTGGACGCCCTCCCTCGAGATGTCAGGGGTGTTGCCGGCCTGTCTACCGGCTATCTTGTCTATCTCGTCAATGAAAACGATGCCCGCCTGCTCGACCCTCTCAATCGCGTCTTTTACGACCCTGTCCATGTCAATGAGTTTTTGCGTCTCCTCCTGTATGATAATCTGCAGGGCTTCCGGCACCTTCAACTTTCTCCTGCGCGTCTTTTTCGGAAAGATATTGGAGAACATGTCCTTGAGGTTCATGTCCATCTCTTCCGCGCCGGAACTCGACAGTATCTCGATGACCGGCATCTTCTGTTCGACGGTCTCTATCTCGACAGCCCTGTCGTTGAGTTTTCCTTCCCTGAAAAGCAGCCTAAACTTTTCGCGCGTGGCCTTGTGGGCGTCGCGGTCTCGCAGACCCTTCTCATAATCGGTTTCCGCGAGAGACTGATTTTCCGGCGGGGACGGCGCCCCCGCACTATGGACCGGGGGCAGCAGATAATCGAGCATCCTCTCCTCTGCCGCGTCCTTTGCCTTCAAGACAACCCTTTCCTTTTCCTCGTCCTTGACCATCTTGACGGACAATTCGGTCAAGTCCCGTATGATGCTCTCCACGTCCCTGCCGACGTAGCCTACCTCGGTGAATTTGCTCGCCTCCACCTTTATGAACGGCGCCTGCGCGAGCTTTGCGAGCCTCCTCGATATCTCGGTCTTGCCCACCCCCGTCGGGCCTATCATGATGATGTTTTTGGGGGAAATCTCGTCGCGCAGCTCCGCGCTCACCTGCTGGCGCCTCCAACGGTTACGGAGCGCTATGGCTACCGCCCTCTTGGCAGACCCCTGTCCGATGATGTATTTGTCAAGCTCCGAGACTATCTCCCTCGGCGTAAAGCTCTTCATGCGAAACTCCTCTAAAGTTCGTCGGCTGTTATCTTGTCGTTTGTATATATACAAATCTCGGAGGCGGTCTTTATCGCCTCCTCGACTATCGCGCGCGCGTCCATGTCCGTGTGCTTCAGGAGCATCTTTGCCGCGGCGAGCGCGTAAGGCCCGCCCGAGCCGATGGACGCGATACCGTCTTCAGGCTCGATAACGTCGCCGCTGCCGGAAATTACGAACGTATGCTCCTTGTCGGCCACTATCAGGAGGGCTTCGAGCCTGCGGAGAATCTTATCCGTCCTCCAGTCTTTGCCAAGCTCCACCGCTGCCCTCGTGATGTTGCCCCTATACTCCTCCAACTTCGACTCGAATTTGTCAAAAAGCGTCAGGGCGTCCGACGTTGACCCCGCGAACCCGGAGAGCACGGAGCCGGCCCGCATCTTCCTAATCTTGACCGCGCCTTTTTTCATGACCGTTGCCCCGAGCGTTACCTGACCGTCTCCGGCAATGGCGACCTTGCCGTTCCTGCGCACGGATATGACGGTTGTCCCGTGAAAACCGGTTGATGTCGAATCACGCGTGTCTGCCATAAATCACCCTTTTACTTTCCTGATTTGGCCCTCGGATGGGCATTGTCATAAGCGGCCATGATGGCGGCTATGCCGACCTTGGTGTATCTCTGCGTGGTCGAGAGTTTGCTGTGGCCGAGCATCTCTTGAATGGCCCTCAAATCCACGCCCGCGTCGAGGAGATGCGTTGCAAAGGAGTGGCGCAGCGAGTGCGGGGTCGGGGTTTTATTTATGCCGCTTTTTTCCACATGCCTCTTGACGACCCTTTGCACGGTCCTTTGCGTCATCCTCCCTTTACCCCTGCCGGTAAAGAGCGGGGCATGGCCTGCGGCCCCCGCCCTCTCGCTCTTCATATAAGCGCCGAGAGAGCCGGCCGCGTAACGGCCGAGAAAGCAGATGCGTTCTTTTCCGCCCTTACCAAGCGCCTTGAACGTGCCTTCAGTAAGGTCAACGTCTTTCATGTCAAGACCAATCAACTCAGAGACCCTTATGCCGGAGGAATAAAGCGTCTCAAGGACAGCCAAGTCTCTCAAGACCGTCCCCGGTTTAAGCTTGTCTCCGGGCGTCCCCCGCTTACTACACGCGGGGACAAGTTTAATCGGGGAGCGCGCAGGGGCAGGAGGGTTTTTCCCGCCTTTGTCCCCCTTGCCGGGCTTGCCGGGGGCCGTTACGAGCGCTTCGGCCTCCTCCGCGGTAAGGACGGACGGGAGGAACTTATCCGCCTTAGGCGCGGGCACGAGGCCGGCCGGGTTTTTCGCAAGCGCCTCTTTTTTGACAAGAAATGAAAAAAACGACCTTATCGAGGAGAGCTTCCTTGCGATGGAGCTTTTCTTGACAACGCCGTGGAGCTTGTAAATAAACGCGGTTACGTCTTCTTCCCTTACCTCCTCCGGGTCTGCCGTTGAACCGGACTTTAAAAACAAAACGAATTGCCCCAAATCCCGCTCATAACCGAGCCTCGTGTTGAGGGATGCGTTGCGTTCCACGTCAAGGTAGACGAGAAAGTCCTTGATACAACCATGTATGTCTTTGGTCATGGTTTAAAAAGACTCCTCAGCCGCCTTATAACACCAACGGGTTAAACCTGCAACGATTTTTTGGCGTTCAGCGGACTATGTTGCCGAGCCTCCTCAACCGCAGCCAGCTTGCCCCCGAATCCCACGACCAGTATATGATGAACGCCTTGCCTTTTATGTCGTATATCGGCAGCGTTCCCCAGTAGCGCGAATCCGAACTCCGCTCCCTGTTGTCCCCCATGACGAAGACCTGTCCATCCGGCACCGTATACGGGCCGAAGTTTATGTTTTTCTCGGCGGTCTCGCCAAACTGAGTCCCCTTGTGCACGCCGTATTTTTCGTCCCACTTCGCGCCGTTTATGTATATGACCCTGTCTTTAAGCTCGACCCTCTCTCCCGGCAGGCCGACCACGCGCTTTATGTAGTCCTTGTCCCTGTCCCCGGGGTATCTGAATACGATTACGTCTCCCCTTTCCAGCGCGCCCCACGCGCGGTAGAGTTTGGTCTCGAAAAACGGAACCCTGACGCCTAAGACCTCTATCATGGCCGGCTTGGGGACTTGAATCCCGTAGGCAAACTTGCTGATTATTATCTGATCTCCGATAAGGAGCGTGTCCTCCATTGACCCGGATGGTATCTTAAACGCCTGAATGACGAATGCGCGGATGATGAGCGCCAACGCGAGGGCTATTACGATTGCCTCGGCTATCTCCCTTGCGGTATTTTTCTTCTTGCCTTTAATCCCCATTACCCACCCGTTCATTTTAGTATTTTCGCGGCTGTGAATTTATCCGACCTTCAACACCGCAAGAAACGCCTCCTGCGGGAGTTCCACTTTGCCGACCTGCTTCATGCGTTTTTTTCCTTCTTTCTGCTTCTCGATGAGCTTTCTCTTTCTCGTGATGTCCCCGCCGTAGCACTTCGCGGTGACGTTTTTCCTCATGGCCTTGACCGTCTCACGCGCTATGACCCGGCTGCCTATGGCGGCCTGTATGGCCACCTCGAACATCTGCCTCGGTATTATCTCCTTCATCTTCTCGGCCAGTTCTTTGCCGCGCCCAAATGCCCTCTCACGCGGGACGATGACGGAGAGCGCGTCCACGCCCTCGCCGTTGATGAGTATGTCGAGCTTTATCAAATCCGACTTTCTGAAATCCAGATACTCGTAATCCATCGAGGCGTAACCCTTACTGAGCGTCTTTAATTTATCGTAAAAATCGAGGACCACTTCGTTCAATGGGATTTCGTAAATGAGCTTAATCCGCAGCGTGGACAGATACTTTATCTCCCTCTGGATGCCCCTCTTGGCCTCGCAAAGCCCCAAGACCGCGCCAAGATACTCGGAAGGCATGTGAATTGCGGCAAGGATAAAAGGCTCTTCTATGAAGTCAATATACTGCGGACTCGGCAGGGCCGCCGGGTTGTCAATATTTATGCTCGCGCCGTCGGTCTTTGTAACCCTGTAGACGACCGTCGGCGCAGTGGTGATTAGATTCAGCCCGTATTCCCTCTCAAGCCTCTCCTGAATTATCTCCATGTGAAAAAGCCCCAAAAACCCGCACCTGAAACCAAAACCGAGCGCAAGAGACGTCTCCGGCTCGAAGGTGAAGGCCGAGTCGTTGAGTCTCAACTTCACCACCGCGTCTTTCAAGTTCTCGTACTGCGCGGAATCCACGGGATACAGGCCGGCAAAGACCATTGACTTGGCGGGCTTGTAACCCGGGAAAGGCTCTGCAGCGGGGTTGTCCGCGTCAGTGATGGTGTCTCCGACGGTAGTGTCCCTGACCTCTTTGATGCCCGCCACCACGAACCCGACCTCTCCCACGCCAAGTTCCGCGGCCTCCTTGGGAAACGGCGCGAAGACCCCGACCTTGTCAACCTCGAAGACCTTGCCGGTGGCGAAGAACTTTATCTTTGTGCCCTGCTTTACGGAGCCGTCGAAAACCCTTATCTGCACGACCACGCCCTGATAATTATCGTACCAACAATCAAATACGAGGGCCTTCAACGGCGCGGACGCATCCCCCTTGGGCGGGGGTATCCGAGTTACGATGGCCTCGAGCACGTCTTTTATGCCGATGCCCTCTTTTGCGCTCGTAAGGACTGATCGCGAGGCATCAATGCCCAAGACCTCTTCTATCTCCTTTTTGATTCTCTCCGGGTCAGAGGCCGGCAAATCAATCTTATTCAACACCGGAAATATCTCAAGGCCCACGTCAACTGCGGTGTAAAGATGCGCCACGGTCTGGGCCTCCACGCCCTGAGAGGCGTCCACGATGAGCACCGCGCCTTCGCAGGCCGAAAGCGACCGGCTCACCTCGTAGCTGAAATCCACGTGCCCGGGCGTGTCAATGAGATTCAAAACATAATCCAAGCCGTCCGCGGCGCGATAGTTGAGCCTCGCGGTCTGGGCCTTGATTGTTACGCCGCGCTCCCTTTCAAGCTCCATCTTATCGAGGAACTGGTCAATCATCTCTCGCTTGGTAATCGCGCCGGTGAACTCAAGGAGCCTGTCCGAGAGCGTGGATTTGCCGTGGTCTATGTGGGCGATTATCGAAAAATTGCGTATCTTATTTTTGTCGGTCACTTTTGACGTCCGCCTGTAAAGACCTGAATATCCGGGATAAGGTGTAATTTTTCATTTTAAGTAATCGAGCGAGGTTTGTCAAAAGAAAACGGGGCAGCGCTCCGTTTGAGCAAAAACCCCTCTATGAAGGCGTCAATCGCCCCGTCCAGCACCGCGTCCACGTTGCCGCTCTCTATGCCCGTCCTGTGGTCTTTGACAAGGCGATAGGGCTGCAAAACGTACGAGCGTATTTGCGACCCCCATGCGATGTCGCGTTTTTCCTTGTGGTACTCCTGCATCTTCTCCTCCTGCTCCTTCCGCTTCAGGTCATAGAGGCGCGATTTCAAGAGCTTCATGGCCAAGGCCCTGTTTTTATGCTGGCTCCTCTCGTTCTGGCACTGGACGATGATGCCCGTGGGCACGTGCGTTATGCGTATGGCGGTCTCGACCTTGTTTACGTTCTGTCCGCCCGCGCCGCCTGAGCGAAAGGTGTCAACCTTCAAGTCCGCCTCGTTTATCTCTATCTCTATGTCGTCCGCGACCTCCGGATAGACGAAGACCGACGCAAACGACGTGTGCCGCCTTTTATTGGCGTCATACGGGGATATCCTCACGAGCCTGTGCACGCCCACCTCGGCCTTCAAATACCCGTAGGCGTATTCGCCCGCAACCGTGAACGTTACGCTCTTGATCCCGGCATCCATGCCCGGAAGAATGTCTACGACCGTAACCGCATATTCTTTTTTCTCGGCCCATCGCAGATACATGCGCAGGAGCATGTCCGCCCAGTCTTGCGCCTCGGTGCCGCCTGCCCCCGGGTGGATGGACACTATGGCGTTTAACTTGTCGTCCGTGCCCCCGAGCATCCGCCTTATGCTAACGGCGTTAATGGACTCGACGGCGGAGTTCAGCCTTTCCTCCGCCTCTTTGGCCGTCACGGCGTCGTGCGCCTCGTCGGCCAGCTCAAGGAGCGCCTCAGCGTCAACGATGGCCGCCCTTATGCGCTCGGCTTCAAGCACGGCCGCGTTGAGCGCGGCCTTTCGCTTCATGAGCTTTTGCGCGGCCGCTTGGTCCGCCCAGAGCGCGGCGTCGGACAAGCGCGCCTCTATCTCAAGCAGTTCTTTTTTCTTGGCGTCCTGGTCAAAGAAAACTCCGCAGCTCGTCATATTTGACCTTTGCGCCTTTGAGCTTTTCCTTTATCTCTTCAAACATTTTTTATTAGTCCTCCTCTTCTCAAGCGCGTCAATAAAAACACGGCAATAAACAACAAACACCCGTAAGCAAAGACGTCGCCAAAGCGCGTGTAAAAGCCCATCCGTGCGGCGTTTTTTATCCCAACCTTTTCCGCTATGAACGTCCTTTCAAAAAGTCCGGTCATGGCGATGACCCTGCCGGAAGGGGCGATGAACGCGCTGATGCCGGTGTTGGCGGCGCGCATCATATAAACCCTATTTTCGACTGCGCGCATACGCGACATCTCGAAGTGCTGATACGGGGCAGAGGTCGTCCCGAACCATGCGTCGTTGGTGATGTTGACGAGAAACGCTGCGCCGTTTTTTACGGTCTCACGCGCAATCTCTGGGAATATGGCCTCGTAACATATAAGGACGCCTATGTCGCCGCCGGTAAAGCCTATGGGGTAAGGCCCCCTGCCCTCGGCAAAAGCCCCGACGCCCACGGTGAGTTTTTTGATGAACGGAAAAAACCTCTTGAGCGGCACGTACTCGCCGTAAGGCACGAGGTGGAACTTATCGTATCTGCCGGTTATTGCGCCCTTGCCGTCTATGAGATACGCGCTGTTGAAATATTTATATCCGCCTACGTCGCCATTATAGGAGAAGGCGGGCGCGCCCGTCAATATATAGGCTTTCGATTGAACGGCCGCGTCCGTAACGGCGTCCGTCTCATCTTTGTTGACCCCGAGGAAAAACGGCGCCGCGGTCTCGGGCCAAAGCATGAAGGACGCCCCTTTTTTCGCGGCCTCGATGCTCAAGGATTTATATATCTCGATTGTCTTGGAGCGCAGGGACCTGTCCCATTTGACGGACTGGTCTATTGAGCCTTGCGCGATAGCCGCCTTAAAACCGCCCCGCTTTGCCGCCTCGGAATCAACCTGCTCTATCCTCACAAAACCGTAAATGAGCGTTGCGGCAAAGAGCGCGGCGATTGTAACTAATTCAATGACCGGCCTCGTTTTTTCCTTATCCACAAAACTTTTGATGGAGAAAAAAAACGCCGCATTGATTGCCATTACGATGAACGACAGGCCCGATACGCCCGTTATATCGGCTATCTGGATGACCGGCAGATACGGAGTCTGAGAATATCCGAGCAGCGCCCACGGGAAACCCGTGAATAGATTGCCCCTCAGGTATTCGATCGAGACCCACAGGGCGGAGACCGCCGCGACGCGAAAGACGGGGGCGCGGGCCGAAAAGACCGGAAAGAAAAGCCCAAAGAGCGCGAAGTAAACAGCGAGATACGCCGCAAGCGCAAACATCACCGGGATGCTTATGAAGACCGGCACCCCGCCGTAGTAATACATCGAATGAACGACCCAGTAGACCGTGCCGGCGAAAAATACGAACCCTGCAATAAAGCCGAGGGCAAGACCGCGAAGCCGGGTTTGCCCGTGGAGCGCGAACATCAGGGGCACGAAGGCGAAGTACGCGACGAACCCAAGCCCGATAGGGGGGAACGCGAAGACGAGAACGGCTCCCGTCAAGGCCGATAGTGCGAGGATTTTTTTCGTCATCTTGCGATTACGGAGAAAAGCCAGAAGATAAGAAGGGTAAGGCCGAGGCCGAGAATGGACCCCGCGAATATCTCCAACCGCGTGTGTATGCCGCCCACGAGCCTCGAGTGGCTTACCATCACGGCCATGATAAAAGAGAGTATGACCACCATAGGCTCAAGGGTAAGAAGACTCACGGACGTGAATAGCGAAAACGCAACGGCCGCGTGCCCGCTCGGCATCCCCCCGTGCAGCGGTTGACCCTTGCCGAGCGTGGCCTTCAAGACCACGACCGATATGAGGACAAGGAGAAGGGCTATCACCGCGATATGCGCGGTGAAAAGGCGCGCCTCGCGCAGGGCCATGCCCATCGGTTCATGGAGATATTTTGAAAATATCATGTACCCCATTATCGCAACGCCTATGGAAGATATCAAGACCGCCCCGGCCGAGACGTCCTTCGCGTTTTTGGCCAATACGTGGTGTTTGTCTTCGATGAGGTTCACCGCCTCTTCTATGGCCGTATTTATCATCTCCGCAAAAAGGAGTATTACGACCGACAAGGCGAAGAGCGCAAATTCCACCATCGGCAGTTTCAGAAATAAACTTATAAGGAGCGCGCAGGCGGCGAGCGCGTAGTGATAGCGCACGTGCCTCTGGGTCTTGAATGCGTATATCACGCCCTCGATGGCGCAGTTTAAGGACTCAAGCCAGTTTTTTGGTTTTATGACGTCTTTGAAATGTTCCATTCGGTTATCGGTAAACGGTTATCGGTAAAGACAAAACGGTTATCCGTTTTACCGATAAGGGATAACCGATAACCTTCATGGCCTCACGTTCTCATGGCCGAGAGGCTGCGGCGGGGCAGCTACCCCCCCCCCCCCCCCCCCGCGTCATAGCCGGCGCAGGCCATGATGGTCTCGGACACGGCGGTCTTTATGTCCTTTATGGAGGACGGCTTTTCGAAGTATCTGAGACCGTTGTTTTCGAGGAAGGTCATGTAATCGGAGTCGTATTCGGTCAGAAATAAAAACCTTTTATTTATGCCCGGAAAACGCTCCACGGCCTTTTTGTAGAACTCTATCCCGTCGTCGGACTCGACGCCCACGTCCGTAACGATGACCGCGTAGTACTTGTCTTTGAGTTTTTCGAATGCCTCGTCGCTGCTCCGTGCCGTTTCTATTATCCCATGCTCGCACAGCAAGGTGTTGAACGCCTCTATCATCACCTCGTCTTGCTCTACGACGAGGATATTTTCCTTGCCGACCTCGGGTATGGCGGCCACCCGGCTAAGGAGTCTTTCATACTCGGGCCTCGAC